>JAJDNI010000315.1 GCA_022340755.1 Gemmatimonadota bacterium
GATGGACCACGGCGATCCGGTCCGTGCCCAGAAGGTCGGCGGCTTCAGCGGCGATGGCGCTCAGCACATCCCTCGCCATGGCCTCGTAGGCGTCGTAGGTGATCCCCTCGACAGCGCGACCCTCGGCGTGGTTTCGCACGACACCGAGGAACAACAGAACGGCACCGTCGTCCGCGCTGCCCACACGGGACAGCACCCGCACGGGATCGATGGGCTCGCGAACCACGTCGGCGTGAAACAAGGCTCCGCTCTCCGGCTCAGCCACCGGCAACCGGCGGAATGAACGCCACTTCATCGCCCTGGCGGAGCTGTCGCGAAGCGTCCACGTACTCCCGATTCACCGCGACGGCTGAATCCGGTGGGAGGCCACTGAACGGCCCTCCCCGCCCGCGCAACTCCGCGATCAGGTCCCCCACCGTCGATCCGTCGGACAGCTCGACGGCAAGCTCGGACGTCTGCATGAGGTCGCGATGGGCGGCGAAGAACAGGGTTCGGACGACGAGGGCCATGGGCTCCGGCGCGGGGGGGCAGAATGAGGTCGAGTCGGGCGTGACCCTAGGGAAACCCCCGGCGGGGGGTGAGCGTTCCGTCGGGGGTGCGGAGGGTTGCCGGTGCAACGTCACCAGGCCAGGGGGGCACGTGCCCCCTCGACCGCACGTCGTCGGCCGATACTCCGGCTACGGGCGGCCAGGACCACCCAGGACGCCATCGGGGGACCCTCCGCCCGGGCCCCTGCCCCGTCCCATCATCCCACCCATGCGAAGCTGCTGGATGCGCTGGGCCATCTGCTCCCGCAGGACGTTGAAGCGTAAGAGCTGCGATGGAGTGAGCACGTTGGCCAAGCTGTCCTGTTCACTCCTGTACAGCTGGTTCTCCTGGCTTCTCAACTCGTTCATTCGATCCAGCAGTTGCTGCGCATCGGCGTTCGAGCCGCCGCCCTCCAGGGTGAAGGCTTCCACCCGTTTGCGCAGCGCCTGCTGCTCCCGGGTCAACCGCCCGCGCTCCTCCTGAAACGACTGCACCGTGGCGTTGAGCGCCTGGGCCGTTTCCTGGTCCAGACCCAGTCGCTGCTCGATCATCTGACCGAAGCGGGCACGCACACGCTCCTCCAACTGCTGCCTGGACTGCTGCCCCGGCGGTCCCCCGCCGCGCATGGGCATCCGCTGGGCACCCAGGGAGAGGGGCGACCCCAACAAGATGGTGGCCAGCAGTGCCGCGGGCGCGTTGGCGCGTAGCCTTCTCATGCCGTACCTCCAGTTCCTCCGCTGCCCAACTCGTCGAGCAGGGCCTGCAGGGCGTCGTCCGACAGGCCGTCCAGAGCCGGCGCGCCTGCGATCATGCCGTCATCGGCGAACCAGACGTTCACGGCGGTTCCCTCCGCGACGAATCCCGGCACGGGCGCCGTCGCTTCGGTCGCTCCTCGCGACGCCACGCCAATACCCAGGGCGAGGACGGCCACGGCTGCCGCCGCGAGACCCCACCAGGGACGGCGGGCCGATCCCTCGCCGGCGCGTACGGCTTCGCGAACCCGTGAGACCAGCTCACGGGGAGCCACGGGCCTGCTCGCGAACAGCAGCCGCACGAAATCCGCCTCGGCCCGACAAGCGTCGCACGTTTCGAGATGAGAACCGACCCGCGCGGCCTCTTCTGCAGCCAGGCGCCCCCCGACCAAGTCGGGGATCAGCTCCCGGGCAAATTCGCAGCGCATGTTCATCGTTCCATCCGCTCCCTGAGACGGTGGATGCCGTGGAAGTAGTTCACCCTCGCGGCACCTTCAGTCGACCCAATGACCTCTCCAATCTCCCTGAAGCTCAACCCCTCGTCGATCCTGAGCTGAACCGCCAGCCGCTGCTTTTCGGGCAGATCCACGAGCATCGCCCTGGCCCTTGCCGCCTCGTCCCCCACCACCGCCGACTCCTCGGGGTCAACCTCTGTCGATGCCACGGGCCCCACCGCGTCCAGGCTGGCCTCCCTCCTCCTCCCCTGCTTCCGCAACGCTCCCCTGGCGGCATTCGCCGTGATGGTCAGGAGCCAGGTCCGGAAAGCGGCCTCCCCGCGAAATCCCCCGAGTGCCCTGAATGCCTTCAAGAAGGCGTCCTGCACGACATCCTGCGCCAGATCGGTGTCACCGACCAACGAGAGAGCGACCCGGAATGCGGCGTCCTGATGCCGCTCCACGAGCACTTCCAGCGCCAGCTCGTCGCCTTCCTGGGCCCGGCGAACGAGCTCGGCATCGGAGAGGGTCTCCCCCGCCGCGCCGGTCCTCACCGACGTTCAGACGCCCCTGGGGGGAACTCCGTTAAACGGCCGGGCTTGCTCATGGAGAGCTCCGCGCGTTTGTGGCGAAGCCTTCGAGGGATCATCCAGCGGCTGCGTTCCGCTTCGCCACTCGGCTCCGGAGGTGCTTGGACGGCTTGAAGACCGGCACGCTCCGGGACGGCACCTCTACGGGATCGCCGGTGCGGGGGTTCCGGGCGGTGCGCGTCTTGCGCCTGCGGACCTTGAACGTGCCGAAGCCGCGAATCTCGATGTTGTCTCCGTTCGCGAGGGCGAGCTTCAGCGCATTGAGGAACCCATCCACGACAAGGGCGCAGTCCTTCTTCGTGATCCCAGGGCCGATGGCCTCGGCCACCTGCTCGACGAGGTCCGCCTTGGTCATGCTTCCTCCAGAGGGTGTCGCCATTGCTCGGGCGGGCAGTTCGGGCCCGCCAACCCGTCAGTGGGCAGGGTAACCTTGCCCGAATGAGGCCGCAAGAACCCTTGAGTCGTTGTGACAGGCGAACTTGCGCCGCCGCCAGGCCCCTCCTCAGCGGGTTGCGCGCTCCTCCATCAGGACCGTGAATCGATCGAAGAGGTAGCGGCTGTCATGGGGCCCGGGCGCCGCCTCCGGATGGTACTGCACGCAGAAGACCGGAAGCTCCCGATGCTCCACCCCTTCCACCGTCCCGTCGTACAGGTTGACGTGGGTGAGACGCAGCCCCGGGGCACCGGGGATCGTGCCGCCTTCCGCCGACCGCACGGCGAAGCCGTGGTTCTGCGACGTGATCTCCACGGTGTCCCGATCCAGATTCCTCACGGGGTGGTTTCCACCGTGATGTCCGAAAGGGAGCTTGTACGTGGTGGCGCCGAAGGCACGCGAGATGAGTTGGTGGCCGAGGCAGATCCCGAACACGGGCACGTTCGCCTGAGCCAGCTCGAGAATCGCCCGCTCGGCCTTCGCCACCGCCGCCGGGTCTCCAGGGCCGTTCGAGACGAAGAGGCCGGAGGGCGGAGCCGCGAGGATGTCTTCCACGGGGGTGTCCGCCGGGATGACCGTGACCTTGCAGCCACGTTCGGCGAGCAGGCGAGGGGAATGGGCTTTCACGCCGAAGTCGTACGCGATCACGTGGAATCGCTCGGGTCCCGCGGCGGGCACCTCGTAGGGCTCGGTGGTCGAGACCCCGCATGCGAGATCGAGGCCCTCCATGCGGGGGTGCCCCAGAATCCGATTCATCACACCGTCAGGGTCGGCGTCGGCCGGGGCGATGGCTCCCCTCATGGCTCCTTGCGAGCGGATGTGCCTCGTGAGCGACCGGGTGTCGACATCGGCGATGCCCGTGACGCCGTGACGATCGAGGTACTCGTCCAGACCCTCCTCCGCGCGCCAGGAAGAGGGCCGGCGGGCAGCTTCTCGAACGATGAAGCCCGCCACCTGAGGCTTGGACGACTCCGTGTCTTCCCCGTTCACGCCGTAGTTGCCGATGAGCGGGTACGTCATCGTCACCAACTGACCAGTGTAGGACGGATCGGTGAGGACCTCCTGGTAACCGGTCATGCACGTGTTGAAAACGACTTCCCCCAGGGCCACGGCCGCGGCGCCGATCAAGCTTCCGTCGAACCGGTGGCCATCTTCGAGGAGGAGGTAGGCGGGGCGTCGCAAGGCAGCGGCCACTCCGATGGAAGGGGGCGGGAGATTCGCGGCAAAGCTAGCAGGTCGTCGAACGGGGGAGTACCCCCGTTGCGCTCGCTGTCCGGGACCGGGACGCGGCTCCCGGTGCCGTCACGGCGCCCGTTGGCGACTCCTCCCGATGCTGTCCGTCAGGCATTACCTTGGCGACCTCACACTCCACCACCCCCCATTCCCCACCCATGTCCCGCGACCTCGTTCACATTCACGCCGACGAAAGCTGCCTGGGAAACCAGTTCCGGGGACGGGCCAACCCGGGCGGAGCGGCAGGTCTCATGGAGCTCTGGCGTGGGGATTCCTGGCAGCGGCGAGACTTCTGGGTGTTCGAGCCCGACACCACGAACAACCGCATGGCCCTTCGCTCCGCCCTCGAGGCGCTGCGAAGCCTCAAGCGGAGCTGCGAGGTCCACTTCGTCTCCGACAGCCAGTACCTCATCAAGGGAATCTCCGAGTGGCTCCCGGGATGGAAGCGACGGGGTTGGCGCCGGAAGGGGGGGACGATCGAGAATCTCGAGCTCTGGAAGCAGCTGGACGCGGAGATGGCGCGCCATGTTCTGCGCGCCCGGTGGGTCCGCGGTCACGCCGGCCACCCACGCAACGAGTACGCCAACTTTCTGGCCACCACGGCCGCCAAGGAACAAATGTCGTCCGGGGGCCTGGTTCCCTCCGGCTTCGATGCGTGGTTGGCGAAGGAGCGCGAGCGGGGCCGGTATCTGGACTTCCGGGAAGACCTCCCTCCGGTCTGAGCAGACGCGGCCTGTTCGCCAGGGGGAGTCTTTCGGGGAACACGGTCGGCCCGCGGAGGAAGAGACACAGGCGGGCACGCAGAGGCTGGACTCATGGGCTACAAAGTTGAAACGGCCCGAGACGCACGAGGCGCTCGGGCCGTTCCCTCGAAGGAGCCGTCCGGTCACTTCACACTGTGTCCGGCGAACCTCCCTACTGCGCTGGCGAGAATCCAGGTCCTTGCTTGGATCCACCCGTGTGAGGGTGGCTGGACCTCCTTCCCTTCACCCCCCTTTGTGCCGCGCGGTCGGCGGCAGGGAGCACCCTCCGAATTCGTCTGAGGGCATTTTCGGCAGTGGCCAGCGACCTCTCTGCCGTGCGCCCCGGGCCTTCCAAGTCCCGGTTTGCCTCGTCACCGTTGCGCCGTCGCGCCCGGCAACCGCCTTTCGGAATCGTCGGAGGGATGACCATCGCCATCGATCTCGACGAGCCGCATCCGAAACGCGATCTATGAATACGGTGCGCGCATGCCGGGGGCAAGGGTTCCATCGAGAAACAGATGGCGAATCACATCACACGCCATATTTCACTGTCATGCAACACTTTAGCAACGATATGGACGGTGCTTTCGAGGTCTTTTCGGGCAAGAAGGTAAACATACGGTTTCGGAAACATTCCTTCCCTACACAGTGCGGATCGCACCGAATGGAATTTGGGAAATCCACGTCCTCCGGGGCCCGTAGGCTGGGACCTGCACCACGGACAAGTGTTGCATAGACTACAATACTGTGGCTTCGAAGACGCCCTCGAAGGCGGAGATGACGGCCTCAGCGGCTTCGTCCACCGAGACACGGTGGCCGAGCTCGAGGCTCAGGGACGTCACGTCCCGATCCGGTATCCCGCAGGGCACGATCGTCCCGAAGAAGGAGAGGTCGTTGCACACGTTGAGGGCGAATCCGTGGGAGGTGATCCATCCGGACGACACGCGCACCCCGATGGCGGCCAGCTTTCCGATGTCCGTCCACACCCCCGTTTGGCCCGGTGAGCGCCCCGCGGTCAGGCCGAAGCCGGCCGCAGCGCGGATGAGCACCTCCTCCAGGTCCCTCAGGTATCGGTGCAGGTCGCGCCGATTGGGCTTCAGGTCCAGGATCGGATAGCCGACGAGCTGTCCCGGACCATGATAGGTGACATCCCCACCCCTTCCCGCCTGGTAGAGCTCGATCCCCCGGCTTTCCCGCTCCTGCGCGTCCACGAGTACGTGCTCGGGCCTCGACGACGTCCCCAGCGTGATGACATGGGGATGTTCCAGCAGGACGAGCGTGTCCGGCACCCTGCCCTCTCGCCGGTCGACGACGAGGCGCTCCTGGAGGGCCAGCGCATCGGCGTAGGGGACCAGCCCCATGCTCCGTACAGCCAGGCTCCTGGGGGTCGTCGGGCCTTCCATCTCGTCGCCCGGTAGGTCTAGCAGCGTGGGTCGGAAGTCCGGTGGCTTCGAGGCACAACGGACTCTTTCCTCACGATGCTAGGCGTCCTCCGGGAAAGCGTCGAGCACCTCCTTCAGGCGCGCCATGAAGCGCGCCGCATCCGCTCCGTCGACGATCCGGTGGTCGTATCCGAGGGAGAACAGCGCCCGCTTGCGGATGGACATTGCGTCGCCACCCGTGGTCGGGTCTTCCACCACCACGACACGCTTCTCGATGGCGCCGGTACCCAGAATCGCGGAGGTCCCCTTCGGGATCACCGGCATCCCCACCACGGTGCCGAGCACGCCCGGATTTGTGATGGAGAACGTGGCCCCCTGGATCTCGTCGGGGTTCAACTGGCGGGACCGCGCACGGCCGGCCAGGTCCGCGAGCTTCTTGGCGATTCCCACCAGGCTGAGCTCGTCGGCATCCTTGATGACCGGAACGATGAGGCCCGGATTCAGGTCGACTGCCATGCCCAGGTTGATGTTGCCTCGGTAAATGATGTTGTTCCCGGAAACTGCCGAGTTCACCATGGGGAACTCGCGGAGAACGCGGGAGACCGCCCAGGCCACGAACCCCGTGTAGCTCACGCGCGCGCCCTGCTCCTCCCACCGCTTCCGGCTGGCGGCGCGGATCCGGTCGATGGTCGTGAAATCGATCTCGATGAACGAGTGTACATGGGGAGCGATGCGCTTCGCCATCACCATGTGCTCCGCCGTGAGGCGGCGGATCTTGTCCATGGGCTCCACGCGGTCCGCAGAGCGTACCGGGAACTCTGGGTGCTGCACCTCCCCGTAGAACCGCTTCCAGAGGTCGGACGGCGCGCTCACCGCAGCGGGCGTCGGCGCAGTCGGCGGCTGCTGAGCGGCCACGGCGGGTGCCTGTGCGGGCGGCTCCGGGCGGGCCGGAGGTGCACTCGCTGCCGCCCCGCTCTCGATGAAGCTCAATATGTCCTGCTTCGTCACACGCCCCGCATGTCCCGACCCGGGCACCGCGGAGATGTCGATCCCGTGCTCCTCGGCGATCTTCCGCACGACGGGGGTTGAGCGCGTCCGCAGTCGCTCTTCGGCGGACCCCACGGCTTCCACCTCGTCAGTCGGAGGGGTGGACGGCGCGGGCGCGGAGCGCGGGGCCGGTTCCGCGGCCGGCGTGCTCCCAGGGCCCGCATGGGCCTGGGGCTCTTCGTCCTTCGGTGCCTCCGCCGCCGTCTCCGCGGACGGCTCCGTCCCGTTGGTCTCCGGAGGACCGCCGTCGGGATCGATATACGCCACCACCGTCCCCACCTCGACCGTGGCACCTTCACCCACGACGATCTCCACCAGTGTACCCGAAGATGGAGCGGGGATCTCCGCATCCACCTTGTCCGTGGAGATCTCGAGGATAGGCTCGTCCCGTTGGACGGCTTCGCCCACCCGCTTCAGCCACTTGGACACGGTACCCTCGGCGATGGACTCGCCCATCTGGGGCATGGGAACTTCGATGCGGGCCACGGTGGTGCTCTCCGATGTAGTCGGTAGTCCTCTAACGAACGTGGACGGCGTCGGGTCGCTTACCCTCGCCCTGCCGTCGATGATCCGCCTGCGTTCGCTCGAAGCGCCGAAGCCTCCGAGCGCGTGGAATCGGCCGGTCGCACGTTACTCTCCGGGCGTCAATACCGGGCAAGATAACGCGCCGCCGTCGCGATGTCGGTCACTTGCGGAAGGAACGCATCCTCCAGCACCGCGGCCAAGGGTACCGGCGCGTCGATGGCCGTCACCCGGAGCATGGGGCCGTCGAGCCACTCGAAGCCACGCTCGCTGACCCGCATGGCGATCTCACCGGCGATGCCACCGGTGCGCGTGTCCTCGTGGACGATGAGGATCTTCCCGGTCTTCCGGACGCTGGCCAGAATCGCGTCTTCATCCAGCGGAAGGAGCGTTCGAAGGTCCATGACCTCCACATCGATCCCGTCCTCGAGGGCGAGGGTCTGTGCCGCCTCCATGCTGCGGTGGACCATGGCCCCGTAGGTGACCAACGAGAGGTCTCTTCCCTCCCGCGCGATGCGGGCCTCCCCCAAGGGCACGACATAGTCCTCCCGGGGAAGGACCTCCCTGAGCGACGGCGCCCTGTAGAGGCCTTTGTGCTCCTCGAAGATCACCGGACCGTCGTCGCGGATGGCCGCCTTCAGGAGGCCCTTGGCGTCGTACGCCGTGCTCGGGTAGACAATCTTCAGGCCCGGGGTGTGGAAGAACGCCATCTCCACGTTCTGGGAGTGGAACGGCCCACCGCGATTCCCGCCACCCACGGGTCCCCGGATCACGAGGGGAAGGGGCCCCGCCCCTCGGTACAGGGATGTCGCGATGTAGTTGGTGATGACGTCGTACGCTGGAGACGCGAAGTCCATGAACTGCATCTCCACCACGGGGCGGAGCCCCATGTGGGCTGCACCGGCGGCGGCACCGGTGAAGCCCCCCTCGGAGATGGGCGTGTCCACGACACGACGCTCACCGAAGCGCTCGAGGAAACCCCGGGTGACCTTGAACGCGCCCCCGTACGCACCGATGTCTTCGCCGAGGAGGAAGACGCGCTCGTCCCGCTCCATCTCCTCGAAGAGGGCTTCGCTGATCGCTTCGAGAAAGGTGACCGCTTCGCCGCGATCCGTCTGGCCGAAGTGGCTCAGCGCCCCGGGTTCCCGCCAGGAGGAGCCGTCGTCCCGGAGGTCCCCGAGGTCCCGGTCCCGGAGGTGCTCCCCGATCCACCCGGCGTGGTGGGCGCGGCGGCGTTGCCGCCCTCCAACCCCGGCAGAACCGGCTGGGGTTCCGTCGTCGTCGCGGGGGCGTCCACCTGAATCACGGACTGGGGCTGCTGGGCCCGGGACGACAGGATGGACAGCACCAGCGCCAGGACCATGAAGATCGTACCGGTGGTCCACGTGGTGCGGGTGAGCACCGTGGTGGCCTGTCGGCCACCCAGAAGGCCTTCGGTCATGGCAGCGCCGCCGCCCACTGCGGCGAGGCCACCACCCTTCCCGCTCTGCAGAAGGATGACGATACCGAGAATAATGCCGTCCAAGACGAGAACCGCCAGCAGGAATCCGTACATCGTTCGACCGAGAGAGTTTGTGTGGACCAGCCTAGTAAGCTCAACCCCTCATCGGGGGGTGTCAACGCCAGCGATGCCTGGCGGTGACACCGTTCGTACCACCGCCCCTGCCAGCCAGGTTCCGAAGGAGCGAAGCCCTACCCCGCCGCCTCCACCAGCGCAGCGAACGATCCGGCGTCGAGGCTGGCGCCGCCTACCAGGACTCCGTCCACGTCCGGAGCCGCCAGGAGGTCGCGGGCGTTGTCGGGCTTCACGCTCCCACCGTACAGAATCGGCACCCTGGTCGACCGCGACGGTCCGAGCGCCTCGTCCAGGCGGGCGCGCAACGTTCCCTGCGCGGCTGCGGCATCGTCAGGGGTAGCCGTCTCGCCCGTGCCGATGGCCCAGACCGGCTCGTACGCGAGCAGGAAGCGGCCCTCGACGTCTGTGAGCGCCGGTAGGGCCGCATCCAGCTGACCGAGGATCACCTCCTCCACACGCCCTCCCCTGCGCTCCTCGAGGGTCTCGCCGACGCATACCACCGGAACCAGCCCATGGCGGCGTGCCGCAGCGATCTTACGCGACACGTCCTTGTCGGTCTCTCCGAACAGGTGACGACGCTCGGAGTGGCCCACGAGGGCGAATGCCGCCCCCGCCTCACGCGCCATCGCCGCCGATACCTCCCCCGTGAACGCCCCCTTGTCCTCCCAGTGGATGTTCTGCACGCCGAGCTGTACGCGAGGATCCCGTCCGGGGGCATCCACGGCCGCCGCCAAGGAGAGCGCCGTGGGGAAGATCAGGAGCTCGTGGGCCCCGGCGTTGGGGGGAAGAACCAGAGAGGAAAAGAAGTCCCGGGTGGCCCGGGGCCCATGATGCATCTTCCAGTTGCCTGCGATGACCGCCATCAGCTTCGCTCCGTCAGGGCCGCCACGCCGGGCAGCTCGTCACCTGCCAGAAACTCCAGCGACGCACCGCCACCAGTGGATATGTGCGTGATACGATCGGCGACACCGGCACGCCGCGCCGCCGCGGCGGAGTCGCCCCCGCCCACCACGGCCGTAGCGCCGCCGTCGCAGGCGGCAGCCACCGCCTCCGCCAGCGCCACGGTGCCTTCCGCGAACAGGTCCACCTCGAACACCCCCATGGGGCCGTTCCATACGATCGTGCGAGCGCCTGCCACCTCCCGGCCGAACATCGCCCTCGTCGTGGGTCCGATGTCGGCGATGCGGTCTCCGGCCTGGACGGCGCTGCGCTCCACCACGCGGGTAGCGGAGCCTTCCACGATGTCCGCCGCCACGACGCAGTCCACCGGCAGGATGAGACGGTCTCCGGCACGCTCGAGCGTTTCCTTGGCGACCTGGATACGATCCTCTTCGACCAGCGACGCGCCAGTCTCCAGACCCAGAGCCCTGAAAAACGTGTTTGCCATGGCCCCGCCCACCAGCAGTCGGTCCACCCGCGGAAGCAGGGCATCGATCACCTCGATCTTCCCCGAGATCTTCGCGCCACCCAGGATCGCGACGAAGGGACGCTCCGGGTCCGCCAGCGCGTCGCCGAGGAAGCGCAGCTCCTTCGCCAGGAGGAGGCCGGCCACGGCCTCTCCCCCCAGGGCCTTCATGGCCTCGGCGAGGCCGGCGGTCGAGGCGTGGGCCCGGTGGGCCGTACCGAACGCATCGTTCACGAACAGGTCACCCAACTTCGCCCAGGTGGCCGCGAGCTCCCCATCGTTCTTGGTGTCGCCGGGGAGGAATCGGGTGTTCTCCAGGAGGACGACGTCGCCGTCCTTCATCTCCGCGACCGCGCTCTCCGCCTCGGGGCCGGCCGGAACCGGGACGAACCTCACCGGTCGCCCCAGTAGACCTGCGAGGTAACGCGCAACGGGGGCGAGGGAGTACGCCGGGTCCGGTGCGCCCTTCGGTCGGCCGAGGTGGGAGAGGAGGATGACGCGCGCGCCCGCATCCGAGAGAAGCCGCAGTGTCGGAACGGAAGCGCGGATGCGTTGATCGTCGGCCACCTCACCGTTGTCGAGGGGAACATTGAGATCGGCGCGCACGAGGACGGAGCGACCCGCAAGGACGCTCGGATCGACGTCGGAAACGGTCTTCTTGCTCATGATTGGCCAGGCGGAAAGGCCTGCGGAAACTGGGTTCGGGAGAGCGAAACCTAACGTAACGAGGCCCCCGAGCGTACGGTGCGCCGGGAGGCTCGATTCCCCCGCGAGGCCGGGGGCTTTCGCCGCTAGCGGCGGTCCAGGTCCCGCTCGAGCACCAGCGTCCGACCCACCTCCGGTAGATCCGCCAACACCCGCAGCACGTAGCGACCCGCCGGCACGCCCCGCAGATCCGCTGTCACGTAGCCGTGAGTGGTCTCCTCCTCGGCGGGGTGCATACTCCACGTGGACGCGAAGCCGCTCAGACCCGCCGGCCGGATGGGCAAGCTCCTGACGTCACCGGTCGAACGGTCCCGAAGCTCCGTACGCACGCGGTACTCGCTCACCGAGGGCGCCAAGCCGTACAGGTCGAAGAGCAGGCCCACCGAGTCCTGGGCCACCGGCTGCCCGAGCGTGTACGCATGGACCCACTCGGCGTCGTGTTCGATGTCCTGCGGATCGGGGTCCGCCGGATGCACCACCATGACGTCGGAGAACGCGATTCCGGGTTCGGCTTCGTGTCCATGGGCCGGCTGCCTCATGGAGGCCGCCTGGCCGAGACCACGGTGGAAGAACTCGACGGCCACAGTGCGCGCCTCCGGGGCGGCGGCCAGCACCATGGACAGCGACTGAGGCGTGGCGGAGACCCTGCGCAACGATGCGCTGAGCTTCTTGCCCGCCTGATCCAGCAGGAAGACGCCGACGTCGAGGGTGTCACGGTCTCCGGTGGCGAAGCCCGCGGGGACCTCCGCGTTCACGTCGATCACCGACCGGCTGGGCACGTCCCCCCGGAAGCGACTCACCTGAGCCGCCAGGGGAGACACCACGCGGGCGTCCGCCCCGTACCGCTGTGGAAAGACGCCATTGAGGTCGTCCAGGTATGCCTTGCCCTCCGGGGTGAGGTCCATCCTCTCGACGGAGGTAAGGCGGCGAAACGTCAGGTTCGGCGCAGTGCCGCCATAGTCCCAGAACTCCGTGCGCACGCCGGATGCGTCCGCCACCACCTTGATGTCGTTCGGACGTCCGTAACGGACCCAGACCTGTCCGGGGTCGGACTCGGCGCTGCCGAACCGGAGGCGCGCGTACGCCGTCCGCGCGTAGTGCTCCACCTCGCGCTCGTTCACCGAGGTGGTGAGGATCGGATCGAGCGGCGTCCAGAAGTCGCTGAGCCACGCGCTTCGATCCGCTCGATCCAGGGAGTGGAAGCGAGCTTCCTGACCGGCGTCCAGGAGGGGGCCCGGATCCCGCAGCTCATCGGCCTCGTCGGCGGGCAGGTCGGCAAACGCCCGTCGGAACTCCGTCGCCGCGTCCTCGGACCGCCCCAGGCGCTGCAGCGCCAGTCCTTCCAGAAGCAGGGCGTACGGGTGCCCGTGAGAGGCCGTCACGAAGCGCTGCGCCCCATCCAGGACGTCGTCCCAGCGCCACTCGTCGGCCAACTCCAGCAAGAGCTCGACGTTGGCCCCCACGTGGGCCGGATAGGCCTCCACGGCAGAGCGCAGGGAGGCCATCATCGTCACGTAGTCGGCGTCCACGTCCTGGCCGCCCGAGGACTCGAATGAGGTCTCCATCGCGTGCCCGAGCTCCGCGGGGCACATGTAGTTCCAGGCAATGAGGCGCTCCACCGGTACGAAGTCGGAGGTCGCGCCGCCCGTGGTGCTCGCCTGTGGGCAGGCATCGGGATCGAGGGCAGCGGCGGGAAGGCGCCCCAGGTTGCGGGTCGCCATCCACGCTTCCTTCACCAGGGTCCCGCGCTCGTACTGCAGCTCGGCGAGGATCGTCCTGGACGTCCCCTCCGATGCCTTCTGAGCGCGCTGCAGACCCCGCTCGAAGAGGATGCGCGCCTCCGTCTGGAGACCCTGTCGACGTCGGATCCGGGCCAGCGCCAGGAAGGGTGCCGGGTTGTCCGGGTCGTGAGTGATGGCGCGCTCGAGAGCGTCACCCACCCTGATTCTCCACGCCGTGGGGGCCACACCCGCCGGAGGCTCTCCCTCCAGAATCGTTTCGATGGGGCCGAGGCCACCGAGCAGGCTGTCGTCGTCGAAGGACTTCCGGAGGAGGTCGCTCGCCTCCTCGTCGATGGGAGCCGACAGCACCAGCGGGCCTCGCCACCTCGACGGAGGCGGAAGAAGCGTGGCAAGGGGCGCGTCTGTGCCACCCGGCTCGCGCACGTCGGGCACGTCCACACTGTCCGCCGATGGTACCTGGAAGCGCACGTCGAACTCCACCCAGGTGCCCACGGCCTGGCCTCGTCTCCGTGCCGGGACGAAGCGGAACGTCGGGGCGACCTGGAGCGCGGCCCTGTCGAGCCGCCCGTATCCGGACCGCTTCGCCAGGTTGGCCACGTCCACCGCACCCGAGGAATCCACCCAGAGCTGGAGGCCCACGACCCCGCCGATGCCGGCACGCTGCAGGTCAATGGGATAGTTGCGACGGATGAGGGCCTCGACGCCGGGGCGGTCGATCAGCTTGGGCATCGTCGCCTCGGGCCCCACATACGGCTCGGCGGCCTTCGGCTCCGGAACGGCCGCATCCGGACCGAGCTTCGGAGCCTCCTCCTCGTGGTCTCCCGAGACGGCCGCCGGGGCCAGCTGATCCACGGGCATTGCCGGGACGGTCACGGCGGGCGGCGTTGGCCTGGACGCCTGGACGACGTGGTCCTGCACCACGCCCACGAGCCTGATCAAGGCGGCGCGTGCAGAGGGGACCCCCAGGCTCACCATGAGCAGGGCAGCCACGCTTGCAGCCATCAGGGGACGCACACCCCACTGCCAGTGCCGACGGCCGGCGACGGTCTGCCACTCCCGCTCCAGCTCCGCCTTCAGCTCGGGGCCGAAGGACGGCCTCTCTTCGTACCGGATGGAATCGAGCTCCGCTTCGAGCTCGGCCAACTCCGGCGGAAGCTGGAGGTCGTCGGAATCCAATCTATCAATCATGGGCCTGCATTCTCTCTGATTCGAGCCGTTCCACGGCGGACTTCAAGCGCTTCAGCGCTCTGTGAAGCCGCACCGCCACGGCGTTGTTGCTGATCCCCAGGTGCTCCGCGATCTCACCGTTATCGAGACCCGATGCGAACCTGAGGGCCAGAATCTCCTGGTCCGCCCGGCGAAGGAGCCGGCTCCCATTGAGGAGGCGCTGAAGCCGCTCTTCGCGAACCACCCGTTCCTCCTGGGTCGGCACTTCCGCCACCAGGTCGGGCACGTGATCCAAGGAAACGTGGAGCGATCCCCGGCGCCTGAGTGCTCTCAGGTGGTCCGTCACGGCATTGCGCGCGATGCGGAGGAGCCAGGTCCTCGGGGAGGCCAGGCTCGGATCGTACCGGTGGATGGATCGGAGGGCCTTCATGAAGACCTCCGAGGTCACGTCCTCGGCCGCCTCCCTCGTAGCGACGCGGAAGCGGACGAACCGGTAGACCACCGGCCGGTGGTCGTGGAACCAGGCCTCGAAGTCGTGGGGAAGCTCCCGGGACGAGCTGGAAGGAACCACACGGAGGCCCGCATCGGGGGCACTCTGTTGTCCTTGCATCGCCCCGGTATACGAGGGATTCGCCCCGTCCTTACCGCCTTGCGCGGCGGCCGGCGGAGGTTTTCTCCGCCGGCCGCCATCGGGAATCCCGTCTTCCCGCTTCCAGATCATCGGACCCGTCTTCGTCGGGTGACCACCGTGACCGTCGCGGCCGCCTCCTCAGGAGAGCGCACCACCACCTCCAGCTCAGCCTCGCAGTGGCTGCACGAAGCCGGGGTCGGCGTCCCCGCGTCCAGGTCGATCTCGTCCGTGTGGCCGCAAACCGGACACCGGTACATGTGCCACCGGGAGGGCCGTGGAGAAGCCGACTCAGGACTGGGCGGCGTGCTCATGGTATCGTCTTCTACCCGCCTACCGCTGCGGAGAGCCTTTCGCCGACATGGCCGACCAGGTCGACGACGCGTCGTGAGTAGCCCCACTCGTTGTCGTACCAGGAAAGCACCTTCACCATCCGGCCCTCCATGACGGACGTCGACAGCGCATCGACGATCGAGCTGCGCGAGTCGCCGGTGTAGTCGATCGAGACGAGCGGC
>JAJDNI010000005.1 GCA_022340755.1 Gemmatimonadota bacterium
TCCTACGTGCGACGGTAATGACGGTTCGCTCACGGAGTTCGTGCCCCTGGCCACTGCACAGACGCTCAAGGACGGCGAGAATCCTCTGGTCTTCAGCGGACATACCGATGAGGCCGGCAACTTCACCATCGACGGGCTGGCCGTCGATACGTACGACCTGGGTTTCCAGGCGGAATACCTCTTCACGGACAACAAGCGGGTCTGGACGGGGACGGTGGGCCCCACCACCGCCAGCATCGACGCGCCAAACACCACCGTGAGCGGTGTGACCTACAACATCACAGACGTAAGCTGCTCGCAGATCACGCCGTAGCGGCAGTCACATCGAATTCCGATGAAATGGTGGGGGTGGCCCGTCGGGCCACCCCCACTACGTTTTGGGTCATGAGCATTCCCAACATCGGGCCCCAAGGGATCCGGACGCGCCGGCGCCTGGGCGTGGCGGCGTTCGCGGCCGGTGCCGCGCTGGTCGCCGGACTCGTGCTCGCGGGGGCCGCGCCTCCGTGGCGACTCGCGGTGTTTCCCGTCTTCTGGCTGGGTGCGCTGGGGTGGTTCCAGGCTCGTGAGAAGACCTGAGTGAAGCGGGCCTCGCGCGGTCTGCGCGACATGGACGACGGGCCCGAGCGTATCGAGGAGGCCGAGGAGCTCTCCATCGTCCGGAGGCAGGCGGCGCGGGTGCATCGCCACGCGGTCATCCTGGCGCTCCTGCTCACCCTGATTTCGGTCGTGGTGCCGTAGCGCTACCCGGAGCGTATCGCCAGGCAGGTTTCGCGGGCGGGCTCCTCAGCCCTCGGCCGCACTGTTCGGTCAAACACCGCGAGGAGGTGGCACGATGTCCAGTTCTCCACGGAACGTTCCCGCCGAGTCCACGCCTTCGGCGGACGCCATTGTCCGAGCGCTGGAGGAGATGTATCGGGGACCG
Organism: Gemmatimonadota bacterium; assembly: GCA_022340755.1. Lineage (GTDB taxonomy): Bacteria > Gemmatimonadota > Gemmatimonadetes > Longimicrobiales > Gaopeijiaceae > SZUA-318. The sequence goes on from JAJDNI010000005.1 coordinate 923, forward strand.
GCGTGGCACGGACCGTCCGTGCTCTTCGCGCTCAGAGGCGTCGCGGCACGAGTGGCGGCCTGGCGGCCGGCGCCGGGCCGGAACTCCATCCACGACCTGGTCCTTCACCTGGCCTACACCCGGCATCGACTCGTGCGGCGGGTGAACACGCTGCAAGGGCGGACCACCCCGCGCTTTCCGCGGAAGATGAGGACCACCTGGTACCCGGAGGCACCTCCGAGGGCCAACGCCGATGCGTGGGCCGAGGACCTGCAGCTTCTGGAAGGGTATCACGAACGGGTGTTGGCGACCGTGACGGAGACGACCCCCAAGATCCTCTCGATCCGGCGAGGCAAGGAGAAACGATCGGTGGGAGCGGAGCTCATGGGGCTGGCCTTCCACGACGCCTACCACGCAGGGCAGATCCGTCTACTCTCCCTGATGGCTTCGAAGAAGCTCCGCGCGTGAACCGCAGCACCGTACTCGCCTTCGTCTTCACCGCGACCCTCGCGGCCGCGCTGGGGTGTGCCGCATCGTCGTCCCTCCTGGGTCCCGACGCGCCTCAGGGAATCGAGGGCCGGGTGCTGCTGGGTCCCATGTGTCCGGTGGCCCAGGTGGACAACCCGTGCCCCGATCAACCGTACCAGGCGTGGATCGACATCGCCGACGCCGGGGGCAAGCACGTGACGCGTATCCAGTCCGACACCGAAGGGAGTTTTCGCGTCGGGCTGGAGCCGGGCAGCTACGTGATGCATCCCGAGTCGGGCAACCCCCTCCCCCGTGCCTCGGACCAGCAGGTCGACGTCGCCACCGGAGTGTACACCGCGGTCACGATCGCCTTCGACACCGGCATCCGCTAGAGGACAACGCTGGAAAGGAAGTGAGAACGATGAACGAACCTACGCGTCCACTCGGACGGAGCGAGATTCGTGTCTCTCCCGTCGGGCTCGGATGCATGGGCCTGTCGGAGTTCTACGGCGCACCGACCCCGGAGGCCGACGCGATCCGTCTCCTGCACGACGCCGTCGAACGCGGCGTGAACCATTTCGACACGGCTGAGATGTACGGCATCGGCGCCAACGAAACGCTGGTGGGCAAGGCCTTCAGTGACCGGCGCGACGGTGTCGTCATCGCCACCAAGTTCGGGCCCCTGCGCGCCCCCGACGGCACGCGCCTCGGCGTGGATGGCTCGGAGGCCAATGTGCGCCGGGCTTCGACGGAGAGTCTGAAGCGGCTCCGTACCGACCACGTCGACCTGTACTACCTCCACCGGCTCGACCCACGGACCCCCATCGAGGAAACGGTGGGGGCGATGTCCCGCCTGGTGGATGAGGGCCAGGTCCGCGCTCTGGGTCTCTCGGAGGTGTCGGCCGCCACGCTGCGCCGCGCCCATGCGGTGCACCCCATCGCCGCCCTCCAGACCGAGTATTCCCTCTTCAGCCGCGAGATCGAGGACGAGATCCTGCCGACGTGCGTGGAGCTCGGCGTCACGCTCGTGGCGTACTCACCCCTCGACCGGGGGCTGCTCACCGGCGGCTTCAGGCGGGAAGATCTCGAGGACCCCAGGGACTTCCGGCGGGTCGGCCAGCCTCGCTTCCATGAGGACAACTTCGATTGGAACGCAAGGCTCGTGGATGCCGTGGAGGAGGTCGCTAGGCGGAAGGGAGCGACTCCGGCGCAGGTCGCCTTGGCCTGGGTCCTCGGACGAGGGGACCACGTCGTGACGATTCCGGGGACCACTGATCCTCGCCACCTGGAGGAGAACCTCGGGTCGGTGGCCGTGGAGCTCGACGCCGAGGATCTGGCCCTTCTCGAACCGCTGGCGGAGCACGTCCGCGGCGAGCGCTACAACGAAGCGGGCATGGCGGCGCTGGATCGGTGACGTCGGCCGGACGGTGTCCCCGGGCCACCGCGGTCAGGTTCGTGTGGCTTCTTCAGGCGTCACCCGTTCTGCCCACCGGTACAGGTCCGCTGCCGCGGGATCCTCGAGGCACGCCCGTGCGTAGAGGTACCCCCCCATGGACCAGCTCTGGAAGCTCCGAGCGCGGTTCCCCGGGCGAGGCTCGTTGCGCCCGTCGTAGTATTCGGGCCAATCTTCGCGATCCAGTCGCTCTTCGGCCGTCTCCACAGCACGCTTCAACAACTCCATGCGCCCAGCGGCGACGGCCGCCGGCGCGAAAGCCCACAGCAGGCACGGCCAGCTTCCCCCGTTGTGGTACTGCCATGGCCCATTCTTGGTGTCGGCGCCCGTCACCACCCGCCATGCCTCGCCCTCCAGGGCAGGATACACCAGGCGTAGCGGTGCCTCCCCCACGAGCGTCCTCCATCTCGCCTCGTACAGGTTCATGAGGCTGTGGGCCTCGGAGTCGTCCGCCAGGTCCGCCGTGACCGCCAACAGGTTCCCCTGAGCGAAGAAGCGGAAGTCGATCCGTCCGGCCCCCACGTTCCCCGCCAGGTACCCCGCCCCATCCGGCAGCCAATCATCGACCCAATCCGGAATGGACTCGGGGAACACGTTGTAGATGTTCACGACCCCTTCCCCGAACTGGTCCGGAGTCTCCTCCCGGAGTCGAGCGAGGCCGTCCTTGTCGATCCAGTAGAAGCGGGCCACGTGCATTCGGAGGTTCCGCAGACGCTCCCGCGCGGCTTCCCGGAGGCCGTCGCCGCCCACCAGCAGCTCGTCGGCAGCTCGCAAGGCCATGAAGAAGAGGGCCTGAACCTCGAGAGGGTGCCCGTACACGCCCATCCGCCGGTCGATCATGAACGACCCCTCGGGCACCAGCAGGGTCGGGAACATCTCGAAGCTACCCTCCAGGACCAGGCGCAGGATTCTGCGGATGCCCTCCTGGCACTCCTCCCGGTTCGCCAGCTCGGTGTCACCAGAAGCGACCGTGTACGCCCGCAGGGTGATCATCCACCAGAACACGGAGTCGATGGGCGTGACCCGCGCGATGGACTCCTCGCCGTAGTCGGCGTCCAGAACGGTCCCCGACTCGCCCGGCACCGGCCGAAAGCTCGCGGGCAGGATCCCCTCCCGTGGCTCGAAGGTCCGAAGTCGTCTCGTGTGCGCCTGCATGCGGATGGTGGTGAGGAGGAAATCCCTCACAACCCCGCTCTCCCCATGGAGCAGGAAAGCGGGAGCGCACATCGCGAAGTCGCGAACGAAGCAGTGGTCGTAGTTGAGCTTCTCGCGCGTGTCGTCCACCGACGCACGGACCCCCAGGGTACGCCCGTTCAGGGTCACCCTGGCCCGGTTCAGGCACTCCCAGGCGCGGGCGGTCAGGTCGGGCATCGGCGTGCAGGCGGATCACTGGGGCACCCGATGGGGTGCACCCAGGAGTGCGCTCTACCGTGTGACACTGCGCCGGCGATCAGGAGGCGCCCACCGTGCGCTCGGCTCCGCTTTCCAGATCGCTGTTCTGCAAGAGAACAGCGACCACCACGATCGGGTCGCCGGAGTCCAGCTTCATATTCAATTCGTCCCCTGAATGACGCCATCCTCTATGTTCATGTGAGGTCCCCATTTACAGCGTCGAGGAGCCTCGTATCGAAGATCCATACACCGCCCGCACGCGCCATGTCAAGTGCGCATAGTATACGCCGTCTACACCTGCGGTACGTGCTCGGTCGCCTTCGATCCGAAGCACCGATTGCGGACGGCCTGGAACATCGTGACCCGTAGTCGGGGAGTACTTGCTGCAGCACCGAGGTAGAGTGCGCGCGAAACGCACCTTGGAGGCGGGATGAAGATCGGACTGGTGGAATTGGGACGGATGGGCAGCACCATGGCGCAGCGACTCTTCGAGAGGTTCTCATCCCGACCTCAAGATCCCTTCTCCCACCGCACCATCGCCGCCCTCCGCAATCAACTCGGTGGCCATCCCACGAAGGGAGCGTGAACGATGTCCGAACCTGCCCCGGGCATCACCCGCTTCGAGGCGCGCCGACCGCAAACGGGTGGAGCGGAGCCTCCCCAACCGTGCGTGATGGTCATCTTCGGTGCCAGCGGCGACCTCACGCGTCGTGAGCTGGTACCCTCCCTCTTCGAGCTGGCGCTGCAGGGCTTGCTGCCGGATCCCTTCGCCGTGGTCGGCTATGCCCGGCGGGACATAGGAGACGAGGGGTTTCGGTCGGCCATGCGGGATGCCGTACGGGAGCACGGCTCGTTCGACGAGGACACATGGAAGCGCCTGGAGTCCTGCCTCTTCTACGTTTCCGGCAACTTCGACGACGGCCCTGATGGCGCCTATGCCACACTCAAGGATCGCGTGGAAGAGGTCCGCACGGCCCACGGCGTCCCGGACAATGTCTTCTTCCACCTGGCGACGCCCCCGGGCTTCTTCACCAACATCGTCGAGCGCCTGGAGGCGTGCGGCCTCGCACGCTCGGACGGGGGCTGGAGACGCCTGGTAGTGGAGAAGCCCTTCGGCTCGGACCGCGCCTCCTCACGGGCCCTGGACGGGCACATCCGCGCAGTGTTCGACGAGGAACAGGTCTACAGGATCGACCACTTCCTGGGAAAGGAGACCGTGCAGAACATGCTGGTCTTCCGGTTCGCCAATCCCAGCTTCGAGCCCATCTGGAACCGCAACTACGTGGACCATGTCCAGATCACCGTAGCCGAGGACATCGGCATCGGTACCCGTGGGTCATTCTACGAAGAGACGGGCGTGGTCCGTGACATGGTCCAGAACCACCTCCTCCAGCTCCTGTGCATGGTCGCCATCGAGCCCCCGGGGAGGTTCGACGCCGCCGCCCTCCGGGACGAGACGGTCAAGGTGTTGCAGGCGGCTCAGTTGAGCCCGTTCGATCCCGAGCACGACGCGGTCCGTGGACAGTATGGACCGGGCACCGGGAAGAAGGGCAGCGTGCGGGGATACCGGGAGGAGGAGAACGTCGACCCGTCCTCTCCGGTGCCGACCTACGGCGCGCTCCGTCTCACGCTCGACAACTGGAGGTGGGCGGGCGTCCCCTTCTACCTGCGCACGGGCAAGCGCCTCCAGCGCAAGCTCACGGAGGTGTCCATTCAGTTCAGGCCGACACCTCATCTGATGTTCCCGACGGGGCGCGACAATCCCGAGTGCCACCTGCTGACCTTCCGGCTGCAGCCCCACGAAGGAATCCTGCAGCAGTTCGTGGCGAAGGAGCCGGGCCCCAGCCTCACGCTGCGCCCCGTAACCATGAACTTCGGCTACGCCGAAGCCTTCGGAATCGAGGAGCCCCCTCGCGCCTACGCGTGGCTGCTTCTCGACGTCATGGAAGGCGACCAGCGGCTCTTCGCTCGGGCCGACTGGATCTACGAGGCGTGGTCCATCGTAGATCGGCTGGTGGGCCACTGGGAAGATCATCAGCCTCGGGACTTCCCGAACTACGCGGCGGGAACCTGGGGTCCGGCGGAGGGAGACCGACTCCTCGCCCGGGAGGGCCGGGCCTGGAGGGCGGTATGACGCCCCCACCGGTCGACCCGTGGGTGGACGCCGCGGCAATCCGCATCGCGGATGCCATCGTCCGCGCTGCCGCCGAGGCCGACGACGGCCTCGCCCGGGTCGCGGTCGCCGGAGGCAAGACTCCCGCTCCCGTGTACCGCCGGTTGGTGGACCTGGGGCACGTGGACTGGAGTCGGGTCCTGATCTATTTCGGCGACGAGCGGCGCGTCCCGCCCGACCACGCGGAAAGCAACTACCGCATGGTCCGGGAGACCCTCCTCGATCCGGCGGGCCTGGAGCCTTCCCAGGTGTTCCCCATGGATGGGGCACGCCCCGAGGGGGACACCGCGGCCGCGGAGTACGCGGACCTCCTCCCCGTCCCCTTGCCGGTGCTCATCCTCGGCATCGGCGAGGACGGGCACACCGCCTCCCTCTTTCCGGGCTCGCCGGCTCTGGAGGAGCGTACTCGGCATGTCGTGGCCGTACCGGCAGCCGGAGCGCGACGGGCACGGCTCACGATCACTCCCCCGGTGATCACCGAGGCGAGGCGGGTCCTGGTCCTCGCTCGGGGAATCCGGAAGGCTCCGGCGGTAGCTCGAGCCCTCGGAGGTGCGTGGGATCCCGGCGCCTGCCCGTCCCAGCTCGCACGCCACGGCACCTGGCTCGTGGACCCGGAGGCGGCCGCGAGCCTTTCTCCCCGGTCCATCCACATCACCGGGACCGGCACGCCTCCGCGAGTCTGATCCGACGCCCCTCGAAGTCGTGAGCCTGCCCTCCGGCGCGGGATCTGTCGGGAACGGAGGGGGCTCTGGTACCTTCACCGGCACTCATCACCGCGCCCCCGGCACCGTACGCGAGGTGGCGGCGCCGGGTCGCGCTCCAACGGAGAGGAGGTCGACATGACCACACCGTCCACTGCCCGTACGTGGACCACCGTGATCCTGCTCGCTGCGGTTTCCGCAGTGGGCCCGACGGCAGGTCGGGCACAGGGGCGAGGAACGCCCGGCCCCCTGCGCGACGCGGCACAGCTCGATTCACAGGGAAAGACCACCGAGGCCCGCACGATCTATCAGTCCGTCCTGGACACGGTCTCGGATCCCGCGGCCAAGGCCGCGGTCCAGCGCTCCATGGCCATGTCCTACGCTTTCGACGGCGACTGCGCCAACACGCTCAAGTACGAGCAGATGGTCATCGACTACTGGATGACCCAGGAGCAGGCCGATCCCCAGAACGCGTACTACCAGGAGGGGGAGATGGCCGACGAGGGTGCCCGGGTGTGCATTGACGCCGGCAACCTCGACGCCGCGGAAGAGTGGTACAAGCGCGGATACGAGCTTGGTACGAAGGAGCCGGCCCCGCAGACCCATCCCAAGAGCCTCTGGGACTTCCGGCTGGCGCACGCCCTCGGGCGCATCGCCGCTCGCCGCGGAGACACGGAGGAGGCGGCGCGCCAGGTCGCCAACGCCCGGCGTGCCCTGGACAGCGACCCGAAGATGGGGGAGCAGCAGGAGCGGTTCTTCCCCTACCTCACCGGGTACGTGGCGCTCTACACGGACGACCTGAAGACCGCGGAAGCGGAGCTGACAAAGGCCGTGGGCATGCGCGGCAACCAGAACGACCCGTTCATGAACTACCTGCTGGCCCTGACCTACGAGCGACAAGGCCGTCAAGAGGAAGCCGACAGCCTCTACCGCAAGGCGTATGACCTTGCCCGGGCCCACAATCCGCCGGCGGCCTTCGTCCGCCCCTTCGTCCGGAAGAAGCTCGGGTTGAGCGAGGGAGGCTGAGGATACCGTGAAGGCTCTCAAGGTGGCATGGGTCGTCGCCCTTGGGGTATGGGCGGCGGCCCCGGCCTCCGCTCGCTCGCAGGCCACCGACACCGCGGTCCACGCCGACTCCATGGTGGCGCCCCTGGCGCGCGGGGCCATGGCAGCCGAGGGGACAGCGCAGGCGCTTCCGGAGGGCCGGGCGACGTCGGGTATCCCGCCCGCCGCCCAGGCGAGCGACCACTTCGACCCCGAGGCGGCCACGGAGGCGTACCTCGCGACCGTGCCCGCCGATCAGAAGGCGAGATCGGACGCCTACTTCGAGGGCGGTTACTGGCTGCTCCTCTGGAACGCCCTGCTGGCGTCGGTCATCTACGGGCTACTGCTCGCCACCGGCTGGTCGGCGCGAATGCGCGATCTGGGAGAGCGGATGACCCGTTTCCGGGCGCTTCAAGTGGCTGCCTACTGGGTGCAGTTCCTCGTGGTGACGTCGGTCCTCTCGTTCCCCCTCACCCTCTACCAGGGCTTCTATCGGGAGCACCACTACGGCCTGGCCACGCAGGCCCTCGGCGGCTGGATGGGTGACCAGCTCAAGAACCTGGTCCTGGGGGCCGTCTTCGGGGGCATCTTCGCGGTGGTGATGTATGCGGTCCTGCGCCGCGCCAGGCGCACCTGGTGGATCTGGGGGAGCGCAGTGACCATCGGTTTTCTGGCCCTCGGCGCAGTCATCGCTCCCGTGTATATCGCCCCCATGTTCAACACCTACACCAAGCTGGACGACGCGAAGATCCGCGACCCCGTCCTGAGCATGGCCCGCGCGAACGGGATCCCAGCGTCGGACGTGTATGTGGTGGACGCTTCCCGCCAAACGACCAGGATCAGCGCGAACGTAAGCGGATTCCTGGGCACGGAGCGCATCACCCTGAACGACAACCTCCTCGACCGGGCAAACCTCCCCGAGATCGAGGCGGTGATGGGCCACGAGATGGGGCACTACGTCCTCCACCACGTCTACACCGGGCTGCTCTTCCTGGGCGTCCTCGCGGTGATCGTGTTCGCCTTGCTGAAGAGGATCTCGGAGTGGGTCCTGTCCAGGTGGGGCGAGCGTTGGCGCGTCCGTGGCGTGGACGACGTTGCGGGGCTGCCCCTCCTCGCCCTCGTGCTCACGGTCCTGCTCCTTCTGCTCACGCCCGTCACCAACAGCCTGACGCGCACTCAGGAGTACGAGGCCGACATCTTCGGGCTGAACGCCGCCCGGCAGCCCGACGGCATGGCACAGGTATCGCTCAAGCTCGGAGAGTACAGAAAGCTCGATCCGGGCCATCTGGAGGAGATCCTGTTCTTCGACCATCCCAGCGGCCGCACCCGCATCTACGCGTCCATGAGGTGGAAGGCGGAGAACCTGCACCACGTCCCGTGAGAACGGACGGAGGCCCGGTCACTCCTAACCCGGGCCCCCGGTTCGCGCAAATCCTGGATCAGCGCGAAGACGCCCCTCAGCGTGTGTTGCGGTAGACCTTCCCACCCTTCATGACGAAGCGGACGTTCCGCACCGCGGTGATGTCCTCGAGGGGGTTCCCGGCCACCGCCACCAGGTCGGCGGCCATTCCGGGGGCGATGGTCCCGATGCGGTCCTCCATGCCCAGTGATTTCGCGTTTACCGACGTCGCCAGCTCGAGGACGCGCATGGGGTCGGCACCGACCTCGTTCACCAGGCACACCATGTCCTCGGCCTCGTGGCCGTGGGCCCCCGCCACGGCGTCCGTCCCGTACGCCAGCTGGAGCCCGGGGACCGCGAGGGCACGCTTGAAGACATCCAGGGCGAGGCCGATGCCTTTCTCCATGGACGCCTTTCCCTCTGCGTTGTAGTTCCCGATGCCGTCGAAATGCGACCAGTTGTCGAGGTAGTTGTGGAACACCAGGCCGCACTGGGGATCGAAACGGGTGCCGGTGTCGCCCATGAGCTTCAATGTGCTGTCCGCCACGAAGATCCCGTGCTCGATCTGCGTGCAACCTGCGCCCACCGCCGCTCGCACCGAGGCATCACTATGGGCGTGCACCAAGGTGCGGAGTCCTTGGGCCTGCGCCTCGCCGCACAGCGCCGCGAGCTGCGCATCGGACATGGTCTGGGCGCCGCCGGTGCGGATGCTCTCCGACGCGAAGATCTTGATGAAGTCGGCACCCTGCGCCTTGCGCAGGCGCACCAGGGCCCGCATCGAATCCGGGGAAAGGCGGTTGTTGGAGAAGGGCGCCAGTGATGTGAGGATGCGCGGCCCGGGCAGGCGTCCGGCATCGATCCAGTCCCGGAGGTCCTTGTCCTCCGGTGAGCCCGGACTCTGGATGGTGGTGAAGCCCGCCTGCAGCGTCTTCCACGCTTCCCCGGCGGCGGACAGCTCCGCCTGGACGGGATTCTCGCCATCCCTCCCGGTGTGCAGCCGGTCCTGGGGGTTGAAGTGCCAGTATTCGTGGTTGTGGGCGTCGATGAATCCCGGCAGCAAGGTCATGTCACCGAGGTCGTATGTCGCGGTCGCCTCGTGGTCGATGGCCACGATGCGGTCCCCTCGCACCACCACCCGCGCGTTCTCCAAGACGTTCCCCGTGCCGTCGACGAGCCGGGCCGCGCGGATGCTCACGGTTCCCACCTGGGCCTTGAGCCCGGAAGGGACGGAGGCATTGGCCGCCAGCACGCCGCCGGCCGCCACCACGGTAGCCAGCATGATGCGTCGCGTGCTCTTCATGCCGGAACCCTCCTTGTTTCGCCTGGAAGCGTGTGCTCTACCGGCGGCCCCGGCGTGGAGCCACTGGTACGCGCTACCCACGCTCACATACCGCCCGGCGCGAGCTGCGCCTTGAGCTCTTCCAGGCGCCGCCGTTGCTCGGGGGTGGGCGGATAGAGCGAGCCCTGCACCGATCCGCTCCCGTTGAAGTCTCCGGCCAGACTCGACACGCCGAAGAAGACCCGGCGGGCCGCGGGGGACGCGTTCGGCCCGCCGAGACGCTCGTACGCGGCCTTCTGGACCTTCAAGAGCTCGACCAGGAAGCGCTCGCGCGCTCGATACTGCGCCTCCGTGAGGGCCGGCTTGCCCGGATCTCCCTGGACCCTGACCGTCTGCTTGGCAGCGGCGTTCCCGGCCTTCAAGGTCACGGTGTACGTCCCCGGTGACACCCAGGGACCGGTCGTCAGCGGACGAGGGGGTCGGGGCAGCGCGTGCGCTTGCGGGCTGTTCGGATCCTCGGGTTGCGTCGGGGGTGGGTCGTGCCGCAGGTCCCACACCACGCGGTGGATGACCCCGGCGCCCCCTGGCCCCGTGAGCGTCCGTACGACGTCGCCATCGGCGTTCGTCACGGTGAGGGTGGCCGCCGGGGCGGCTTGCCCCAGCGTGTAGTCCAGGATCGCCCCGTCGGGCGGGTTCTCTCCGGCGTAGAAGTCCTGCCCCTCGTAGGAGTAGTCTTCCCAGTACTGCCAGATGTGCGACGGGCTCACCGAGAACAGATGCGCGGGCTCCCTGGCCACGGCGGGTGTCCACTCTGCGACGGAAGACGCAGCGTCCAGGATGTAGAGGCTCCGTCCGTGCGTGGCCACCACCGCGTCGTGCGTCCGGGGCTGAACCTCGACCTCCATGTAGAGGGTCGCCGGCATGTCCCTACCCAGGGGATACCACGTGGCGCCTTTGTCGGGTGACACCCAGAGGGCGTGCTCCGTGCCGAGGAAGAGGACCCCGGCCCGGTCGGGGTGCTCGCCGATGAAGCGTACCGAGCCGTCTGCGGGCAATCCCGCGGCGATGGATGTCCACGTACGGCCGAAGTCCTCCGTGCGGTACGCGTAGGGGCTGAAATCCCCCCGGCGATGGTTGTCAACCGCCACGTAGGCCACCCCGGGTCCGGCCCGGGACGCCTCGATCCGGCTGATGTACGAGCCGTCCGGCGCGCCGGGCATGTTGCCGGCCACCTCCGTCCACGTGGCTCCGCCGTCCCGGCTCACCTGGACGTTGCCATCGTCACTCCCCACCCACAGCACGCTGCCGTCGACCGGGGACTGATCCACGGCGCTCAGGGCGCTGAAGTCACTCTGGCCGTCGTTCTTCGACAGCATCGGCGCAGAACCCCTCACCCCCATGATACTGAGCGTGTCCCGATCGATGTTCCGCGTGAGGTCCTCGGTTCCACTCCAGGTGGTCCCGTGGTCGTGCGTGACCATGAGGCGCTGCGCCCCATAGAAGTACGTGCCGGCGGTGGTGCGCGATGCCGTACCCGGCGTCATCCACTCCCAGCGTAGGGGCGGCTGACCGGGCTCGGCCACGGGATGGATGTCGCGTCGGTCACCGTTGTACGCATCCACGAGCGTCAGGTCGCCCTGGACGGCGTTGCTGTACACGTAGCGCGGACCGTTCACGTCCACGTCGTGCTCGAGCCCGTCGTTGAAGCCGATCTCCCGCCAGTCGCCCGGTGCGATGCCCAGGTAGTGCCGCGTCGCGCTGGGTCCCTCCCACGAGTGATCGTCCTGCATGCCTCCGTAGATCCAATACGGTGCGCGGTCGTCCAGCCCGATGCCGTAGAACTGCCCGATGGGAATGTTGTTGATGCGGATGTACGTGGCGCCCCGATCCCAGGTCTGGTACAGGCCCCCGTCGCCGGCCAGATAGAAGTGCCTCGAGTCGGTGGGGTCGATCCACATCGCATGATAATCGCCCTTGAGACCCACATCGTACGTGGGCTCGGTCGGCATGGTGCGCCAGGTGGCACCCGCGTCCTCGCTGGAATAGAACCACCGGGTCAGGAGGTAGAGGCGGCTGTCGTTGGTGGGGTCGACATAGAGTCCGCTGTAGTACGCCGGCCGGGAGTTCTGACCACTCATGCGCTGCCAGGTGGAGCCTCCGTCCGTGCTCCGATAGATGCCGCCCCGGGTAGCGTGCTCCACCACGGCGTAGACGAGGCCCCCGGTATGCGCCGACGCCGCCAGGCCGATGCGACCGTCGTCGCCCGAGGGGAGCCCCTGCGTGAGACGTTCCCACGTGCGCCCGCCGTCGGTGCTACGGAAGATCCCGCTCCCGGGCCCGCCGCCGTTGTATCCCCACGGTTGCCGGAGACGCTGATAGGCCGCGGCATAGACGAGATTCGGATCGGCGCCGTCGCGGGCCATGTCGACGATGCCGGTCAGGGTGTCCACGAAGAGGACCTTCGACCAGGTCTTTCCTCCGTCGGTGGTGCGGAACACGCCCCGGTCCTCGGAAGGTGCCCACAGGTTTCCCAGGGCACCGACGAGGGCGACGTCCGGATTGGTCGGATCCACCAGGATGCGGCCTATGGCCCTCGTGTCTTCGAGGCCCAGGTGGGTCCAGGTCTTGCCGCCGTCGGTGCTGCGGAAGACACCGTCTCCCCACGAGCTGCTCTGCCGGTTGTTCTGCTCGCCGGTCCCCGCCCACACCACATCGTGGTCTGAGGGAGCGACGGCGACCACACCGAAGGTGCCCGTGGCCTGCCCGTCGAAGACGGGGTCCCAGGTCGTGCCGCGGTTCGTGGACTTCCAGAGGCCTCCCGTGGCGCTCGCCACCCAGATGGTGCTGGGGTCGTCGGACAGAGACTGGACGTCGTGGATTCGGCCTCCCATGACGGCGGGACCGATGGAGCGTAGGCGCAGCTCCCCGAAGGGATTGACTTGCTGGGAAGCGGCGGCGCGGGGGATCAGCGGAAGGGCGAGTGCGGCCACGGCGCACGCGATGCCATGGCGCGAGCGGATCGTTCGGCAGGATATCATGATCACATGTGCGGATGGGGTGTCGGGAGGCCATTGTAGGCAGGGCGTGCCATCCGTGCCAGCCGGGGCCACGGCTTCCCTCGGCGCCCGGACCGGCGCCGGTCGGACCGGAGGGTGCCGGCGGATCCGCCCGAGCTACCTCAACGTTTCGATGTAGGCCACCACGTCCTCCATGGCCTGATCGTCCAGAGGGATCACCACGGCCTGCATGCGGGACGCCTGCAGGTCATTGGCGTTCGTGCCTCGCCACGCCTCTCGGTACTTCCGGAGCTGAGCGAGCAGATACCAGTCGGCCTGGGCCACCACCGGTGGAACGTCGTACTTGCCCTTGCCGTCGGCTCCGTGGCACGAGGCGCACGCCTGGTATTCAACCTTACCCCTGGTCGCATCCCCTGGGGGGAGTGTAGGCGCCGGGCGCTGGGCGGGAAGCCGGGACACGTACAGAGCCACCGATGCCACATCGCCGTTCTCGTCACCGGATTGGGTGAGCACCTGGGCCGCGACGCTCATGCGGCGCCCCGCGCTGTCGGCGGGCACTGTGCCTCGATGTCCCCCGAGGAACTGTCGGAGCTGGCCCTCGATGTACCACCTGGGAAGTCCGGCGATGTTGGGCGCCTGCAGCTCGACGTTCCCCTCACCCCGCGATCCGTGGCACGCCGCACACGCCGGGAAGATCTCCTTGCCCCGGGCGGCGTCGCCGCTCGACGGCACTCCACAACCCAGCGCCCCCAGGGTCGCCAAGGCTGCGACGCAGGCCCAGCCCGTGCGGTCTCGCCGGCGGTGTCGGCCCTCATCCACGTCGTTGCGGCCCCATGCAATACCCGCTCGAATCAGCACTGTTGGATTCAGTGCCCGCGGAAGGTAGAGCCCTTCCTCCTGCCCCGCACGCGGTATCGGAGAATTCCCTACGGCCACAGGACAAAGGTCCGCCTACCTTGAGAAATCCCGCGTGATTCCGGAGATCCGCCCGAGGGCGGCAATTCGGCGTTTTCACCCCTGGCGGCAACGTGCAGGAGGTTCGACCGATGGGCGACATGAAGGCAGTCGACACGCTCTTTCCGCTCCTCCTGAAGGAGTGGAAGCAGAGCTGGGTCAAGGCGACCAACTCGGCTGGTGAGCTCAAGTGCAAGGTGGAGCTCGCCTGGGGCGATGGCTACGAGAACGGCGACGAGCTCATCGCCGCCATGGACGCCGCCAATGTCGAGTCCGTCCTCGCCACCGACCTGCTGGCGTGGTCGTATCCCCGCCAGACGCGCTTCGCGATGGACATGACCGAGACCATCGCGGAGTTGACCACGAAGTACCCCGGGAGGGTGTACGGCCTCGCGGACTACGATCCGTTCGACATCCGCGGGTCGCTGCGCAAGCTGGAGGACGACGTCACCAAGCGTGGCTACAAGGGCGTCTACATCCACATTTACGGGTACGATATCGGGCTGGATCACCGGAAGATGTACCCCCTCTACGCGGCCTGCGAGGCCATGGGCGTACCTGTCTCCATGCAGGTCGGCCATGTCCTAGAGGCGATGCCCAGCGAGCACGGGCGTCCCATCCAGATCGATCGGATCGCCTGCGATTTCCCGGGACTCACCCTCATCGGCACGCATACGGGGTATCCCTGGGTCGACGAGCTCATCGCCGTCACCACCAAGTGGCCCAACGTCTACCTGTCGGTCAGCGCCTGGCTCCCGAAGTACTTCACGCCGTCGCTGGTGGGCTTCCTCAAGTCCCGGGTGGGCGCGCAGAAGGTCCTCTTCGGATCCAACGGCCTGAGCTGGTCGAGGTACTGGGAAGGGTTCCAGGCCATGGGGCTCCGCGAAGACACCCTGCAGGCCGTCATGTACGACAACCCGAAGCGGGTGTTCGGAATCTAGGAGCCGTCCGAAAAGAGAGGCCCGCAGACACTGGTGTGTCGCCAGCCTCCACGGATCGGCCCGACGGCGGGGGCCCCTCGACGAGGGGCCCCCGCTTCACGTCCGCCCTGGGCCTCCGGCTAGCGGAGTCGCGGGCTCGTCGAGCGGGGTGCGGGCACGCACACCGGCCACTGGGCGCCACCGCCGTAGCGTCCTCCGCGGCCGCCGGCCCGGCCCGCCTCGGCGGCCAGGTCCACACGGTCCAGGGGGATCCGCGTGGGATCCTCGGACGCCAGGTACGTGAGCATGGCCGTGAGGGTCGCGTTGTAGCGCAGGTCGTCGAACACGACCTTGTCGTACGTGTCCCGTTGGGTATGCCACATGACGTTGCCGTAGTCCCACGACAGCGAGCCGAGCCCGAAGGCCGGCACGCCGTGACAGGCGAAGGAGAAGTCGTCGCTGCCACCGCTCGCCGGGCGGCCGGGCACCACCGGGTCCCCTCCGTTGATGCGCTGGCGCCACTCCATGGGGATCTGGGCCAGCCACGCGTTCACGTGTTCGGGGGCGTGGACGAGCCCCCCGCCGCCGAGGCGGACGATGCGTCCGGTGCCGTTGTCCTGGTTGAACACGGCCTGTATGCCTTGCATGATCTCGGGGTGGTCCTCGGTGAAGGCCTTGGAGCCCACCTCACCCTCCTCCTCGCCGGCCCAGGCGCCCATGACGATGGTGCGCTTCGGGTTCGGGTACACCTGCTTCAGGATGCGCATCGCCTCGAGCATGGTGATGATGCCGGTGCCGTTGTCGGAGGCTCCGGACGCCCCGTCCCACGAGTCCATGTGCGCCGACAGCACCACGTACTCGTCGGGGTGCTCCGTGCCGGGGATGCGCGCGACGACGTTGTAGACGGGCTGCTCGCCCAGGAGCTTGCCCTCGAGGTTCAGGCGGATCTTCGGCTGGTCTCCGCGCTCGGTGAGCCGGAAGACGAGGCCGTAGTCCTCACAGTCGAGGGCGATGGCCGGCGTCTTCGTGTTGTAGGTCTCGAAGACCTCCATCATGCCCCACCCGGTGTTCAGCGCGTTGCCGGCACCGCCCCCGAAGCCACCGCCTCTACCGCCTCTCTGAGGATCCAGCATGGCGGCCACCACCTGCTGCGGCGTGCGTCCGCCGCCCATGGTCCAGCGGAGCTTGGGCCGGGACGAGATGATGCCTGCCGCGCCCGCGGCCTCCAGGCGGAGACCCAGATCTCCGCCACCCAGGGCCGGCGAGTACCCCGTGCCCCGGAGCCCGGCGCTGGCGCCGTCGACCTCCGGACCGGCGCGCACGACGGCCCAATCGTTCTGGATGCCCACCATCACCGAGTCCATGTGCGCCTTCGACTCGGGCGTGGCGTTGGCGGCCCAGTCGTCCTGGGGGCGGCACGTGGGAAGGCCCGCCGAGATCATCACCAGCTTCCCCTTGGCCTGCGGGAGCCACTGCACGAACTCCGTGCTGTCCCGGAAGCGGGGGAGGATGATGGTCTCCGCGGTGACGTTCTTGCCGCCCGTCCCCGGGCTGTAGCCCACCATCTGACCGTCCAGGGTGCGCAACCTCGGCGACACCAGGTCGATATGGGAGGCGCCGCGCACCCAGCCCCGCCAGGTGCCGACCTGCTCCTCCTTCGCGTCGATGCCCCACGACTCGTACATCGAGACAAGCCAGTCGTCGGCGCGCTTCAGGTCGGGAGAGCCCATGAGACGGGGGCCCAAGGAGTCCATGAGGACGTGGGCCTGGCTCTCCACCTGGGAGCGGCCCATGCCCATGGCGTAGATCTGGCGGATGACGGGGTCCTGCGTGGGAAAGGTCTGGCTCGCCGCCGGGCCCACGATCGAGCCCAGGAGCGCGAGAGCCACACCCAGGGGAAGTCGGGTGTTCATGGCCTGGTCCAACGATGGATGTGAATGGAAGACGTCGCCGGCATTCTACTGCGGTACCGCGGAGGTTGGCGAGCCGGTGAGCGGGAAAAGAAGTGAAAGGGGGCGTGGTCCGGAGACCACGCCCCCTGTTCAGTTGCGTCCTCGGAGCATAGAGGACGTCCCGCGAGTCAGGTCAGACTAGCCCTCGTCCGGGAAGTGGTAGGTGCTGACGGGAGCAGCCATCTCGCCGCCGGCGCCGCCGAAGGTGTAGCACGGCAGGATCTGCAGCACCTGGAGCTCCTTGCAGGGAGCCGGGAACTGCAAGGGCGTACCGACGAAGAGGTCACCCCACCCACGTCCGTCGAACCACCAGGGA
>JAJDNI010000016.1 GCA_022340755.1 Gemmatimonadota bacterium
AAGACGAGCACGCCCTCCATGAGCCAGAAGGTCTTCTTCCGCTGCTCCTTCGAGCCCATGCGGTATCCCGCCCACAGATAGAACGCGGCGAGCGAGGCGTACACGAGGACGTGCCAGACGCCGGGCTGCCGTCTCAGGAGCACGTGCTGCGTGACCTCGAGGAGCACGACGAAAGCCCAGAAGATCCGCCCGTCGAGGAGCGCGGCGGGCGCAGCCAGCGTGGCCTTCGTCAGCCTCCCCGGCCCCAGCCCGACGACCTGGGCCCTGGTCAGGGGCACGGGAAACGCCTGGGTGAAGCGGATCCCCACGCCGAACCCGAGGGCGCCCAGGGCGATCAGGAAGGGAAGCATCCGAGGGTGTGCGCCGGGGTCGACGATCCCCTCCAGGGCCGACTGCAGTGAAGACACCGCGAGGAAGAGCCCGGCGAGAAGCACGCTGCGGTCGGGCGCCCTCCAGGCGATGAGGAGCGCGACGACTCCGAAGCCGAACGTCCAGCTCGATTCGCTCAGCACACGGATGTAGAGGGGAGCCCCGGTCGGCAGGCCCAGGGGGCCGAAGCCGACGCCCCCCAGGACGATCCCCGCCGTCCCGAGGATCGCGATGGCGAGCCGGAGCAGATGGAGGCGACCCGCGGCGCTCATAACACCAATCTAGGGCGTGGGCGGCCTACGCGCCCCCATTTCCCCTACCGCAGCAGGAACCCCTCCGCGAGCGGGTCGTCGGGATCGATGAGGAGCTCGCTTCGCCCGATGATGTGCGCCGATCCCCCCACCTCCGGGATGACCGCCTCTTGGGATCCCACCTTCGTCTCGCCCAGCACCCGGCCCGTGAACGTGGTGCCCAGGATGCTCTCCACGACGATCTCCTCGCCCTCGGCGAGCTCGCCGCGGGCGTGATGCAGCGCCAGGCGGGCGCTGACCCCGGTGCCCGTGGGGCTGCGGTCCACCTCTCCGTCGGCGAAGACGCACACGTTCCGGGAGTGGTGGCCCTCGCCGTGGGGCGGCCCCACGAAGATGGTCCCATACAGGAATCCGAGGTCCGCGGCCTCCGGGTGGACGGGCTGCCCGGCAGCCACCACGGCGGCCTTCACGGCCCGCCCCGCCTCGATGATCCGTCGGTGCTCCTCCGGTGTCAGGGCGAAGTCGAAGTCCTCCGCCGACACGAAGGCGTAGAAGGCGCCGCCGTACGCCACGTCGTAGTGCACGGTGCCGAAGCCCGAGACCTCGACCTCCCGGTCGAGGGCGGCCACGAACGACGGCACGTTCGTGAAGGCCACGGAGCGGGCGTGTCCTCCCTCCATCCGGACGCGCGCTTCCACCAGTCCGGCGGGGGTGTCGATGCGCAGCGATCGTCCCGTCCCCGCCGACGCCACCAGCCCCAGCTCCGTCACCACCGTGGCCACGCCGATGATCCCGTGGCCGCACATGGTGCTGAAGCCCTCGTTGTGCGTGAAGAGCACGCCGAAGTCGGCGCCCTCCGTCACCGGCGGCAGGACGATGCACCCGTACATGTCCGGGTGCCCCCGGGGCTCCCACATGAGCGCACGGCGCAACCCGTCGTGGAGCGCCTTCGCCTCCGCCCTGGCGGCCAGGATCGCCCCCCCGGGAAGCTCCGGGAATCCTCCCAGGATCACCCGCAGCGGCTCGCCCTCGGTGTGGGCGTCGACGACCGTGACGCGGCGCCATCCGGCCGGAGGGCGCCAGCTCTCGGCACGCATCGCCCAGTCCTCGACGCGCCCGGCACCGTCCCGGGGTCGCCCCGCTCGGGCCCCGTCGCTCCCTGCCCGGTCTTCCACGGAATCGTTCTCCTTGCTGTTGCCGGCATCATTCGGGAGATTCAGGGTTGGATATCCCCCTGCCACTTCCAGGTAAGTGACATGTCCGACAAGCGAAATGGAAGCTCCACCGACGTGGAGACCCCGGCCCAGCCCGCACGCCTGACCGCGTCGAGCCCCGCCCCGGAGCGCGTCACGTCCGAGGCTCCCCCCGCCGCGCCGGGCGCGATGGAGTACGACTACACCAACTTCTACTTCGGCGCCGGCGAGGACGCGTTCGCGCTCCTGGCTCCGTTCGACGACTGGTGGAGGGAGGTCAAGCCCGCCGGGTACTACCTCTACGAGCTTCCCCTCCACAGCGCCCCGTCGACCACCGTCGATGTCGAGGACACGAAGACCCACGAGGTCCGCAGCGGGCTCGTCAACTTCGCGTCCTACAACTATCTGGGGCTGTCGTACCGCCCCGAGGTGAAAGAGGCCATCAAGTCCGCCGTGGATCAGTATGGGGGCGGAGCCTCCGGCTCGCCCATCCTCAGCGGCACCACGGAGATCCATCGCCGGCTGTCCGAGGAGATCGCCGACTTCAAGCAGAAGGAGGCGGCGCTGATCTTCCCCACGGGGTACAGCGCCAACGTGGGCACCATCGCGGGATTGATGCGCTCCGGTGACCTGGTCGTGGCCGATCAGTACGCCCACGCGAGCATCGTGGACGGCATGATCCTGTCCAAGGCCACGTCCCGGTTCTTCCGCCACAACAAGGTGGAGGACCTGGATCGGAAGCTGTCGGGCTTCGAGGGCAAGAAGCTGGTGATCATCGAGGGCGTATACTCCATGGACGGCGACACACCGCCGCTCGCGGACATCGTCGAGGTGTGCCGCAAGCACGGCGCGCGCTTGATGATCGACGAGGCCCACTCGGCGTTCGTCTACGGGGCCAATGGCCGGGGCATCGTGGAGGACCAGGGGATGGAGGACGAGGTGGACATCCATCTCGGCACCTTCTCCAAGAGCCTGGGAGGCCAGGGCGGCTACATCGCCGGAACCCACCAGCTGGTCAACTATCTGAGGGGTTTCTCGCGCTCGCGCTTCTTCTCCTGCGCGCTTTCGCCGGCGGTGGTGGCCGGTCTACGCGCGGCGTTGAAGCTGGCTCGGAACGAGCCCGAGCTGCGCACGCGCCTGTGGGACAACGTTTCCACCATGCAGGGGCTCCTCGCCGACGGTGGCGTGCCCATCGGCGATTCGACGTCGCAGGTAATTCCCATCATGGTGCGCGACGATGCGCGTATATTTCAGATTGGGGAAGAGATCTTCCGGGAGGGCGTCTTCATCAACCCTGTGAAGTACCCGGCGGTGGGTAAGCATAAATCCCGCGTCCGTATGTCTATCTCGGCAGCACACACAAAGGAGGAGCTGGAGAAGGGCGCCGACGCCATCATCCGCGTCCTTCGTCGGTACGGGATATGCCAGTAGGGCAGTATGACTTTCGAACGGGGGTGAGCGCCTTCTTCGAGATGGCGACACCCGACGCACAGGCGGTGTTACCGGCGTACCTGCAGCCCATCGAGGTACGCCACCAGCGCAGTGTCCTCTCCGTGACGGCCTTCCTCTTCGACCAGAGCGAAGTCGGGCCGTACACGGAGCTGATGTTCTCCGTGATCGTGCCGCCGATGGTGGCGGAGTGGGGCCAGCACGCGAAGGCGGGCTTCTATCCGTTCCTGGCGGCCACGAGCTCCGAGCGTGCCCGGCGCCAGCGGGCGGAGCTGTACCACTTCCGCTACCTGGAGAAGGACATCGACGCCCAGTTCATCGAGACGGACGACCGCGTCCGCGTGCGGGCCTGGAGCGTCGGCGAGCCGGTGGTGGACTTCAGCGTGACCCAGGGCGCGTGGGAATCCACCAGCCACCTCCTGCAGGGCTTCACCTCCATGGGCAGCCAACGCTACCGCACCACGGTGCAGATCTCGGGCGAATACACCATGCACGAGAACGAGCGTGGATCCATGACGCTCTTCCCGCACCCGATGATCGCGCCGCTTCTGGGCCGTGAGGTCGCGGTCTGCCCCTTCCGGGAGCACTGGCTCAAGAACGGGACCGAAGTGTTCTACGGCCTCGAGAGCTTCTAGGGCGCCCGTCCCGGTGCAACGCCCGCCGCACGACCGCGGCGGAGGCGCGGGCACACACCACGGCGTCGGGCGACGAAGCTCCTGCGTGACGCGTCGCGGCCAACCAACCTCTCGCCGGAGCTCTTCCACCACTCCAGTCGATGAAGGCCATGGACGGATCACCCGTAGTAGAAAGATCCGATCCACCTGACAGGAGGTCCGCATGCGCCTCAGTAGCCCTATGTCCCTCTCACTCGGCCTGATGCTCTCCGCTCTGTTCTCCCCTATCGGCGCCGCAGCTCAGGATCAACCCTCGGCCCCACCCGTCGTCGGCACGTGGGCGGGCAAGCTGGACGTGGGCAATGGAATGCAGCTGCGCCTGGTCTTCCACGTCACCGCGGAGGAAGACGGTTCGCTCGCGGGCACCATGGACAGCCCCGACCAGGGCCAGACCGGCCTCCCGCTCAGCGCCGTCACCGTCACCGGTGACTCGGTGCGCTTCGAGTTCAACCCGGCAAACGCAGCGTTCGCGGGAACCTTCGCCGCCGACCATCAGAGCATCGAGGGTCAATGGATGCAAGGCCCCAGTACTCTGCCGCTCACGCTGACCCGGAGCGAGGACCAAGCCGCGCCGAACCGACCACAGGAGCCGAAGCCTCCATTCCCCTACCGGTCCGAGGACGTCACGATCCCCAACACCGCCGCGGGTGTGGATCTCGCCGGCACCCTCACCCTTCCCCGGGGTGAGGGACCCTTCCCCGCGGCGGTGCTGGTCACGGGATCGGGCCCACAGGACCGGAACGAGACCCTTCTGGGCCACAAGCCTTTCCTGGTCCTGGCCGACTACCTGACCCGCCAGGGGATCGCCGTGCTCCGCTACGACGACCGCGGGGTCGGCAAGTCCACGGGCGTCTACGCCACCGCCACGAGCGAGGACAACGCCTCCGACGCGCTGGCGGCCGTGGAGTTCGCCCGGAGCCGGCCGGAAATCGCAGGCGACAAAGTAGGCATCGTGGGCCACTCGGAAGGTGGGCTGATCGGGCCGATGGTGGCGGCGCGCTCGCCGGACGTGGCCTTCGTCGTCATGCTGGCGGGACCGGGACTGCCCGGCCGGCAGATCCTCACGCTCCAGGGCCAGCTCATCAACCGGGCCGCGGGCACGCCCGAGGCGATCATCCAGCACAACACGGACATTCAGAACAAGCTCTTCGACATCGTCGAGGCGGAGCCGGACCCCAAGGCCGCGGCGCCCAAGCTCCTGGCCGCGCTGAAGGAGGCCGTCGCCGCCCTCCCGCCGGAGGCGCGGGCCCAGGCGCCGGACCAGACCAGCGACCAGGCCCTCGAGGCGCAGGTGGCGCAGGTGAACTCGCCCTGGATGCGCTTCTTCCTCACCTACGACCCGCGGCCGACCCTGGAGAAGGTCAAGGTGCCGGTGCTGGCTCTGGACGGTGAGAAGGACCTCCAGGTGCCCCCGAAAGAGGATCTCGCCGAGATCGCGGCCGCCCTGCACCGCGGCGGCAACAAGGACGTCACCACGGAGCTGCTGCCCGGCCTGAACCACCTCTTCCAGCACGCCACCACGGGGTCTCCCTCGGAGTACGCGCACATCGAGGAGACGTTCGCCCCGGAGGCCATGAAGATCGTCAGCTCCTGGATCCTGGCGCGCTTCGGACCGGGCTCGTAGAGCCTACGGGCGGATCCCGCCACCCCCAGACTGCGGAGGCGCCTGTCTCTGCGTGTAGTCCCGGACCCAACCCTCTACCACACCCTTCACTGCGTCCCAATCGATCCGCCAGAGCATCTCCGGGGCGTCGTCCTGCTCGGCATCGTCGAAGTACGTGAGCGCAAAGAGGGTGTGTCCCAGGTCCGAAACGTCATACTTCTGACCGTAGAACTTCAGCATCTGATCGAGCGTGAACTTCTCACGCCCCAAGGCGAACACGTCGATGAAGTCCTTCTTCGAGCCGCGCCCTCCGATCGCGGACAACTTCATGCATGCAAGATCCTCCGGGGCGGACAGCCGCACACCGTAGTCCGGCCACTCGATCGGCGGGACAAGGTCCGGATAGCGGTACTCGAGGAAGCTCAGCTCCACGCCCCCCGCCATGCCATGGAGCGTGCCCTCCTCGACGTCGGTGACTTGAATCGGGATTCCCGCGTCTCTCAAGTCAGCGGCCAGCGCCATCGGATCGATCGCCGAGGGCGAGAACCAGTCTAGGTCGACCGAGCGGCGGTGCCCAACCTGGATGGCCAGTGCGGTTCCGCCCGCGAGGTGGAATCCGCGCTCCCCAACGATTGCCGCCAAGCGGCGTAGCATCGTCTGCTGGGTCGCCGGCATCACCTCTGGATGGAAGCTCATCGGGCCGTTCGGGTCTGCCACGGATTCCGACGAGCGCTCTCGATCCACTCGTCGACATCGTGTCGGGGAATGTCGACGAGAAGACTCCAGAACCGTAGCCGCCGCGGGCTGATACCTCGGCCTCGCCTGCGAACGATGAAGTCACGGATCTCCTCGTCCGTCAGGTGCTGCCGAAGCCAGCGGACGGCTTGCATGCCCCCCTTCTCGAGAAGACGAAGGACGACGGTATGGCGGCTGCGCTCCCACGACAGCCGCCCGGGGTCGTAGTCCCAGAAGAACGCCCTGAGGTCGTCGGGCAATTCGAGTGTCGCCCGTCTGTCCGCCATCGCAGCCTCGCGGGTCCGGAGTCTTCTTGCATAGTACCCCGCCGTCCCGGCAAAGGGAAACGTCGGCGCCCCGAGTAGCCCCGTCGCCTCTTCGGCGGCTGAGGAGAATATCGACCGCCGTCGATGGCGCCCCTCCCGCGCCCGGCCCTCCTAGAGCTTCCCCAACCCCTCCAGCACCCTCTGGGGCGTGATGGGCAGTGTGTCGCTGCGCACGCCGACGGCGTCCCAGATGGCCTCGGCGATGGCCGGGGCGGTGGGGCTCACCAGCCCTTCGCCGGCCTCCTTGGCCCCGTACGGTCCCTCCGGGTCCCGGGTCACGATCTCGTAGGACGCGCTCGGAGGCATGTCCTCCGCCGCGGGGATCCTGTAGTCCAGGAAGGTCGCGTTCCGGACGCGTCCCTCGACGGTGATCAGCTCCTCGGAGAGGGCGTAGCCGAGCCCCATGTGGATCGACCCCTCGAGCTGCCCCTCCACCGCCATGGTGTTGATGGGGACGCCGCTGTCGTGCGCCGTGTGGACCTGCTCGACGCTGACGACGCCCGTGTCCTCGTCCACCTCGACCTCGATGACCTGGGCGCCAAAGGAGAACGCCGGCGTGACCAGTCCCTTGTCGCGGGGCGTGTAGTAGCCGAACGCGGTCAGGGGCTCGCCGCGACGGCCCCGCAAGGCCTTGTACACGCACTCGCCGAAGTCCATGCCCCGCTTCGGCTTCGCCCGGACGAACACGCGGTCGCCGGCGAAGGCCACGTCGTGGATCTGGTTCAGGTCGTACTCCATGAAGAGCACGCCGGCGAGCATCTCCTTGATCTTCCGGGCCGCGTCGAGGACCGCGTTTCCCGCCATGAGCGTGACGCGGCTGCCCCACGTGCCCAGGTCGGCCTTCGGGGTGACGGCCGTGTCCCCCGCCGTGAGACGGATCTTGTGGATGTCGATGCCGAGCTCCGCCGCCAGGATCTGGCGGAGCACCGTGTCCGAGCCCTGTCCGATGTCGGACGCCATCGTCAGCAGGTGTGCCGTGCCGTCCTCGAAGACGCGCACCTCGCACGACGTGAAGTGGTACTTCGTGTCGAACCAGTTGAACACGCCGCCCGAGATGAAGCTGCACCCCGCGACGCCGATGCCCTTGCCGGGGCGCTTGCGCGCGCGCTTCTCCACCCAGCCGCTGGCGTCGCGCACCTTCTCCAGGGCCTCGCGGAAGCCGCACGTCCTCGCCGTCGCCACGCCGGGCACCGAATCGCCGGCCTGCATCGCGTTGCGTATGCGCAGCTCGATGGGATCGATGCCGAGCTCCTCCGCCACCATGTTGAGCTGGCACTCCCCGGCGAAGAGGGCCTGGGGGGCGCCGAAGCCCCGCATGGCCGAGGCGGGCGGGTTGTTGGTGTAGACGTACCGTCCCAGGTAGCGGTACGCCGGGATGCGGTAGAGCATGGCGCCGAAGTTGCCCACCAGGAACGTGGCCGTCGCACCCATGGCGTTGTAGCCGCCGCTGTCCAGAAGGACGTCGAGGTCCTTGGCGAGGATCACGCCGTCACGGGTGAGGCCGATCTTCGAGCGCAGGACCATCGCGTGGCGGCGCCGCCCGTAGGCGAGCTCGTCCGCGCGCGTGAGGGTGAACTTGACGGGCCGTCCGGTACGCAGCGCCATGAACGCCGCGCAGAACTCCCAGGTGCGCAGCTCCATCTTGCCGCCGAATCCGCCTCCGACCTGCGGCTTGATCACCCGCACGTGGTTCTCGGGCAGTCCGAGGGTCTTGGCCAACAGCACCTGCACGATGTAGGGCGTCTGCGTGCTGGTCCACAGCGTCACCCGCCCGCCCTCGTCGGGGGCGGCGAGGGCCGAGCACGGCTCGAGGTACGCGTGGCTGACCGTGGGGACGCGGAACGTGTCCTCGCGCACGTACTCCGCCCGGGTGAAAGCCTCGTCGACGCCGCCGTACTCGATCTCCCGCGTCAGGCTCAGGTTGCCCGGCTTCTCCGCGCGGATCGTGGGCGCGCCCTCCGCGAGGGCCTCTTCCACCGAGAAGACCGCCGGGAGCACCTCGTACTCGACCTCGATGAGCTCGCACGCGCGCCTGGCCGTATCGGCGTCCAGGGCGCACACGGCGGCAACCTCGTCGCCGACGTAGCGCACCTTGTCTACGGCGAGCACGTACTCGTCCTGGATGTCGGGAACCAGGCGCCAGTTGCCGTACGCGACCTTCAGGGTGTCGTCGCCGGTGACGACGTCCTTCACGCCGGGGAGGGCCCGGGCCTTCGACGTGTCGATGCGCTTGATGCGCGCGTGGGCGTGCGGGCTTCGCAGGATGGCCCCGTAGAGCATCCCGGGGAGCTTCATGTCGTCGGTGTAGACGGCCTGCCCCGTGACCTTCTCCCGGGCGCCGAGCTGCGGGATGCGCGCCCCGATGATCGGCGGCGTGCTCATGGCGTTCCCCCCCCCGCGCCGGCCGAGGCGCGCGCCACGCAGGTGGTGAGCACCCGGTTCGCCATCACGAAGACCACGTGGCGCCGGTAGGCCGCGGTGGCGCGGACGTCGTCGATGGGCTTCGCCTCTTCCGCCGCCTCGCGCGCCGCGCGCTCGAGGAGGGGAGCGTCCGGCACCTGTCCGGTGAGGAGCGACTCGGCCTCGGGACAGCGCGTGGGGGTGGGAGAGACGGCGCTCAGCCCGATGCGCGCCTCGGCAACCCGCCCGTCCCCGTCCAGCGTGACCAACCCGGCGACGCCGGCCGCGGCCATGTCGACCCGGCTGCGCGCGGAGATCCGCTGATACGCCGAGCCCGAGCCCGCGGGGACCGGAGGAACGCGGATCGCGACAATGAGCTCGCCGGAAGCAAGGTCGACGCTGCCGGGGCCCTTGTGGAAGGCGCCCACCGGGATCTCGCGGTGGCCGTCCCGGCGGGCGACCTCCAGCGTGGCGCCGTACACGAGCAACGGCGCCGAGGTGTCGGCGCACGGCGACCCGTTGGCGAGGTTCCCCGCCACGGTGCCCATGTTGCGGATCTGCACGGTGGCCATCACCGAGCAGGCGTGGTGGAGCGCCGGGAGCCGCTTCCGGACCAGGGGATGTCGCTGCACGTCGAAGAGGCGCGTGGCCGCGCCGATGACGAGGGCGCCGTCCCCGGTCTCCTCGATGCCGTCCAGCTCCCCCACCCGACCGAGGCTGACCAGGTGCTCCGGCGACAGCCGTCCGTTGCGGAGCTTGGGAAGCAGGTCGGTGCCGCCGGCGATCACCCGCGCCGTGGCCCCGTACTCGTCCAGAAGATCGAGGGCCTCGGTGAGCGCGCGCGGCCTGTGCACGTCGAAGCTCAGGGGCGCGGTCATGCCGTGCCCCCCTCGTCGGCCGCCAGCCGCTTCGCCGCCGCGTCCACGGACTCGACGATCTTGTTGTAGCCGGTGCAGCGGCAGAGGTTGCCCGACAGGCCACGGCGGATCTCGCCCTCGTCGGGCTCGGGCGTATGGCTCAGCAGGAAGGCGCTGCTCATCAGCATGCCACCGGTGCAGAAGCCGCACTGCAGCCCGCCGTGCTCGATGAACGCCTCCTGCAGCGGATGGAGCGTGTCGGGCGTCTCGGCCAGGCCTTCGATGGTGGTGACGTCACGCCCCTCCGCCTCCACCGCCAGGTAGAGGCAGGAGGACACCGAGCGGCCGTCGACGAGCACCGTACACGCGCCGCAGTCTCCCTCGTTGCAGCCGACCTTCGTGCCCGTCAGGCGGAGCTCGTCACGGAGGACCTGGGCGAGGCTCGTCCACGGCTCCACCGCCACCTCGTAGCGGTCTCCGTTGACGGTCAGCTCGAGAACGCGTTTGGCCACGGGCAATGTCTTCTGTCCACCGGGTTCGCTCGCCTTGCCCCTCAACCTTTGATGATTCTGGGCAGGATCATGTGGTTGTGCGGGCATATCGACGTCGGATTCTGGTACACCGCCCCGGCGAACGCCACGAGGTACCTCCTCAGCTCGCTCATCTTCACCACCTCGTCGAGCATGCCGTAGCGGGCGCAGTACACCGGCCGCGAATGGTCTTGGTACTGCTGCGCCAGCTCGTTCATCTGATCCACCACCGGCTCCAGCGGACGACCCGCCGCGTCCTCCTTGATGAGCCGGCGCACGTAGGTGGCCACGGCCGCGGTCTCGCCGTGCATGACGTAGACCTCGCTCGCGGCCGTGCCCACGGTGAAGGCGTTGTGTCGGTTCGCCGGCGGTCCGCCCATGAGGTAGTGGGCCGCCGCCGACGCCTTGCGCAGCACGACGCAGATCATGGGCACGTCGGTCTGCTGGATGGAGTAGATCAGTCCCTGCCCCAGACCCAGGAGCTCCGCCTTCTCGGCGTCGTCCCCCACGTCGATGCCCGAGGTGTCCTGGATCCAGACGATGGGAAGCCGGTCACGTCCGCAAAGGGTCACGAACTCGTTCATCTTGATGAGGCCCTGCCGGTACAGCTTTCCGCCGATGCCCGGGTAGTCGCCGTACTCGGGATAGCCCTTGCCCAGGTAGCCCTGGCGGTTGCCGATCACGCCCACCAGGAAGCCGTCGATCTTGCAGAGCCCGGTGTAGACCTCGGGCCCGTAGTCCGGCCGGAACTCGGTGTGCTCGCTCGAGTCCACCAGCCTCGCCAGGACCTGCTCGAACTCGTAGACCCGCTTGGGCTCGAGGGGGACGACCCGGTACAGATCGTCCTCGGGGTACTTGGGCGGCCTGGGCTCGGCGACCCGGAAGAACCTCGGGGCGTACGCCGGCATCTCGGACATGTAGTCCTTGAGCGCGTCGAGGACCTCGGTCTCCTCGTCGAACACGTACCGGAAGAAACCCGTCTCGTCGTAGTGGGTCTTCACGGTGCCCGGGGGGTCGGCCTTGAACTCCTTCGCCTTGTCGATGAGCCCCCGGGCCGTCTCCACGTCGAAGTGCCCCTTGGGGGCCATGCCGCTGACGATGCCCGCGCCCCCCACCGCGATGTTGCAGTTCTTGTGGGCGAACAGGACGGTCGGGCTGATCCCCTGGTATCCTCCGCCCGCGGGGTTGGTCCCGTAGATGCCCGCCAGGATCGGGATGCCCAGCTGCTCCAGCTCGGCGTGCCGGTAGAACGGCGTGCCCGCGCCCCGTCGGTTGGCGTAGAACTTCTCCTGGTCGGGGAGCTTGGCCCCGCTGCAGTTGACCAGCCACACCAGGGGCAGGTTGAGCCGTTTGCTCACCTGGGTCACCCGGAGGATGTTCTCCGGTTGACCCGGCATCCACGCCCCGGCGAAGACCTTGTTGTCGAAGCCGATGACAACGGCCCACTTCCCCCCGATCTTCCCGATCCCGTCGATGACGTTGGTCGTGTCTTCCGGGTTGTCGAGGGGATTGTAGAGGGTGTGGAGCGGACACCACGTCCCGGGCTCGACGAGGTACTCGAGCCGCTGCCAGACCGTCATCTGGCCCCGCTCGTTGATCTTCTCCGTCGACAATCCGGTGGTCTTGACGCGCTCGACGGCCGCGTCGACCTCCGCTTCGACCTCCTTCAGCGCCGAGACGTTCTCCTCGGTTCGCTTGACCTCCCCTTTTCTGAGCTCCCGTCCCACGTCGCCCATCTTCTCGAAATACCGTCTCATGGCCACATCCCCCGATGCGGTTCTCAGGTGCTCAGGGTGTTCAGGTGCTCAGGATGACGAGCACGTCGTCCTCCTCGACGGAGTCGCCCTCCTTGACCCGGATCTCCTTGACCGTGCCGTCGCAGGGCGCGAATACGGGCGTCTCCATCTTGAGCGCTTCGATGACCACCACCTCGTCGTCTTCCTCGATGGCGTCGCCCACGGCGCACTTGATGGATAGCACCTGGCCGGCAAGGGGAGCGAGCATCTCCTGGTCCATGACATTGAGTCCTAGCGAAGCAGGGTGAGAAAGACCCCGGCGGCGATGACGGTGCCGATGACACCGGCCACGTTGGGTCCCATCGCGTACATGAGCAGGTAGTTCTTCTTGTCGGCCTCGGAGCCCACCTTGTGGACGACACGCGCCGACATCGGGACCGCCGACACGCCAGCCGCGCCGATCAACGGGTTGATCTTGTCCTTGGAGACGAGGTTCATCCCCTTGGCCAGAAGCACCCCGCAGGCCGTGCTCACGGCGAACGCTACCAGGCCCAGAAGGAAGATCGAGATCGCCTGGGGCCGCAGGAAGGTGTCGGCGTTCATCGTGGCGCCCACCGGCAGCCCGAGGAAGATGGTGACGATGTTCAGGAGCTCGTTCTGGGAGGCCTTGGTGAGGCGCTCGACCACCTTCGCCTCGCGGAACAGGTTGCCCAGCATGAGCATCGAGATGAGCGCGGCGGCCGGCGGGACCAGGAGGACCACCACGATGGTGGCCGCCAACGGAAAGAGGATGACCTCCAGGTTCGAAGGCTTGCGCCCCTTCTTCATCCTGATGACCCGCTCCGCCTTGGTCGTCAGCCCCTTCATGATCGGCGGCTGGATGATGGGGACCAGCGCCATGTACGAGTAGGCGGCCACCGCCGCGCTGCCCAACAGCTCGGGCGCCAGCTTGGAGGTCAGGTAGATGGTGGTCGGGCCGTCCGCCCCCCCGATGATGCCGATGGAGGCCGCCTGGTCCAGAGACATGCCGGCGGCGTGCGCCACGAAGAACGTGACGTAGACGCCACCCTGGGCGGCCGCCCCCAGGAAGATGAGCCGGGGGTTGGCCAACATGGGCCGGAAGTCGGTCAGGGCGCCCAGTCCCAGGAAGATCAGCGGCGGGATCACCTCCCACTGGATGCCGTGGTGGTAGAACCGCCACAGCAGGCCCTGCCCGGGCTCCATCAGGTCGGACAGGGGCAGGTTGGCGAGCAGGATCCCGAAGCCGATGGGCAGGAGAAGGAGCGGCTCGAACTCCTTGGCGATGGCCAGGTAGATGAGCACGAACGCGATCACCCACATGACCAGCATGCCGAGGGTCATGTGGAGGAACCCCGACTGGAACAGGAGGCTGTGCAACCCGTCGATCATGGCCGGCCGTCCTCCTGGGCGTCGGTGGCCTCGGGCGCGGGTTCACCCGCTGGCGCCCGTCGCGCATCGATCTTGCCCGCCACGAAGGCGTTCAGCTTGACTGTGAGGTACAGCAGGGCCATGCCGGCGAAGACGCCGACGATCCCCGTGACGAAGACCGAGAGGGCCTCGCTCATCGGTTCGCCGCGCGGATGCCGAGCTGATCGAGGGCGATGATCCATTTGCAGATGTTGGCCGAGCCCTCGACCATCGCGTAGGTCGGCGCGTCGCGATAGAACCGCGCCACCGGGTACTCCGTCGAGTAGCCGTACGCCCCGAGAATCCGGACCGCGTAGGTGGCGCAGCGCTGCGCCACCTCTCCCGCGAGGTACTTGGCCTGGGCCACCTCCAGGCCGTTGTTCATCCGCCCCTCGTCCTTGGAGACGGCCGCCTTGTAGACCAGAAGCCGCAGCGCCTCGATCTCGGTGGACATCCGGGCGATCATGTCCTGGTTCATCTGGAACTCGCCCACCGGCTTGCCGAACTGCTTGCGTTGCATGGCGTATTTGACGGTCTCGTCGAGGCACGCCTGGGCGAGGCCGACGGCGCCGGCCGCGGCGCTGAGCCGCGTCTGGTTCAACGACCCGAAGACGATGCGCGTGCCGTCGCCGGGCTTGCCCAGGATGTTCTCCTTCGGCACGACGGTGTCCTCGAGGATCACCTCACCCGTGGGCGACGAGTGCGAGCCCAGCTTGTCGAGCACCCGGGTCGTCACGCCGTTCATGGTCTTGGGCTCGATGACGAACGCCGAGAGCCCCTTGGAGCCGGCGGAGCGGTCCGTGTAGGCGTAGTAGATGAGCGTATCCGCGACGTGCGCGTTGGAGATCCACGTCTTGGAGCCGTTCAGCAGCCAGTGGTCGCCCTTGTCCTGGGCCGTGGAGCTCATGGCCATCACGTCGGAGCCCGCGCCGGGCTCGGTGATGGCGAAGCCACCGACGTGATCGGCCGTCACCAGTGGGGGGATGTACTTCTCGCTCAGGGCCTCGCTGCCGTACTTGAGTATGGTGTACGCGCACCCCAGAGCCTGCATGTTGATCTGGACCCGCAGCGAGCTGGAGACGCGCGCGATCTCCTCGGTCACGATCATGGCCGCGAGCCAGCCCATCTCCGTGCCGCCGTACCTCTCGGGAATGACCGTGCCGAACAGCCCCAGCTCACCCATGGGCTTGAGGGCTTCCTCGTATGGGAAATAGTGGTCCGCGTCCCACGCTTCGGCGTGGGGCGCGATCCGCTGGTCGGCGAAGTCGCGGACGAGCTCCCGCAGCATCTGGAGCTCTTCGGAAAGCGTGAAATCCATGGGAAATCCGGAGGATGGAATTGCGGTGCTCGGGGGCTTCTGCGGCCCGAGGATCGTAGACAGAGGGTGGTTCGGCAAGCGCGGAGCAGCCGATGGTGTCAGGCGCTCCCGCCTCCGGGAGAAGGGTAATCGTGGATCACCCGACGGGACAGCAGCGAGTAGTGCCTGAATCGACGAGGCATGTGCGAGGCGACGGAGCCGATGCCGATGACCACCAGGAGGAGGGGCAGACGGTGCGTCCCCACCATGGGCATGGCGCACAGGAGGGCCACCTTCACCAGGGTCATCACGCCGCGGCCCTCGTGGAACCAGGTCAGCCGTGGACCGGCCTCCATCGCGGCCAGCGCGACTCCTGTGGCGACGGTCAGCCAGATGTCCACGGACAGCCTCTGCGGCGCGACGTCGAAGGCGACGCCTCCGACCAGAACCGCCATGGCGGCGATGTGGAGGGTGCGCAGGGTGATGTTCAGCGCTCGTGTCATCTCATGCCACCGGCTCGCCGGTCGTCGCGTCGGGCACGAACCCCGGCAGCGCCCCCAGGGCGTCCCGGAACTCCGTCGACCGCAGGACATTCAGGAACGCCTGCACGGGCTTCCGCTCCAGGCGGTCGCGGAGGGTGAGGAAGTCGTATTCCTCATCCCGCAGGGGTGCGAACCCGAGGCCGTACGCTACGGCCACCGCCTCGATTCCCAGACCCCAATCGGCTCGACCCGAGGCCACCGCCGCGGCCACGGCGTTGTGCGAGCGCGTCTCCGCGTCGTAGCCGGCGATTCCCGCCCGTAGCACCTCGGGGGAGATGCCCTTGTCCCGGGCGATGCCGTCGAGGAGCAGATCCAGGAGCACGCGCGTTCCCGCTCCCCGGGAGCGGTTGAGCATGCGCAGCTCCGTCATTCCCGACAGGGTGTCGAGGGTGGGTGGCTCCCCCGGGAATTGCTCCTTGCGGAAGTAGATGCCCTGCCGCCTGACGTACCCCTTGATCCGGACTCCGTCCGCGCCCACCCGCTCCAGCGCCGCGCGGTTGTACAGCCCCGACTCCGGGTCCAGGAGATGAACGCCCGCCAGGTCGGCCTCGCCCCTGGCGCACGCCTCGACCCCCGCCGTGGAGCCGACGTTGACGACCTTGGCGGTGACCCTCGCGTGCTTCCGCAGCATGGCCAGCGCGAGGTCGACTCCCCGGCAGTGACTTCCGATGAGGGTCAGATCCGCCACCCTGAGCGTAGGGGCGAGGGGTGCCACCCGCACCGTCTCTCCCTCCCGCAGCACGCCGCGGTCGGCGGCCACCTCGACGGTGCCGTCGGCTTGCGCGAAAGCATAGATGGAGCCGGAGGCCCCCGCGATGGGGTACGCAGCGGGCTTTCCCTCTGCGCGAGGCACCAGGTTCACCAGGAGGTGCTCCTGCCGACCCTCGGCGGAGTGGTACCTCACGGCGAGACGCGCCCGCACCGGCTCCGCCTCCGCTTCCATGGGCAGGTTCGCCAGCCGTCGCAGGACGGGCGCCACGAAGAGGTTGAAGGTGGTGATGGCGGACGTGGGAAAGCCCGGGAGCACCGCCACCGGCCGGGCGTCCCAGGCGCCGAGGACGATGGGCTTTCCCGGCTTGATGCTGACACCGTGGACGAGGATCCCCGGAGCCGCCGTGCCGTCGATGATCCCGAAGGTCAGGTCGCCGGCGCCCTTGGAGGTCCCCCCGGACAGGATCACCGCGTCGAATCCCGCCCGGGCCTCCTCGCACGCCGCACGCAACGCCCCCTCGTCGTCGGGGATGATCCCGAGGAACACGGGCTCCCCTCCGTTGTCCCGCACCGCTCCCGCCACCGTGGCGGAGTTGGAGTCGTAGATCTTGCCGGCCTCGAGCGGCCGACCCGGAGGAAACAGCTCGTCGCCGGTGGAGATGATGGCGACACGCGGCCGCCTCGAGACCCGAACCGTGTCGAGGCCGAGGGCGGCGAGCACGCCGAGCTCCCGCGTGGTGAGCCGCTGGCCGGCGCGCAGCGCGGTCTCGCCCATGCGCATGTCGGCGCCGGCGGTCTGGATGTTCGCGCCGGGAGCCACCGGCCTGTAGAGGAGGAGCTTCCCTCCGTCGACCTCACCGTGCTCGACCATCTGCACCGCGTCGGCACCGCGGGGAAGGACACCCCCCGTGGCCACCTCCAGCGCCTTCCCGCCGGCCACCTCCGACTTCGGCACGGCACCGGCGGGCGCGGTCTCGGGAAGGAGCTCCAGGGTGGCGGGCGCGTCCTCCTCGGCGCCGAAGGTGTCGGCCGCCTGCACGGCGTACCCGTCCACCAGGGCGCGGTCGAAGGGCGGTACGTCGACGGGCACGACGACGTCGTCGTCGAGGATGCGCCCCTGGGCCTCCGAAAGGGACACGTCCTCGCCGCCCAACGGCTCGAGCTTCAGAGCGGCGTGCCAGATGCGCTCCGCCTCGGGAGCGCTCACCGTCTTCAGGAAATGGATGCCCTTGCGTGCCATGGCCCGACTCCCCCGGGGAAGCTCTGCACAATTATGGCGCCCCGCGTCGCGAGCGCCACGATGCCGGATCCAAGGTAGACTCCCCGCCGGATCCAAGCGGGCTCCAACTCAGTAGAGGAACACCTCCACTTCGGTGCCCGCCTCCAGGCCCTCGTCGTCTCGCGGTACGATGATGAAGCCGTCGGCCCCCGTCACCGAAGTCAGGACGCCGGAGCCCCCGACTCGCAGGAGGTCCACTTCCCCGTCCTCGACCAGCCTCACGCGCACGAAGTCGGTCCGGTTGAGCGCCGAGGCGATCTTGCGCCGCAAGCGCCCCCGCACCCGGGGATTCCGCCGCCCTTCACGCTCACCCAGCTGGAGCTGCAGCGCGGGGCGGACGAACACGTCGAAGCCCACCAGGGCCGCGACGGGGTTCCCGGGAAGAAGAACCACCAGAGCGCGCCCGATCCGGCCGAACCCCGTGGGAGATCCCGGCCGCATGTTGACGCCGTGGACCAGAAGCTCTCCCACCTCCGCCAGCAGGCCGGGTAGGTAGTCCTCCTTGCCCGCGGAGGTGGCGCCGGTGGTCAGGAGGACGTCGCCCTCGAAGCCCTGAAGCGCCGCCCGCAGCGTGTCACGGTCGTCGGGAAGGGCGCCCAGCCAGCGGGGAGCGCCGCCCGTCTGCGTGACCATGCCCTCCAGGACGTGGCGGCACGAGTTCACCACTCGCCCCCGGACGCCGGCGTCCGGCGACCGCGGCTCCACCAGCTCGCTGCCGGTGGAGAGGATGCCCACGACGGGCCTCCGGCTCACGGGGATCTCCACCATCCTGATGGAAGCGAGGACGCCGATGTCCTGGGGCCGCAGGGCCCTTCCCCGCCGCAGCACCGTCTCCCCCCTGCGGATGTCCTCGCCGGCTCGGGCCACGTTTCGCCCCGGGACCACCGGAGCGTGCGCCAGGACCCTGCCATCCTCTTCCGACGCGTGCTCCACCATGAGCACGGCGTCCGCCCCCTCCGGGAACACGCCCCCCGTCATGATGCGCACGGCCTCGCCCGGGCCTACCTCGAGCCCCTCGCTCGAGCCCGGGAGGGCCTCCCCGACGAGCCTCAAGGAGGCAGGATCCGTCGGGGTGGCCCCGAAGGTTTCGGCGGCCCGGACTGCGTACCCGTCCACGGCGCTCTTGTCGAAGGCGGGAACATCCACGTCGGAGACGACGTCGCGCGCGAGCGTCCGGCCGAGAGCCTCTTCCAGAGGGACAGACTCCTCCCCGAGGGGCCGGACACACGAGCGCAGTGTCTCCAGGGCCGACTCGAGATCGGTCTTCTTCTCGAACCCTCGCATGCGTACGTCGCTCACGCTGCCACCTCAAAAGGGTGATCGCAAAGGGAAG
Organism: Gemmatimonadota bacterium; assembly: GCA_022340755.1. Taxonomy (GTDB): domain Bacteria; phylum Gemmatimonadota; class Gemmatimonadetes; order Longimicrobiales; family Gaopeijiaceae; genus SZUA-318. The sequence goes on from JAJDNI010000016.1 coordinate 18,714, forward strand.
CACCCCGCGTTGGGAGCGCCTCGGCCCCCGCAATGTAGGGTTTTTCCCGACTGCCCCGTCTACGACGGGCTCACTATTATTGCCATAGAGTACACTCGAACGAACGTTCGAACGCATGGCGATGCTGGCACTTCAAACCACCGAGCAGAAGCGAAGCCCCGCTTTCGACGACAAGCGGCTTCACCTGCTGAAAGCGACCGCGAAGGTCTTCTCGGAGGTCGGGTACGACGGGGCCTCCATGCGGCGCATCGCGGCCGAAGCCGAGCTCAGCCTTTCCGGCATCTACCACTACGTGTCCGGCAAGGAGGAGCTCCTCTACCTGATCCAGTACCACACCTTCGACTCTCTCGTCACGAGCCTGGAGACGTGCCTCGAAGGCGTGTCCAGCCCACGGGAACGCCTCGCGACGGCCGTGCGCAACCATATTCGCCACTTCGGCGAGAACATGCACGAGCTGAAGGTCTGCGCCCGGGACCTCGAGACCCTCGAGGGCGAGGCGTACGAAGCGGTCCGCGAACGGCGCCATGCCTATTTCCAGTCGATCCACCAGATCGTCAAGGAGCTCGCGCCGCCTCGGGAGGCCATCCACCACTCCTGGATCGCCACGGCCAACCTCTTCGGCATGCTCAACTGGTTCTACCAGTGGTACGACGCGGGGCGGAGCAAGGTGAGCCTCGACGATCTCGCCGCCGAGCAGACGGCGCTCTTTCTCGACGGGTATCTCGCGACGGAAGACACCACATGAGGTACGCTGAGACGGGCTTCAACCTCGAAGTCGATCTGACCCGGGGCAACATCGAGCGGGTTCCCTCGGACCCCGGCATGACGGAGCACTATCTGGGGGGCCTCGGCACCAACGCCCGGATCATGTGGGACCGGGTGGGGCCCGAGGTCGAGCCCTTCTCGCCCGAGAACCTCCTGATCTTCGGCACCGGCCTCCTGGCCGGCACGCCCGCCCCGGGAACGAACCGGACCATCGTCACGTCGATCTCACCCCAGAGCGGGCTCCTCGCGTTCTCGATGATGGGCGGCTTCTGGGGGCCGGAGCTGAAGCACGCGGGATACGACAAGGTCATCATCCGTGGCAAGTCGCCGGAGCTGGTCTACCTCTACATCAACGACGACCAGGTGGAGATCCGCGACGCCTCCCGGTGGAGGGGCCTCGGGACCCTGGAGACGGCGGAGGTGATCCGGGAGGAGCTGGGCGACCCCAACGTGCAGGTCGCCTCCATCGGCATGGCCGGCGAGAACCGGGTGTTCTTCGCTTCCATCGAGCAGGGCCGGGCGAGCGCCAGCCGCCAGGGGATGGGGGCCATCATGGGGGACAAGAACCTGAAGGCCATCGCGGTCCGGGGCTCCAAGGACATCAACATCGCCCGCCCCATGGAGTTCATGGAGCACTGCAACGCGGCGCTCAAATACATCGAGCACCGGGACAAGAACCCCATCCGGGGCGTCATCCCCATCCTGGCCGGTCTGGGCTCGCCCCAGGAGATGGCGGTCCACGACGAGCAGTGGCACACCGAGAACTTCATGTGGGGCAACGCACGGGAGCGGAGGAAGGGCTTCTGGACCCCCGAGATCCAGGAGCAGTGGACAGGCACCATGGAGGGCATGCGGACCCGGCTCCTCAGCTGCCACAACTGCCCCATGAAGTGCGGCGCCTCCATCGCCGTCGACAAGCGCTTCTGCTCGTACATGATGAAGTGCTTCTCGAAGCTGACCTACACCATGGCCGCCTACTCCGACCTGGACTTCGGCCTGAGGATGGCGCAGAAGGCCACGGAGTACGGCGTGGACGCCTTCTCCTGCCCCCAGACCATGGCCTTCGCCATCGAGCTCCACGAGGCAGGCATCCTCACCGACCAGGACATGTCGGGGATGCCCAAGGAGAACAACGACCGCTTCTTCTGGCTGATGGACGCCATCGTGCGCAGGGAAGGGATCGGCGACGTCCTGGCCGACGGCACCTGGTGGGCCGCCAAGAGGATCGGGAAGGGGGCGGAGGAGTTCGCCCACAACAACATCCGGAAGACGGAGCAGCTCCCCCTCAAGCTGGGCATGCTGAACCCCATCTACTTCCTCATGTACGCCACGGGGGAGAAGGCCAACATCACCCAGATCGAGGGCCAGTTCCCCCAGTCTCCCTTCCTCACCCGGGAGGAGAACGAGGCCTTCGTCGAGGACTGGATCCACGTCCCCGACGACCGTTTCAAGGAGTGGTTCGTGGAGTGGGAGATCCGAGGTGAGAAGTCCATCCCCAACTATCCCTCCGTCGAGGCCGCCTGCGAGATCGTCCACTGGCAGGAGCAGATGCACTACATCGACGACAGCACCGGGATGTGCGCCGGCCTGTCGTCCTTCCCGCTGAAGCCGCCCTTCCACATCCACAACCTCCCGGGGCTCATCTCCTCCGGGGCGGGGCTGGACCTGGACGAGGACGGGCTGGTCCAGACGACCAAGCGGATCCGCACCCTCGTCCGGGCCAACAACCTGCGCCGGGGCATGACCTGGGAGGACGAGAAGCCGCCCGAGGACCACTGGAGGCACCGGTTCCCCGAGCTCGAGGCGAAGCTCCTGCAGGCGTACTACAGCTTCAAGGGATGGAACAGCGACGGGGTCCCCACCCGGGAGACCCTCCACGACCTGGACCTCGACTTCGTGGCGGAGGAGTTCGCCGAGACCGGCATCCTGAAGGAAGAGCCGGTGGGGAGCGCAACGTGAGCGCCGCCGTGAAGACCGTGAAGACGAAGACCGTCAAGCGCATCCGCATCGACGTCGACAAGTGCAACGGGTGCCGGGCGTGCGAGGTCATCTGCGCCGCGCATCACGCCCAGCCGAGGTTCAGCAGCACCAACCCGGCCCGGTCCCGCATTCGCGTGATCCGCTACCCGCTCTCCGACATCTACGTCCCCGTCCTGGCCGGCGAGTATACCGCGGCGGAGTGCCCCGGCCGGGACCGGTACGTCATCGGCGGAAAGGAATACGAGGAGTGCGCCTTCTGCCGCGCTTCCTGCCCGTCCCGCGACTTCTTCAAGGAGCCGGACTCGGACCTGCCGCTGAAGTGCGACATGTGTGAGTCGGATCCCACCCTGGAAGAGCCGCTTTGCGTCCAGTGGTGCCTGGCCGACGCTCTCGTCTACGAGGAATACGAGGAAGAGGCGAAGGACGAGCCTGCCCCCGACGAAGTGGACGAGGGGCTCCTGGCGCTGGCCCACCGTCACGGGTGGGAGCGGGTGAGGGACGCCATGACCAGAATGGCCAACAAGGCCCCGGGAGCCTGACCGACGTGGAGACGGTTGCCCCCTTCCCCGAGGTCATCGACGAGATCAAGGCCGCCGGCGGCGACGCCTTCACGTACTGCTACCAGTGCGGGAAGTGCGACGTGGTGTGCCCGTGGAACCGCGTGCGCGACTTCAGCATCCGGAAGATCGTTCTGCAGGCTTCCCTGGGCATACCCGACATCGAGCTCGACGAGATCTGGCGGTGCACCACCTGCGGACGCTGCCCCACGGAGTGCCCCCGGGGGGTGAACCAGATCGACATCGGCGTGGCCATCCGCAGGATCGCCACGGCCTACGACGTCCTCCCCGCCCCGGTGAGCGCGTACCGCCGCGTCGGCGCCAGCCTGGCCAGCGACGGCAATCCCCTGGGAGAAGCCCGGGAGGCGCGCGACGCGTGGGCCGAAGACCTGTCGTTGAGGACGTACACGGAGGGAATGGAAGTCCTCTTCTTCGTGGGCTGCTACTACAGCTACGACCCGAGGCTGCAGAAGGTGGCCCGGGCCATCGCGGAGATCCTCCAGCGCGCCGGGGTGGACTTCGGGATCCTGGGAAGAACGGAGAGCTGCTGCGGGGAGAGCATCCGCAAGACGGGGACCGAGGAAGTCTTCAAGAACCTGGCCCGGAGCAACATCAAGACCTTTATCGACAACGGGGTGAAGAGGATCCTGGTCGCCTCCCCCCACTGCCTCCACACGTTCAAGAACGAGTACCCGGAGTTCATGGTGAACTTCGAGATCGTCCACATCTCGCAGTTCCTGGAGGAGCTGATGGAGAGCGGGCGGCTGGAGGTGAAGGGAGGGCTGGACAACAAGAGGATCACCTACCACGACCCCTGCTACCTGGGCCGGCACAACGGCGTGTACGACGAGCCCAGGAACGTCCTGAAGAGCCTCGCCGGCGTGGAGCTGGTGGAGATGGCGGACTCCCGGGAGAAGAGCCTCTGCTGCGGCGGCGGCGGCGGGCGGATCTGGGCGGAGACGCCCAAGACCGAGCGCTTCGCCGACCTCAGGATGGCCCAGGCCAAGGACACGGGTGCCCAGGTGCTGGCCACGGCGTGTCCCTACTGCGTCAGCAACTTCGAGGAGAGCAGGCTGAGCCTGGACGAGGACGACCCCCTCCAGGTGAAGGACATCACCGAGCTCGTGCTGGAAGCCATCCATGCCGGAGAAGCCATCCATGCCGGGGAGGCCACGTCATGATCCTGCCCGCAGGCCCTGAGTTTCCCTCGGACGACTTCGGTGACGTCATGGTGGTGGGTGGCGGCATCAGCGGCATCCAGGCGGCCCTGGATCTCGCCAGCTCGGGCTTCAAGGTCTTCCTGGTGGAGAAGAAGCCGACCATCGGTGGGAAGATGGCGCAGCTGGACAAGACCTTCCCCACCAACGACTGCTCCATGTGCATCGAGTCGCCCAAGTTCATCGAGTGCGACCGGCACCCCAACATCGAGATCCTGTCCTACACGGAGGTGGAG
>JAJDNI010000025.1 GCA_022340755.1 Gemmatimonadota bacterium
CGCTTGTGGCTGCCCGGAGTGGAGGGGAGCACCAGCCCCGCGGCCCCGGCGTACACCACGATAGCCACCCGGTCCTGGGGGCGGAGCTCGTCCACGAGCATACCCAGCGCGGTCTTCAGGAGCGGCAGCTTGTCCGGCGGCTGCATCGAGCCGGACACGTCCACCAGGAAGACCAGGTTGCTGGGCGGGATGTCCTTCAGGTCCACCGAGCGACCCTTGAGGCCGATGCGCACAAGCCGGTGGAGGGGCTGCCAGGGGGCCGGCGCAACCTCGGTGTTGATGGAGAAGGGCACGTCGCCCTTCGGCTCGGGGTCGTCGTACGTGAAGTAGTTGATCAGCTCCTCGATGCGCACGGCGTCCACCGGGGGCAGCGTGCCCTGGCGGATGAAGCGGCGCACGTTGGCGTAGGACGCCCGGTCCACGTCGATGGAGAACGTCGACAGCGGTTCCGCCGTCGCGGTCTTCCAGCCGTTTTCGTCGATGGTGGCGTACGATTCCGTGTTGAAGTCCGGGCGCCGCGCGCGCATCAGGACGCCACCAGGCCAGGGGGCCGCCGCCGAGGAGGCGACCTGCATCTTGGCCATCTCCGGAGAGACCCGGCGGGCAGCGTCCTGCGTGACGCCCGTGACGACGGTCTCGCTCAGGGCCACGGGGGTCACGGCCAGGGCGAAGCTCACCACGTTCGCCCCGGCGGTGAGCTTCACGGTTCGGCTCACCGTCGTGTAGCCGATGAGCTGGGCGCGCAGGGTGACCTCACGGCCGACCCAAGACTCACCCAGTGCGATGACGTAGTGACCCGACGCGTTGGTGACTGCGCCCCGCTGCCCCCCGTCCACGATCACCTGGGCGCCACTCAGGGCCTGCCCCGTAGCGACGTCGGTCACTTGCCCGGTGACGCTGACGGCGACGGCCACCTGTGGCGGCGGGGCTTCTCGTGGGAAGGATGAGGTGGCGAGCGCAAGCGCCGCGAATACGATCCCTGACGTCTTCACGAGGACCTCCTGCCGAGGTGACTCCGAGGGGCGGGGACCGTCCCCGCGCTCCGCTGACCGAAACGACGTACAAGTCGGCGAAGTGTGCACAGGGGGGGGTCCCTCAGCCCGCCTGAGCCTCCTCCTCGGCATCGGCCCACTCGTCCAGCGCGGCCGACAGAGCCCGCTCGACGTCCGCCAGCTCGGACTTCAGCGCCACGGCCTTCTGCACGCCCTCCGCGTCGGTGTAGAGGGACTCGTCGGCGAGGGCCTCGCGCAGGCCGAGGGCTTTCGCCTCCAGGCGGTGGGCTTCGGACTCCGCTGCCTCCACCCGCCTGCGGAGCTTGCGGCTCCGTGCGCGCTCTTCCTTTTCACGGTCGCGTCCCTTACGGGCCGCGTGTGCCTCCCGGGCCTTGCGGGCCTCCTGGACCTCCGCGGCTTCCCGCCGGATCGCTTCCTCCCGACGGTCGCGCGCTTCCTCCCACTCGCCGAAGCTTCCGGGAAAGTCGGATATGGCGTGGTTCTCCAGCGCCCAGACGCGTGTGGTGAGAGCGCGAAGCAGCTCCCTGTCGTGACTCACGAGAAGAACGGTTCCCTGATACCCGTCGAGGGCGTCCTCGAGGGCCTCGACGGATTCGACGTCCAGGTGGTTCGTCGGCTCGTCGAGAAGAATGAAGTTCGCCCTGGAGAGCATGAGCAGCGCCAGGGCGACCCTCGCCCGCTCCCCACCTGAGAGGTTGTCGGCGGTGCGCAGCACGGTCTTGCCCGGGAAGCCGAAGCGGCCCAGGTGGCCCTGCACCTGGCCCCGGTCCCACGTCGGCCGCAGATCGCTGACGATGTCGAAGAGGGTCTTCCCCTCCGGGATCTGCTCCATGTCCTGGCGATAGTAGGCGACGTCGATGGACTCCCCGATCCGGATGCGTCCGTCGTCCGGCGGGCGCGATCCCACGAGGGCTTCCAGAAGCGTGGACTTGCCCGAACCGTTGGCCCCCACGAGGCCGACGACCTCACCTCGGAGCACGCGCACGTCGAAACCCTCGAGGAGGGTGCGCTCTCCCACGGCCAGGCGCACGCCCTCCGTGACCAGGACCTGATTGCCTCCCCGCCGTTCCGGCTCCAGGCGGAGCGCCATGACGTCCTCTTCCGACGGTGGCGGGCTCAATCGAGGCATCCGCGCCAGGCGGGTGCGCCGGCCTTTGGCCTGACGGCTGTTCTGGCCGGCGATGTTCCGTCGGATGTAGTCCTCTTCGCTCTCGATCCGACGCCGCTGTGCCGCGTAGGCGCGCTCGTGCGCCAGGGCCCGCTCGGCGTGCTGGCTCACGAAGGCGCTGTAGCTCCCGGCATAGGCGACGGCCGTGCCTTGGTCGACGTGCAGCGTGTGATCGACCACCGCCTCCAGGAACGCGCGATCGTGGCTGATGACGAGCACGGTGGCGTCGAGACCGCGGAGGTACGCCTCGAGCCAGCGCGTGGTCTCGAGATCGAGATGGTTCGTGGGCTCGTCGAGAAGGAGCACGTCGGCAGGGGCGACGAGCTGGCAGGCCAGGCCCACCCGACCGGCCTCGCCGCCGCTCAGGGTCGAGACCCGCTGCTCACGGGCAGCCGAATGGTCGAAGCCCAGACCGTCCAGAACCGCGTCGACGCGGGCCTCCATCTCGTAGCCGCCCTCCCTGGCGAAGCGCTCCAGGTCGCGGTCGTACCGCTCGAGCATCGCCTCTGTCGCGCCGTCTCCGGCGCGGGTCAGGTCGTCGGCGTGACGCTCCAGCGCGCGCTCGAGCTCCAGTAGATGCGCGAAGGGTGACGCTGCCGCCTCCCAGACCGTGACGGCGCGACCGAAGTCCCGGTGCTGGTCCAGCAGCGTGAAGCGCAGGTCCGACTCCCGGGCCACCACTCCCCGCGTGGGCTCGAGGCGGCCGGCGACGACATTCAGGAGCGTCGTCTTCCCACTCCCGTTGCGCCCGACGATTCCCCAACGATCCCCACGGGAGACCGAGAAGCCCACGTCGCCCAGGACGGTGGTGGCGCCGAACTCCACGGCGACACCGGAAAGGGTAATCAGCGGCACGGGTCCGTTGGGCCGGGACGCGTCACACGCCCACGACGCTCACGTGGATCACCCGGTTCCGGGGTCGCGTGTCGAAGTCCACGAGCACGACCTGCTGCCAGGTTCCCAGGGGGATCCGGCCCTCCACGACGGGCAGCGACAGCGAAGGGCCCACCAGGGCCGCGCGCACATGGCTGTGGCCATTGTCGTCGTGCCACGTCTGTTCATGCTCGTAGCGGGCGTTCCGGGGAGCCAGGCGCTCCATGGCGGCGGCCACGTCGTGCTGAACCAGGCCGGGCTCGAACTCGAGGGTGGTGAGGGCCGCCGTGGAGCCGTGCACGAGAAGGGCCGCCTGGCCCGTGGTGACGCCTGTGGACGATACGAGGTCCTGGAGCTCGTGGGTGAGGTCGACGACGTGGTCGTTTCCTCGCGTCCGGCGTTCGAGCGTGCGATGTTCGGCGATCATGACGAATCCTAACGAGGGAATCGCCGTCCACCAGGGCGCCGGGTACGATCGCCGGCTGGGGACCTTCGATGCCACGATGGTGGTGGTGGGCGCCATCATCGGTGGTGGGATCTTCCTCAACCCCGCCATCGTCGCGCAGCGGGTGGGGACGGCCGGCGCGGTGCTCGGGGCCTGGGGGCTCGGAGGGGTCATCGCGGTCGTCGGCGCCCTCTGCTTCGCCGAGCTGGGCGCGCGGCTGCCCCGCGCCGGGGGCGGGTATGTCTACCTCCGGGACGCGTTCGGGCCCTTGCCGGCCTTTCTCTACGGGTGGACGCAGCTCCTCGTCATCAACACGGGAGGCGTGGCCGCGGTCGCCATCATCTTCGCCAGCTACACGGTGGACCTCGTCGGTGCCGGGAGCGAATGGGTGAAGCCGCTCGCCGTCGGCGCCATCGTGCTGCTGTCGGCGGTGAACGTCGCCGGAGTCCGCTTCGGCTCCTGGGTGCAGAACGCCTTCACCCTCCTCAAGCTGGCCGCCCTGGCGCTCCTCGTCGGCGCAGGGGCGTGGCTGTGGGCGCGAAATGGCGGCTATCCCACCGACGCGGGGATGGGCACGGCCGTGCAGGGGTCGCTGGTGCTCGCCATGGGCACCGCGCTCGTGCCGGTCTTGTTCGCATACGGCGGATGGCAGCACGCCAACAACATCGCCGAAGAGATCCGCGAGCCGGAGCGTCGCCTCCCGGTGGCGCTCCTGGTGGGGGTGGCCATCGTGGTGACCGTGTACGTGTTGGCGAACGCCGCGTATCTCGCCGCCCTGGGTCCCGAGGGGCTGGCCGGGAGCACGGCACCGGCGGCCGATGCCCTCAGGGCCGTGGCGGGACGGCGCGGCGGTGAGATCATCGCCCTGGGTGTGGCGTGCTCGACGTTCGGCATCCTGAACGTCTTCATCATGGCGACGCCTCGCATCTACCAGGCCATGGCCGCGGACGGGATCTTCTTCGCCTCGGTGGCTCGCTTGAGCCCGCGCACGCGCACGCCCGCCGCCGGTATCTGGATCCAGATGGTGTGGGCGGTCATCCTCGCGCTCTCGGGGACGTACGGGAAGCTCCTCGACTGGGTGGTGTTCGGCGATTGGATCTTCTTCGGCAGCATCGTCGCGACGCTGTTCGTGTACCGGGCGCGGGATGCGCGGTGGAGCGATTCGCGCTCCGGGGAGGAGCGCGACCTGAGCCCGCCAGACGACGCCGGGCCAGCCCGCCCGGGCTCACGTTTTCGAGTCCCGGCGCATCCCCTGCTTCCCGGCTTGTTCGTGGCGGCGGCGTGCTTCGTGGTGTACAGCTCCGTGGTGTCCAACCCGCGCAACGCCGTCTACGGTACGCTCCTGATCGGCGCCGGAGTCCCGGCGTTCCTCTCGTGGCGCAGGAGATCGAGCGCGAGCTGAGAGGAGATGCCGAGGGCGGGCTGCAACTGGACGCCCCCGCAGCCCATCGACGGACGCCGCCGGGAGTTGCGTAACGTCGACATGCCCCGGATCGTATAGCTGGCGAAGCCCTCCCAAAGCCGCCGCTCTTGGGCCCTGTCATGAAGACCGATCGTTCCGCTCACCCGGGCGGGCGCATCCCGGGCACCCGTCCGGTTCTCGCGTCCGTTCTCACTCTCCTGCTCGCCTTCTTGGCCGCCGGCCTGGCGCCCTCGCATGTGAGCGCTCAGGGCGCGCTCCTGGTGCGGGTCACGGGTCCCGCGGGCCAGCCGCTGGAGAACGCGACGGTGACCGTCGCCTCTCAAGCCGGGGTGCTCCGGACGGGGGGTACGAACGAGCGCGGGCAGGCGCTGGTTCCCGGCCTGGCCGCCGGCACGTAC
>JAJDNI010000055.1 GCA_022340755.1 Gemmatimonadota bacterium
AGGTCGATCGCCGGGGCTTCCTGGCGGCCGCCCTGGAACCCCGTCTGCGCTACGCCGAGGGCGAGCGCGACCTGGCCATCCTCCGGATCGAGGTGGCGGGTGAGCGGGACGGGCGGCGGGAGCGGATCGTCCATGAGGTCATCGATCGGAAAGACCTCGACACGGGGCTCAGCGCCATGAGCCGGTTGGTGGGCTTCACGGCGGGCACGGCAGTGGAGATGCTGGGCACCGGCGTCATCACGAAACGCGGGCTCCTCTCGCCCACCACGGACGTGCCGTGCGCGCCGTTCCTCGAGGCGCTCGCCCGGAAGGGCATCGCGGTGCGGTCGGAGACGCGGGAGGAGTAGAGGCGGTCGCTCAGCGGCCTCGGTGCATCGTCTTCTGGTTTCTCACCTGCGCCGGAACGCCTGATCCGACACTCTACTCGGCTACCTCTGCCACGAGTTGGGCGATGAGAGAACGCACAGCTGGGACATCGACTGTCGCCGTCTGCCACACGACATCCAGGTCTACCACGAAATAGTCGTGAACGAGCTTGTGGCGAAGGCCCGTGATTTCCGCCCAGGGGACTTCCGGATGGCTTTCGGCCACTTCCCTGGTCACCCTTCCCGCGGCCTCCCCTGGTATCTGGAGTTCGCGGATGGTCGCGTCCTGAATGACCCAGTCCGCCTTGAACCGTTCGACCGTCGTCCGAGACACGACCTCGCCTATCCGGTCGATCGCGTCCAACATGTGTCGCAGGAAGAGGATGTCAGGCGGCGTCATCGAACAGGACCGCTGCAGACGAGAGGATCGAGTCCCTCATGTAAGGACTCAGGCCTGGCTCCGTCACTAGGTCCACAGGCCGCCCGAAGAGCACTGAGAGGGCCTTCTCGAACCGTATCAAGGCAAAAAGGCCGGTCGGTGACCCAAAGTCCGCTATCAGGTCCACGTCAGAGTCCGGGCGGTCGTCGCCTCTCGCGGTGGAGCCGAAAACCCGGAGGCGCTTCACGCCGTGCTGCCGGCAAAGCTCTGCGAGTCGCGTCGAGTCAATCTTCACCATGCCTCAATTCTGCAGGTGCCAACTTGCCGGGTCAACGAAGAGCCGCGCCTGGCACGTCTTCGGATTATGGCTCCACCGGTGCCACTTGGACGCCCTCCGACTCCTGGAGCTTGTCGAAGCCGTCATGCACGACCCATTCGGAGGCATGGGCAAATCGAGATAATCAGCATGCCCTTCATGAGTGCTTGAGCAATGGCTCCCAGGGCCCTCTCCCCTGTCGTTGCGTACAGCTACTTCCAGCTCACGCGGAACCCGACGCCGAGAGCCCATTTGACGTAGTTGCGGAGCACCTTCGTCACGGGCACGCGGAGCTGAATCGCCGGGGCGTATCGGCCGAACCGGTATCCCGCGGAGATCTGCGCCTCCAGGAAATCCCGGCAGTGCCGCGCGAGCTGCGGGTCGCACTGCCAGTCGGGGCGTCGCCGTAGCTCCCTCCGCCCAACGAGACCCACACCCACGCTCGCTGCCTCGATGGACCTCGAAGCCCGTAGATCGTAGCGCAGGTCGAGGGCGGTGTTGTGGTCCGTCCAGCCGTAGGGTGTGCCGGTCGAATCCTGCGAGATCCACGTGAAACCACCGCGCACCTGAACCTGGACCCCTCGCGGCGCGTCCGTCTGCCCGATCACGTCGATGCTCGCGCTGCGGGTGTGCGGCATGAACGCGCTCCGCCGGCTCGTCAGCTCCGCTCCCAGCGCGGCCGAAGCGGCGTATCCATCGACCCTGCGCTGCCAGTTGTCGTGCGCGGACCCCCCGGGATCGGCCAGGCCCATGATCGGGAAGCGATACCCGGCCTCGATCCACAGGCGATGTCCCGGCAGGCCATACCGGAGGCCCAGGAGGGGATTTCCCATCACGTCGCCGGTCACCCACGTGCTGCAGTAGGCGTCCACGCATCCGTTGACGTGGCCGGACATGTGGGCGAGCGGCACGTCCGCCATGACCTGGACGCCCCTGACGGCCCTGGTCTGCCCCCCGATGAACAGCGCGCCCCGCAGCCACACGTCGCTCGGGTAGTCCCCCACGAGCCATGCGAACGTACCGGGCTGCGGTCGCGCAAGCTCGATCCGTACGTCGCCGTCGTCGGAGACCGGCCACAGCCCGGTTTGCGCGCGCGCCGACACGGGGAGGAAGAGTTCGCTTGCTACGAGCAGCGGGATGAGCTTGAAGGCCTTCACGGTGCACACCTCTCGGCGAAGTCCGCTTGCCCTCCCGGGCAGGAAGGCGGGCTCGCGTATCCGGTGGCTATGCAAATATCCTACGCGCTCGGCGGATGCGCCATGAGCGTCGGGGCTGGGCGTTACCGCGTCGTCATGCGGAGCCCACCGTGACGGCTCCCGCGTCGATCCGCAGCCCTTTGATGAGTAGCCACAGCGCCAGCCCCAGCTCACCGACGACGGCGGGGGTCAGCAGCACCGCTGTCGCCACCCCGCCGTAGCTCGTCACGAAGAAGCTCGCCAGGCTATGAGCGACGTACCCGACCCCCGCCACAGCCAGCACCGCGCCCAGCGCCCTCGGCACGTACCGCGACCGATAGAGCAGCACCCCCAGCGACGCCAGGTGGACCCCGAAGAAGGCCAACGCCAACAGGAAGCCGGCGCTGAAGGTCTCCAGAGCGGTCAAGGCTGTGGCCTGACGCTCCAACGCTTCCAGATGGGCCGCGTGCTCCGGACGGGCCAGGAGGAGGAACGCGCCGAACAGGTCCAGGAGGAAGGTGCCGAGGATCGCCGCGTAGACGAACCGGAACGCCGCGGAGACCAGCGAAAGCACGCGGCCGGCGGGCTCGAGGAGGAGGTAGAACATCGCCGCCATGGCGACGTCCACGGCGACGATCACCACCCAGCTCACCAGACTCGAGCTGAAGAGCCCCATCGAGCCCAGGATGTTGTCGGCGGTGCCCGCGGCGTCACCCGCCACGAGGAGTTGCTCCAGCACGATGGGCGAGAACATCCCGAGAACGAAGACGACCAGATAGAGAAGCCCGGTCGTCCGAGCCAGCCGCTGGGTCTCTTTCGCGTCTCGATGCGTCGATGCGTACACGACTCTCTCCCGAGCTGGAGTGAAGGGGTGTCCCGACGGCGCGGCGCCGGCCGGAGATTCCCGGTCGATCAGTTCATCCTGGGGTCGTACGGCATCCGTGACAGCTGCCGGTACTCGGGGCCCTTCCGCTCCAGGATGCGACTCCACAGCATGTCCGGCGCGTCGGTGAAGACGTCGTCTTCGCGTGCCGGATCGAGGATCCAGGAGCCCCGCTCCATCTCCTCCTCCAGCTGTCCGGGGCCCCACCCAGAGTACCCCGCATATACACGCGCCCTGAGGATGCCGGGGCGTAGGTCGTCGTCGACGTCGCCCACCAGGAATCCCACCGCCCCGAAGACCAGGATGTCCGCCAGCTCCTCATGGGTGAACTCGGCGAGCAGAACGGGACTCTGCGGCTGGACCGGGCCACCTTCGAAGAGCGGCGCGCCCGGCTCCACCAAGGGGGCCAGGGGCGGGACCGCCTCTTCGACGGTGACGTCCAGGGCGCGGTTGAGGACGATGCCCAGGGCACCCTCGTCGTTGTGCTGCCCGACGAGCACCACCGTGTGGCGGAAGTTCGGATCGTACAGGCCGCCGCTGGAGATCAGCAGGCGGCCGCGAAGGCTTTCCATGACGTCACCGCTTCTCGACGCTCAGAGACTCCGGAGGCCCCATAGGAACCTAGATGAAGGGCCCGGAGGGGGCCAAGAGGAAGGTCGTACGACTACCCCATCGTCTCCGAAAGCCGATCCACCAGCGGCTGGAGCTCATGCTCCTCGCGGGTGGAGTGTTCGATGATCCGATCCGCGACGTCCTCGATGCGGCTCAGCGGAACCTCCGCCGCCACGTCCTTGAGCTGCTCGATCTCGGCCGCGCCCAGTGCCTCGGCCACTCGCTGGGCCTCCCTCAGGAAGCCGGTCGCGATCCGGTTCACCGCTGCGTTCGCGTCGCTCACCACCTCGTCCGCGCGGCTGGCCAGACCGCGGAGGCGCTCCACCTCCTGCCAATCGCGGCCGACGTTTTCCAGCGCGGAGATCCTGGCCTCGCAGTCGTTCAGGAAATCGCGCAGCACCGCGTGCCTTCGATCCAGCGC
>JAJDNI010000067.1 GCA_022340755.1 Gemmatimonadota bacterium
GCGACGACCAGGCACGCGTGGATGCGCCGAGCCAGTCGGTGCTGGAGTTCCCCGACCGGACCGTCGTCCAGCTGTGGCGGGCTCTCCCCGCCGCCTTCACCGACCTGGGCATCCAGGGAGGGATCATAGATCCCCAGGGCCTCGTGTTCGGAGCCTACCAGGTCGGCGCCAGCCGCGTGGCGGGCAAGCCACTCGAGGATCTCTTCCGGTGCGGCTCCGAGGGGAGTCTGACGCGAAGGCGGTACCGCATCCGCTTCGATATCACCGCACAGCCCAGGGCTTTGGCGCGGGGCGGCGCGGAGCTGACGGTGAACATCATCGGCGTGGGCACGGTGGCGAGCCCCGACGCGTCCGGCACCACCCAGTGCGTCTCGAACGGGACCATCGAAACCGAGCTGAGCAAGCGTCTAGGCGGTGCCCCGGGGGTGCAGTAATCTTCGCGGATGACGAAGTCAGCTCCGGCGGGCCGCCCGCTGGCGGCCCTCTCTCCTCCTGTCGAATCGCGACCCTGGACCGTGGGTCGCCTCCTCCTCACCGCCCTGGCCTTCGCCCTGTGGACGGGACTCCTCGAAGAGTTGCCGATCGACGTCGCGAGGCGGGGCGGTGCGTTCGTGCGCGTCAGCCCCGACCTGGGCTGGATGGCTCCTCTCGGCGACGTGATGGTCTTCGCCATTGTGGCGCTCGTTCTTCTCTCGTTGGGATCGATCTGGAGACAGGCACGGTCGCGCCCCGTGGCCATCGGGACCTTCGCGGGATGCACGACCTTTGCCCTGGGCCTCATGTGGGAGAGGCTCCATCCCGCGGCGACGGCACTCCTCGCCTTCGGCGTGGCGATCCAGGTGCGGAGGATGACCCGCCCGTTCCCGCGGGGTGGCTGGGTGACAGCGGCTGCCGTCGTCGTCGCCGCCCTGCCCATCGCGATCCTGTCCGCCCGCCCCGGGTGGCGCGTGCTGCAGGCTCGTGAGCGGGCCCTCGCCGGGATTCCTGCAGCCTCCGCCGCGAAGCCCAACGTCCTGCTGCTCATCCTCGACACGGTCAGAGGGGCGAGCCTGGACTTCATGACCTCACCCGGAATCGCTTCGCCGTGGCCCCCGGTGCGGGTGCCCACGCTGGACAGCCTCGCGCGGAGCTCGGTGGTGTTCGACGACGCCATCGCATCCGCTCCGTGGACCCTGCCCTCCCACGCCAGCATGTTCACCGGCCAGTGGCCGAGCCGGCTGTCGGCGAACTGGGGGCGGCCCCTGGACGCGCGCTACCCCACCGTCGCCCAGGTCATGACCGCCCACGGCTACGCTACCGTGGGCGTCATCGGCAACGTCCTGTACGCGTCCCGTGAGACGGGCCCCGCACGGGGATTCCTCTATTTCGACGACTACCCTGTCTCGGTGGGTCAGACGTTGCTGAGCTGCTCCGTGGGGCGGTGGCTACTGGCCAGCGCTCGTCTGCGCCGCCTGGTGCACTGGGAGGACGTGCCGAACCGGCGCACCGCGACGGAGATCACCGATCATTTCCTGGCGTGGCAGAGCCGCCACACCGACCGCCCGTTCTTCGCGTGGGTAAACTACTTCGACGCCCACGAGCCGTACTTTCCCCCCGATTCCGTGCGCCGCCGGCTGCCACCCGGGACCCGCTGGAACGACTACACGTACTACACCGGCCTCCTCACCGGCGTCCACGCCAGACGGAGGGACAAGGAGGACATGACCCCGCTCGAGGCGTCGGTCCACGCTGCTTCGTACCACGCGGCGGTCCAGCGGGTCGACGGCGAAGTGGGCCGCCTGTTGAAGGAGCTGGCCGCGAGGGGCGTGCTGGACAACACCATCGTGATCATCGCGGCCGACCACGGCGAGCAGCTGGGTGAGCACGGGCTCTTCGAGCACCAGAACAGCCTGTACCGCACCACCCTGCACGTGCCGCTCCTGATCCGCGGACCGAGCCCACCCATCGGGGGTGTGCGTATCGCGACCACGGTGAGCCTCAGGGACATGGGAGCCACCATCCTGGACCTGGCCGGGCTGGACGTGGCGCGGTCCGGCCTCGGTGGGAACTCTCTCGCCCGCTTCTGGCGCGATTCGGCGGTCCCGGAAGACCCAGGCGGACTGAAGACCGCCGGCATCGCGGACACCCCGGCGACGGCCGACGTTCCGCCCGCGCCCGACACCGTCTTCTCGGTGTTGATGCCCCTCGTGGAGGGCCAGACGGGGCTCGACGAGACGAACCGCTCGGTCAGGAAGCCATCATGGGTGGGTGGCGTGTTCAGCAGGAGCTGCGGTGGATCCCTTCACGGGCACCCGCGCGAATCCGGCGACCCGCCTCGAGCCTGGGGCCGTGGCGCTCGTAGCGGAGGGGGCTCCCCTCCTCAGCGACCTGCTACTCTTCCGGATCCGGACTCTTCACGCGGCGCCGACGGGGCTCGTCGCCACCCCGCACGATCTGCTCGAGCTTGCCGAGGAGGGAGTCCGATCCCGCCTTGCTGGCCCCGAAGAGCCCGTCGTCGGTCTCGTCCAGGCGCTCCGCCGCACCGTGCAGGTTGATCCAGAGATCGAGCCGCTCGCTCATCCGCAGCACCGAGTAGAAGAGGCGGGGTCGCTTCCCCTTCCCGGCCAGGATGTCGAGAACGATGGCCCCGATGGAAAGGAAGAAGACCAGGCCGTCCTTCGCGCCGTCGATGAGCAGCTTGATCTGGAAGATCACGAAGTCGCGGATGGTGACGTTCCGCGTCGCCGTCGTCATGGGTCGATTCTCGCGCCTGGTCATGGATGAAGCATAGCGTCCGGGTGGTGCTCGTGGCTGATACCACTACGGGAGGGCCCCTCGCGGGATTCAACGCCACCGCTCGGGCGCGGGTTCTACGGGGTGGCGCAGCGCTCGCAACGCGGAGCGCAACACTTGTGAAGGGCTCCCTCACGGGGGCGATGGCGCAGGAACCTTCCCCGGCGGTCACCGTAGCAGTAAGGACCCGCCACACTTGTAGCGCACACCTCCGGAATCCATGCGGACCCTCCTCCGAGCCAGCTCGATCCTGGCGTTCTTCGCCGTTTCATCTCTCCTGGCCGCGACGGCGGCATGCCGAGAGCGCCCCGCCGATGGCGCGGTGCGGGGAAGCGTGGCGGAGCCCTCACCTTCCTACCGGGGGCTGATGGCGCAGCAAGTCCCGAGGCGCTTCCGCAGGAGCGCGGACTTCGAGCCCGCGCCACCGGCTGCGGAGACCCGAGAGGGCCTGGTGGAGCCAGAGGGCACCCACGCCTTCTACTGGACGCGTGCGGAATACACCGACAATGGACGTGGATGGGGTCGGTACGGCGGTCGGGAACGCCGAGGGTCCTGGACCACCGACTATCCGAAGGCGGACTATCAGTTCCTGGTGGGCCTCAAGCGCCTTCTTCGCATCGACGCCTACGACGGCATCAATCCCGTGAGCCTGGCGGATCCCGACTTGCGCCGCTACCCCATGATCTATGCCGTCGAGGTGGGGCACATGGACCTCACCCGGGAAGAGATCCACGGCCTCCGGGACTACCTGAACGCCGGTGGCTTCCTGATCTGCGACGACTTCTGGGGAACGCGGGAGTGGGACCAGTTCGAGCGGAACATCAGGGCCGTGCTGCCGGGGCGGCCCATCGTGGAGCTACCCCTGGACCATCCGCTCTTCTCGACGTACTACCAGATCGACTCCATCATCCAGGTTCCCAACGAGGGGAATGCCCGGGCCATCACGCTGGGATACCCCGGGGCCCACACGTACGAACGGGACGGCTACGTCCCTCACGTCAGGGGGATCCTCGACGACCACGGCCGGCTCATGGTCGTCATCAACTGGAACACCGACCTTGGGGACGCCTGGGAATGGGCTGAGGACCCCTTGTATCCCCTGGTCTATTCGACATATGCGTGGAAGCTCGCCGTAAACATGATCGTCTACGGCATGAGCCACTGAGAGCTGGAAGCACCGACGACCCTTCGACAGCGACCGGTACGTGCATCGCCTTTTCGAGCTGCTCTTCAAGTACCGCCCCATCGTCTTCGAGCAGGGGCACTTCGCCCTGGGGGCTCCGGGCGCGCTGCGTGCGTGGCTTCTGGGCGCGGGGGTCGTGGGGGCAGTGGCGGTGGCCACCTATACGCTGGCCAGGGGCAAGACCCGCCCCGTCGATCGAGCCGTCATGGCCGGGCTGCGTCTCGCGCTCCTGGGTGTGCTGGTCTTCTGCCTTCTGCAGCCCGTGCTGGTGATCTCCAGCGTGGTGCCGCAACAGAACTTCGTCGGCATCGTCATCGATGACTCCAAGAGCATGGAGCTCCCGGACGCCGACGGCCGCCCGAGGAGCGCCTTCGTGCAGGACGCTCTGGGCTCGGAACAGAGCAAGCTCATCGAGGACCTCTCCGAGCGATTCACGCTGCGCTTCTTCCGCTTCTCGTCGTCCTCCTCCCGGATCGACGGGCCATCGGATCTCGCCTACGACGGCACGCACACGCACATCGGCGCTGCTCTCGACGCGGCCCGTCAGGAGCTCTCGGGCGTTCCCCTCTCCGGGCTGATCCTGATCAGCGACGGCGCCGACAACGCGACCACGCCACTCACCCGCGACCTCGTTCCCCTCCAGGCGGCCGGGGTCCCGGTGTTCACCGTCGGCGTGGGCGACGAGTCGGTGTCGCCGGATATCGAGATGGGGCGCGTGGAGCTGCCGCGCTCGATCCTCGAGGGTAGCGAGCTGTTGGTGGACGTGGTGGTCACGCAGACCGGCATGGGCCGGAGGAGCGTCCCGCTCATCGTGGAGAGCGACGACCGCATCCTGGCCCAGGAGCAGGTGGAGCTGGGCCCCGACGGACAGCCGGTGGTGGCCAGGGTGCCCTTCCAGCTGGACAAGGCCGGCCCGACGCGCATCCGCTTCCGGATTCCCGTGCAGGAAGGAGAGCGAGTAGAGCAGAACAACGCACGCGAAGCTCAGCTGCAGGTGCTGGGAGAGCGGGAGAAGATCCTCTACATGGAGGGCGAGCCTCGCCATGAGCTGAAGTTCATCCGCCGCGCGGTGGAGGACGACCAGAACATCCAGCTGGTGGTCCTGCAACGGACGGCCCCGGGCAAGTTCCTGCGCCTCGACGTGGACAGCGCCAGCGAGCTGGTGGGCGGCTTCCCGCGCACCCGCGAAGAGCTCTACCGATACCGGGCGCTGGTCCTGGGCAGCATCGAGGCCTCCTTCTTCTCGCACGACCAGCTCCAGATGATGGCGGACTTCGTGTCCCAGCGCGGAGGGGGCCTCCTCATGCTCGGCGGCCGGCACGCGTTCGCGGAGGGCGGCTGGATCGGGACTCCGGTGGAGGAGGTCCTTCCCGTGGTGATGGAGCCGCCCCAGGACGGGCCCGACGAGTTCCTGGCCGAGATCAGAGTGGCGCCTACGCCCGCCGGCTTGGCCAACGCCGCCGTTCAGCTCGGCGCGCCCCCGGGCGAGGTCGCGGCCCGTTGGGACTCCCTCCCCGCGGTCACCACCGTGAACCCCATCTCCGAGCTGCGTCCCGGGGCCACCGAGCTGTTGAAGGGCACGGGGGAGGCGTTGGCCGCCGACCAGGTGGTTCTGGCGCATCAGCGCTATGGGCGGGGCAAGGCCCTCGCCCTCACCGTCCAGGACGACTGGCTCTGGCAGATGATCCCGCCCGTCGAGGACCAGAGTCACGAGACGTTCTGGAGGCAGCTCATGCGGTGGCTGGTGGACGGCGTGCCGAACGAGGTGCGGGCCGCGGTAGCGCAGGAGCAGGTGGAGCAAGGGGAGCCCACACGTGTCACGGCGCAGGTCAGCGATTCCGCGTTCATCGACGTGAACGACGCCACGGTGACCGCGCGCATCACGACCCCGTCCGGGATGGTGGAGGACACCGCGTTGACGTGGGTCGTCCAACGGGACGGCGAATACGGACTCGACTTCACACCTTCGGAGGAGGGCGAGTACCGGATCGACGTGGCCGCCGAGCGGGACGGTCACGTGCTGGGCAACGACGAGATCCACCTCCGAGCGGCGCCCAGTGACGAGGAGTACTTCGGAGCGGGAAGGCGTACGCAGCTCCTGGAGCGCATCGCCGACGAGACGGGGGGCCGCTTCTACACGCCGACGACGGTGAGCACGCTTCCGGACGACATCTCCGTCACCGGTGCCGGTGTGACGCTCACGGAGGAGCGTGACCTGTGGGACATGCCCGCACTTTTCCTGCTCATGTTCATGCTCATGGCCGCCGAGTGGGGGTACCGCCGCTCGAAGGGGTTGGCATGAGTGGGAAGCGGTGGGAGCGCGAGCGGTCGAGGTTGGCTCGGCACGGCTTCATGGGCGGGATGGAGACACGGCGTACCGGGACGGCACGACATGTGGTCGCTGGCGGAGAGGGCATTCGACGTCCGAGGGCATGGGCCCTTGTCGTCGGCGGGATCCTGGCGATGTGTGGCGCGGCTCTCGCCACCGCCCCTGCCCTCGCCGGGCAGCAGACGAGGGTGCTGCTGGTGGCGGGACTGGGGGGCACGCCCGAATACAGGAAGGAGTTCCACGACCTGGTCCAGCGCCTGGACTCGGCCCTGGTGAACCGACTCCGCGTCGACGCCGCGAACGTCACGCTTCTCGAGGAGAACCCCGTTTCGGCGTCGGACCACGCCGAGCAACGGTCCACCCGGGACAACGTCATGTCCGCGCTGGCCGCACTGGCCGCGTCGGCGGGACCCTCCGACGACATTCTCGTCGTGCTCCTGGGACACGGCACCGCCGAGGGGGACGACGTCCGCTTCAATCTGCCCGGTCCGGATCTCACGCCGGCGGACCTGGCCACCGCGCTCGACGCCTTCAAGACGCAACACGTCGCGGTGGTGAACGCGGCGAGCGCCAGCGGCGGCTTCGTCGCGCCCCTGGCCGCCCCGAACCGCGTGGTGGTGGCGGCGACACGCACGTCGCGCGAGCGGAGCGCAACCGTCTTCCCGCGCTACTTCGTCGACGCCCTCGCGGGTGACGGCGCCGACCTGGACAAGGACGGACGTGTCTCGATCCTGGAGGCCTTCCAGTACGCCCGCCAGGAGACGGAGCGCCACTACAAGGACGAGAACCTGCTCCAGGTGGAGCACGCCGTGCTGGACGACAACGGCGACGGAGAGGGCAGCATGGTGGCGGCGGCGGACAGCGCCGACGGCAAGCTCGCGTCGGAGTTCCGGCTGGGCATCCCGGGCGACGCCGCGGTCGGTGCGACACCGACCACCGACGACCCCGTCCTGAAGCGACTGTACGCCGAGCGGACCGAGATCCAGAAGAAGATCGACGACCTGCGCGCCAGGAAGGAGTCGATGCCGCCGGAGGAATATCAGGAGCAGCTGGAGAACCTCCTGGTGGAGCTGGGTCTCAAGAACCGGGAGATCCGCCAGCACGGGGGCGGCGGATGACGAGGGGACGAGTCGTGAACGCGCGGAGGCGTCCTGCGGCGGCGCCGGGAGGCGTGCGTGAGCGCCGCATGCCGCCGATGGCCTTTCTCTTCGTTCTGGCCTCCATGGCGCTCCATGCCACGGCCATTTTCGCCCAGACACCCGGGGAGGCCCTCGACCGCGCACGCGCCGCCCTGCGCTCCGGGGCCTACGACGACGCGATTCGGGAATACCGATCCATCGTTCGTTCCCGGTCGGCGACTCCCGAAGCCCGCAGGGGTCTGGTGGAGGCCCTGCTCACCGTGGGTCGGTACGACGAGGCGGAAGCGGCGGCGCAGCCCGTGACGGACGGCGACCCCACCTCGAGCAACACGCTGGGTGAGGTGCTCTGGGCCAGAGGGCGTCTGGACGAGGCCGAGGCCGCGTTCCGCCGGGCCGTGGCTTCGCAGGCCGGTGATCGCCTCATCGCCGAGGCGAACCTCGCCGAGCTGCTCTTCCAGCGAGGACAGATCGACGAGGCGATGCAGCGCTTCGATCGCTTCATCGACTACTACAACAATGCCCCGCAGCAGCTCACGGCCGCCCAGCTCGTCGCCGTTGGGCGGGCCGTGCGCCGCCTGGGCCGCACCAACCCCGACCTCTTCCAGGACGCTCTCCGCGCCTTCGACGAAGCCGCGGCGCGCGACCCGGGATGGCCGGAGCCCCACCTCCTCACCGGCGAGCTCTTCCTGGAGAAGTACGACAGCCCCGAAGCCAAGAAGGAACTGGAGAAGGTCCTGTCGTCGAACCCGAGGAATCCCCGGGCGCTGGTGGACATGGCCCGGGCCCTGGACTTCGACGGCGTTCCCGGTGCCCGGGAGCGCGTCGACTCCGCGCTCACGGTCAATCCCCGGTCGGTGGCTGCGCTGGTGGAGTCGGCTCGGCTCCACCTGGCCCGCGAGGGCACCGACGAGGCTCGAGTCGACGCCCGGAAGGCG
Source organism: Gemmatimonadota bacterium (assembly GCA_022340755.1). Classification (GTDB taxonomy): domain Bacteria; phylum Gemmatimonadota; class Gemmatimonadetes; order Longimicrobiales; family Gaopeijiaceae; genus SZUA-318. Next base: position 8,359 of record JAJDNI010000067.1, read on the forward strand.
CTAGAGGTGAACCCGTCCTCGCTGACCGCGCTCTCGGTGCTGGCCGCGGCGGACTTCATCGCGGGGGACACCCAGGCCTTCCGCGCGACGCGGTCCAGGGCGTTGGCCCTGAACCCCCGCTACGCGCAGCTGGACGCCACCGTGTCCGAGGTCGCCGTGCAGGTGCGCCGCTACGCCGATGCCGTGGACCGCGCCGAGGTCGCGGTGGCCCTCGATTCCGCCGCCTGGAACGCGTGGGGCATCCTGGGCATGAACGAGTTCCGTCTCGGAAACATCGCCAAAGCGCGTGCGCACCTGGAGAAGGCGTTCGCGGGAGATCCGTACAACCCGTGGTTCAAGAACAGCCTCGATCTCCTGGACTCCTTCAAGAACTTCGAGACCGTACCCACGGAGCACTTCCGGCTCTTCCTGCGGAAGGACGAAGCCGACCTGCTCGCGCCCTACGTGTCGGCCCTGGCCGAGGAGGCATACGACAGCCTCTCCGCGCGCTACGGCATGGATCCTTCACTGCCGGTGCGCGTCGAGATGTATCCGAGCCATGCCGACTTCTCCGTGCGCACGCTGGGCGAGACCGGACTCGGCGCCCTGGGGGTGAGCTTCGGGAGCGTCCTGGTCCTGGATTCGCCGGCGGCGAGGGAGAAAGGGGAGTACAACTGGGCCTCCACCCTCTGGCACGAGCTGTCGCACGCCTTCCACCTGGCCATCACCGGCAACAGGGTCCCGCGCTGGTTCTCGGAGGGGCTCGCGGTCCACGAGCAACGCCGGGCCCGGCCGGGGTGGGGCACGCCGCCGACGATCGCGTTCGTGGAGGCCCTTCGCGATGGCCGCCTGAAGAAGGTGAGCGAGCTCGACGACGGCTTCATGAGGCCGGACTATCCGCAGCAGGTGATCTTCTCCTACTACGAAGCGTCGCTGGTCTTCGAGCTCATCGAGAACCGATGGGGCTTCACGGCCATCCGGTCCATGCTGGACGGGTACCGGGACGGCCGGAGCACCGAGGAGCTCTTCACCTCCGTGCTCGGCACGTCACTGGACCGCTTCGACGACGACTTCGACGACTGGATGAAGCAGCGCTTCGCCGGACCCTTGAAGGGGCTGGCGCCCATCGCCGACGCTCCGCCGCGCAGCGCCGGGATCCCCGCTCTGGAGCGATTCGTCCGCGCCCACCCCGGAGACTTCCTGGGTCAGTTGAGGCTGGGAGCGCTGCTGGTGGGCGCCAAGCGCTACGACGATGCGCAGCCCCACCTCACCGAGGCGCTTCGCATGTTCCCGGACTATGGGGGGCAGGACAGCCCGTACTGGTGGCTCGCCCAGGTGCACGAAGCCAAGGGCGACTCGTCCAGGGCGCTGGCGGCTCTGGCCCGGCTGAACGCCCTTTCGGAGTCCAACTACGACGCGCTCATCGAGGAGGCCAGTCTGGAGGAGCGGCTGGGGCGGTCAAAGGACGCGGAAGCGACCCTGTCGAAGGTCATGCAGGTCGACCCCTACGAGATCGACGTGCACCAGCACCTGGCTTCCCTCGCAGCCGCGCTGGAGGACTATGGCACCGCGGTGCGCGAGCGGCAGGCGGTGGTGGCCCTGAAGCCGACCGACCGTGCGCAGGCCCTGTATCAGCTCGCCGTGGCGCAACGGGAGGCCGGAGACGTCGTCGCCGCGCGCCACACCGTAGTCCAGGCCCTGGAGATCGCACCCAACTACTCCGACGCCCTGGAGCTGCTCTTGAAGCTGCGCACGGGCGGCTCCGGAAGCGGCTCGACCCCAGACGATGCCGCGGGTAGCGGACACGCTCCGAGGGATCCGCGAGCGTCCGGTGTCGACGGAGGTGCCCACACATGAGGCCGATCCGGGTGTTGGCGATCCTGCTCCTGCTGGCCCTGGGGTCCATCGGTGAGATGGCGCGTGGGCCCCTCGCGCGCACCGCGGAGGGTGTCCTTCCCGGTCCGCCGGGAGCGCGTGCCCTCATGGCGCAACAGATTCCACGCCGCGGTCGCGTCCAGCAGCGCGGCCGCGGGGGCGGACGCCGGGGCCAGCAGATGACGTTGGATCCGAACGCCCCGTACGACGCGCGTTTCCACTTCGTGCGCATACGCTACACGGCGGACCCCAACCGGACCACGGGACGCCCGTCCTACGGGTGGGACGACCCCATGTGGATCCACGACTACCCCAGGGCCGAGCGCAACCTTCTCAAGATTCTGCAGGAGACCACGCTCCTGGCCCCGGGCGACGACGACTACGACGTCCTCACCACCGACGACCCGGAGCTCATGAGGTACCCTGTCGCGTACATGTGCGAGGTGGGGGCATGGAACCCCTCCCCCGCCGAGGCGACGGGACTCCACGACTACCTGCTCAAGGGTGGCTTCCTCATCGTGGACGACTTCCGGGGCGAGCGGGACCTGCAGTACTTCGTCCACACGTTTCGGCGCGTGATCCCCGGAGCGCAGTTCATGCAGCTGGGCAAGGGTCACGAGATCTTCGACTCGTTCTTCGAGATCGACCCCGACTCCGTTATCCCGCCCTATGGGCCACGGGACCCCAGGTACTACGGGGTCTTCGAGGACAACGACCCCAGCAAGCGCCTGATGATGATCGTGAACTACGACAACGATATCGGCGAGTACTGGGAGTGGAGCGGTACGGGGTTCTACCCCATCGACATCACCAATGAGGGCTACAAGGTGGCCATCGACTACATCATCTACGCGCTGACCCACTGACCCACGCGACCACGCACTGACACGAGGAGAGTCTTTTGGCCGCCGAAGAGACGGGAACGGTTCATCTGGAGAGCGAGGACGACGTCGCCCTGGCCGATCGGATGAAGGAAGGGCGCGAGCAGATCATCCGTGAGCTGCGCAAGCTCATCGTGGGTCAGGACCAGGTCATCGAGGAGGTGCTGCTCACCCTCTTCGTGGGGGGCAACAGTCTGCTGGTGGGCGTCCCTGGCCTCGCCAAGACGCTCCTCATCCACAGCATCGCCCAGGTGCTCGACCTGGAGTTCAGCCGAATCCAGTTCACTCCGGACCTCATGCCGTCGGACATCACCGGCACGGACATCATCCAAGAGGATCCGAAGACGGGACGACGGGAGATGGTCTTCGCACCCGGACCGGTGTTCAGCAACATCGTCCTTGCCGACGAGATCAACCGCACACCCCCCAAGACGCAGGCGGCGCTGCTGGAAGCCATGCAGGAGCACCGGGTGAGCGTACAGGGTCGGACGTACACGCTGGACGAGCCCTTCTACGTGTTCGCGACGCAGAACCCCATTGAGCTGGAGGGGACCTACCCCTTGCCCGAGGCGCAGCTCGACCGGTTCATGTTCCAGATCATCATCGACCACATGTCCCGGGACGAGGAGCTGGAGGTGGTGCGCACCACCACCGCCATCCAGGAGCCCGATTTCCAGCACGCGGTCACCGGCAAGGACCTCGTCGCGTTCCAGAAGCTCGTACGCCGGGTGCCGGTCTCCGACTCGGTGCTCGACTACGCGGTGAATCTCACCCGCACAAGCCGACCCGGTGACGGGTGTCCGGACTTCGTGAAGAAGTGGGTGGCCTACGGCGCGTCCGTGCGCGCGGCCCAGTATCTGGTGCTGGGCGGCAAGGCGCGGGCCATCACGCGCGGGCGGTACCACGTCACGTTCGAGGACGTGCGCGCGCTGGCGCACCCGGTGCTCCGTCACCGCGTGCTCACCAACTTCCACGCCGAATCCGAGGGACGCACACCCGCCGAGCTGGTGGATATGCTGCTCGATGCGGTTCCCGTGCCTTCGTCGGGGATGTAGGCGATGGCTGCGTCCACCCCTCCCCGCGCCGTGGCATCGGGAGCCCGGTTCCTCGACCCCGCCGTTCTGGCGAGGATCGACAACCTGGAGCTGTTGGCGCGCACGGTGGTGGACGGCTTTCTGGCGGGGCTGCACCGTTCCCCGTACCTGGGCTTCAGCCTGGATTTCGCCGAGCACCGCCCCTACATGCCGGGCGACGACATCCGACGCATCGACTGGCGCCTGTTCGCGCGCACCGACCGCCACTACATCAAGCTGTTCGAGGCGGAGACCAACGCGAACTTCGTGGTTCTCCTGGACGTGTCACGATCCATGAGCTACACGAGCCACGAGGTCACCAAGCTGGACTACGCGCGCTACCTCACCGCCGCGCTGTGCTTCTTCAGCCGGCGCCAGCGCGATCGCGTCGGTCTGGTGACCTTCGACGACGCCATCGTGGACTACGTGCCCCCGTCCATGAAGCACATGGACACGGTGCTCCACGTCCTGGATGGCGTCGAGGCCGGGCGGCCGGGATCCCTGGGGGAGCCCCTGCTGCAGATCACCGAGCTCATGGGGCGGAAGGGGATCTTCGTCGTGGTGTCGGACTTCTACGAAGACGCAGACACCGTCTTCCGCTCGGTGGGCCTCCTCAAGGCCCGGGGCCACGACGTCATCGTCTTCCACGTCCTGGACCCCGCCGAGCTGACCTTTCCCTTCCAGGACCCTTCTGCCTTCGAGGACCTGGAGACGGGAGACCAGATCCCCGTCATCCCCGATCGCCTCCGGGAGGAATACCTGCGACTGGTGCAGGACCATGTCACCGAGCTGAGCGACCGCTTCGCGGGCATCCGCGTCGACTACCAGCTCCTCGACACGTCGAAGCCTCTGGACCTCGCGCTGTTCGCGTATCTCGCGGCGCGTGAGCGGTTGAGCCGGACACGATGAGCCTCACTTTCCTCGTTCCGCTCTTCCTGCTGGGGCTCGCGGGCATCGTCATCCCCATCATTCTCCATCTGACGCGACGCCAGCGGCGCAACGTCGTGCTATTCCCCTCGCTGACGTTCCTACGGCAGATCCCGTTCCAGGAGCAGCGCCGTAGGCGCATCGAGCACTGGCTGCTGCTCAGCCTGCGGGCACTCGCCCTCGCGCTGCTCGCGGTCGCGTTCGCGAGGCCGCTCTTCGAGAACCCGGCGGTGGCCGGCTCCGGACGCGGAGGCCCCAGGGAGGTGGTGGTCCTGCTGGATGAGTCGTACAGCATGGGTGTGGGCAACGCGTTTCAGAGAGCCACGACCGCGGCAAAACGGGTGTTCGACGAGCTGGGGCCGCTGGACCGGGCGAGTCTGGTGACCTTCGCCCGAGGCGCCCGGGTGGTGCTGCGCTCCACCTCGGATCGGCGGCGGCTCGTGGGCGCTCTGGACACCGTGCATGTTGGATCCGGGGCCACCCGCTTCGGCCCGGCGCTGAAGGTGGCGCAGACGATCCTCGAGGAGTCGGAGCTCCCCGCGGGCGAAGTGGTCCTGATCACCGACTTCCAGAAGAACGGCTGGATCGGCGACGAAGGGGTGCACCTGCCGCCGGGCACCACGCTGACGCCGGTGCCGGTGGGGGTCGATCTCCCCGAGAACGTCCAGGTGGCCGCCGTCTCGCTGCCCCGCGAGGCCACGGGTGGGCGTGAGCGGGTGACTCCCACGGCCCGCATCGTACGCCAGGGTGGCCAGGCCCCCCAGGACGTGGAGGTCTCGCTGGTCCTCGAGGGCCAGACGGTCCAGACGCGCACGGTGCGCATCCCGGCGAACGGTGCCCGATCCGTGACGTTCCAGCCGTTCACCCTGTCGCTGCCGCACACACGCGGCGCGGTCACCGTGCCGGCGGACGGCCTCGTGGCGGACGACGCGCGCTACTTCGTCCTCTCGCCGGGGAGCGCCATCCCGATCTCAGTGGTGGAGGGCGCGCGCACCGGCCGCAACGCCAGCCTCTACCTTCGGCGTGCGCTGGAGATCTCCGCGGACGGCCGGTTCCGCGTGCGCGTCCGCCGACACGACGACGTGCGCAGCGAGGACGTCACCGACGCGGAGGTTCTCGTTCTGAACGACACCCGCATCGACGGGGCCTCCGCAGCGCGGGTCCGCCGTTTCGTCGAAGCGGGGGGAGGGGTCCTCGTGGTGCTCGGCCAGGAGGCGTCGTGGCCCGCGTCGGCTGCCGACCTCCTGCCCGGTACCGCGGGGAACATCGAGGACCGAGCCGACGGTCAGGGCGGTCGTCTTGGCTTCCTCGATCACGACAGCCCGGTCTTCGAGGTCTTCGCCGGACCCCGGAGCGGCGACTTCACGACGGCGCGCTTCTACCGAGCGCGAGCTTTCCAGGCCAGCGACTCGGCGCGTGTGCTGGCCCGCTACGACGACGGCACGCCCGCGCTGGTGGAGGGCCACAGGGGCAAGGGGCAGCTGCTGGTGTGGACGTCCGGGCTCGACCAGTTCTGGAACGACCTGGCCCTGCAGCCCGTGTATCTGCCCTTCGTGCATCAGATGATGGAGTACCTCAGCGGACGGGGAGAGGCGACACCGTGGCTCACCGCCGGACAGGTTCTGGACCTGGCTGATGCCTCCGCGCTGGAGTCGGCGGGGCTGGCCTCGCCGGAGGCGGCGGGCCTTGGCCCGGGCGTCGTGCCCATCGCGCTGACCCCGTCCGGGGCGGCCGTGCCGCTCCCCGACGAGGGCCCTCGATATCTCACGCTCGAAGACCGCGGCTTCTACACCGTCCGGCCGGCCGGCGCGGAGCCGGAGCGACCGTTCCTCATCGCCGTCAATCCGGACCTCACGGAGTCGGCGCTGGCCCGCCTCGACCCGGCGGAGCTGGCAGCCCAGGTCACGGCACCGGCAACGAACGAAACAGGGGGGCCGCGCTTCGGCGGAGCCGAGACTCTCCGACGGGCGGATCTCGAGAAGCGGCAATCGGTGTGGCGATACCTGCTGTACGCCGCGTTCGGGCTGCTCCTTCTCGATACGCTCCTCTCCAACTGGGTCTCACGGCGCAGAGGCGGGACCCAGAGTGGAGTCACGGGTTAGATGGGATGCGTGGGACTACGCGCGTAGAGGTTCTCCGGGACGGGTGACCGATCCGACGTCGGGGGACGTCGGACCGATCGGGGAACGGGGACGTGGGGAGGTACGGTGGCGGCGGGCCACCGCACCGATGTAGTGTGCCGAGCAGGAGGAATCGGATGAGCGGAGACACCGGACGCGCGAGAATCCTCGGCCTCGTAGCTGGCGTGAAGCGCCGTTGGCGGCTGCGCGTCATCCTCCGGGGGCTGTCATGGACCGTGGGCCTGACGACGGCCGTGGTGTTCCTGTCGTCCCTCGCTCTGGAGCGCACGCGCTTCGCCTCCGGGGCCGTCGTCTGGCTGCGCGTGCTCACCTGGGGGACGCTTGTCGCCTCCGCCTGGGTATTCCTGATCAGGCCCCTTCTGCGTCGCCTCACCGCCGCACAGGTGGCGCTCTACCTGGAGGAGCACGAGCCATCGCTGGAGCACGCGGTGGTGAGCGCCCTGGACGCGGACGAGGTGCGGCATCCGTCCCCCGCGCTGGCGCGCCGTGTGAGGGAGATCGCCATGGAGCGGGCCCGTCGGGTGGAGTACGGGCGACGCGTCGAGCAGCCGGCCCTGTACCGCTTCGGCGGAATCCTCACGGTCGTGGTTGTGGCCGCCGTGGCCATGTCGCTCCTCGGCCCCACGCATCTGCGGACGGGCGTGTCGGCGCTGCTCATTCCCACGCGGGACGCCGGAGCGGTGAGCCCCTTCGCCATCGCGGTCACCCCGGGCAGCGTCACCATCCCCCGGGGAACGGACCAGCTCATCACGGCGACGCTCACCGGGTTCGATGCGGGCGAGGCGTCGGTCTTCACGCGCACGGCTCCCGACGCGCCCTTCCAGCGGATGAGCATGCTCACCGGCGACGAGGGCGGGTTCCAGCTGATGCTCCTGGGAGTGGAAGACCGCACAGAGTACTTCGTCGAGTCTTCAGGGGTGCGGTCCCCGACCTACGCCATCGACGTGGCCGAGCTGCCATACGTCGACCGGCTGGACCTGGTCTACCACTTCCCGGCGTACACCGGGCTGCCCCCCCGGACCGTGGAGGACGGGGGTGACGTGGCGGCGCTTCCCGGCACCGTCGTGGAGGTGCACGTGACGCCGACCATCCCCGCGGCGGCCGGACGCCTGGTGATGGGAGGCCAGCCCGGAGACTCGCTCACGCCCGCCGACGACGGCACCCTGGTGGGACGTTTTACCGTCGGCGCGAAGGGCTTCTACCGCGTCGACCTGGCCCGGGACAACGGCGACATGGTGAACGCGTCTCCGGAATACACCATCGACCTGTTGAATGACCAGGAGCCGTCGGTGCGCTTCACCAAGCCCGGCCGGGATACCCAGGCCTCCCCCATCGAGGAGGTCTACCTGCAGGTGCAGGCCGACGACGACTACGGCATCGGGGACATACGCCTGGTCTACTCCGTGAACGGCGGTGCGGAAGACACCGTGTCCGTGTTCAAGGCGAGCGGCGCGCCCCTCACCGACGTGTCCACGGGGCACACCCTCTATCTGGAGGAGTTCGGTGTGGAGCCCGGCGACCTGGTGTCGTACTACGCCCTCGCTCGGGACAATCGGACCCGCGACGGGGCCATCCCCGTAGCCAGCGACATCTACTTCCTGCAGGTGCGTCCCTTCGAGCGCACGTATCGGCAGGGAGAGAGCCAGGGCGGGCAGGGTCAGGGAGCGAGCGGCCAGCAGCCCGAGCAGTCGCTCTCGGAGCTTCAGCGTCAGATCATCGCCGCGACCTTCAACCTCGTCCGCCAGAAGGACACCTACGGAGGCGACGAGTTCAGCCAGAACGTGGTGAGCGTCGGGCTGGCTCAGGAGCGACTCCGCGGGCAGGTGAGCACGCTGGTGGAGCGCATGCGGAACCGCGGAATCGCCGATTCCGATTCGGGCTTCCGCGACGTGTCCACGATCCTCCCCCGGGCGGATTCCGCCATGGTTCGGGCCAAGGCCCGCCTCGATGAAGAGGACCTGAAGCAGGCGCTCCCCGAGGAGCAAATCGCGTTGCGCTTCCTGCAGCAGGCCGAGGACACGTACGAACGCCGCGTCGTCCAGCAGCAGAGCCAGGAAGGAGGGGGCGGCGGCGGACAGCAGCAGGCGGCCGACGACCTGGCGGACCTCTTCGAGCTCCAGCTCGACCAGATGAAGAACCAGTACGAGACGGTCCGCAGGGGCGAGCAGCAGCAGTCTGACGACCAGGTCGACGCCCTCCTGGAGAAGCTCAAGGAGCTGGCGCGCCGGCAGCAGCAGGAAGCGGAGCGCCAGCGCCGCCAGGGTCAGCAGGGCGGGAGCCAAAGCTCGTCCGCGTCCTCGGCGGGAGGCGGCGGCGACCAGCAGCGGAGCCTGGCGGACGAGACCGAGGAGGCGGCCCGCCAGCTGCAGCGCCTCGCACGCCAGAACGGCGATCCGGAGCTGGAGGACACCGCCCGGCGCCTTCAGGAAGCCGCCGACGCCATGCGACGCGCGGCGGCGCGCTCCGGAAGCGCCTCACAGGCGGAGGCCAACGCCGCCGCGGACCGTCTCGAGGAAGCCCGTCGACGCCTGCAACAGGCCCAGTCCGAGCGCGCTCGGCGCGACGCGGACGACGCGCTGCGGCAGGCCGACGAGCTGGCTCGGCAGCAACGGGACGTGGAGCAGGGGGTTCGCGGGCTGCCGCAGAGCGGCCAGGGCCGATCGGACGCCATCGACCGTCTGCGGGACCGCAAGGACCAGATGACCGGCTCGGTTTCCGACCTCGAGCAGGCCCTCGACCGCGCCGCGTCGGTGTCACGGAGTGAACAGCCCGACGCCGCGCAGAAGCTGCAGGAGGCGGCCGACCAGATCCGCAACTCGAAGCTCAAGGAGAAGATTCAGTACTCCAAGGGCACCATCGAGCAGTACGACCCCGAATCGGCCCTGACTCTGGAGTTGGGCATCGAAGGTGACATCCAAGCCCTGCGACAGAAGTTGCAGGAGGCGAGGGACGCCACCGACGAGGCCAAGCCCGACCCCTTGAGAGAGGCGCTGGAGAACACCCGTGACCTCGTGCAGGGCATGGAGGCGATGGATCGCCGTCTGCGGGACCCCGCGCCGGGAGACCGGTCGCGCGCGGGCCAGGCTACCGAGGGCCAGCCGGGCGACTCGGCCGGACAGGGCCAGGCGGGCCAGCCCGGACAGCAGCAGGGTCAGCAGGGACAGCCTGGCCGGCAGTCAGGCGAACCCGGCCAGCAAGGTCAGCAAGGTCAGCAGCAAGGCCGATCGGGCCAACGGGGGCAGCAAAAGGGCCAGGCCGGCCAGCAGGGCGGCCGATCGGGCGGCAACCCGCGGGGAGGCGTCGACACCCGCGCCTCCGGTGGAGCCGACGCGCAGCCGGGCGGGCCCGGGCGGCTGCGCCCGCTTACCCCCGAGGACATCAGGCAGCTCACGCGGGAGATGCGGGAGCGGGGCCGCCAAGCCGAGGAGCTACGGAACCAGTTGAGGGCCGGTGGCCAGGACGCCACCGACGCCCAGGCGATCCTGGACGCCATCCAGCGGCTCCAGCAGCGGGGCATCTGGAACGATCCCGCTCAAG
>JAJDNI010000093.1 GCA_022340755.1 Gemmatimonadota bacterium
AGGCCGCGTGGCTGATGAAGGCGGTGACACTCATCGACCTCACGACGCTCTCCGGTGACGACACGCCCGGACGTGTACGACGCCTGTGCGCGAAGGCACGGCACCCCGTCCGGGCGGACATTCTCGAACAGATGGGCATGAACGACGGCTCCATCCGCGTCGCCGCGGTCTGCGTGTATCATCAGCTGGTGGAGGCCGCCGTACAGGCGCTGGCCGGAAGCGGCATCCCCGTCGCTGCCGTGTCTGCGGGCTTTCCCCACGGCTTGAGTCCCCTGCCCCAACGCATCCAGGAGATTCGCGCTTCGGTGGAAGCCGGAGCCCGCGAGATCGACATCGTCGTGACTCGTGGGCACGTGCTCACAGGGGCCTGGGAGGCTCTGTACGACGAGGTTCAGGCGTTCCGAGAGGCATGCGGGGACGCCCACCTGAAGACCATCCTCGCCACCGGAGAGCTGGCCACGCTGCGCAACGTGGCCAGGGCCAGCCTGGCGTGCATGATGGCGGGGGCGGACTTCGTGAAGACGTCCACCGGCAAGGAGAGCGTGAACGCCACGCTGCCCGTCGGCGTCACCATGGCACGAGCGGTGCGCGCATACGCCGAGCGAACCGGCTACCTGATCGGCTTCAAGCCCGCCGGCGGGATCCGCACCGCGAAGGAGGCCCTGACCTGGCTCGTCCTCATGAAGGAGGAGCTCGGTACGGGTTGGTTGCAGCCCGAGCTCTTTCGCTTCGGAGCCTCGTCGCTATTGGGCGACATCGAGCGGCAGCTGGAGCACCATGTCACCGGCCGCTATTCGGCCCAACACCGGCATCCCCTGGCATGAGCAGAATCGCCGAGATCTTCGAGACGATGGAGTACGGCCCGGCACCGGAAAGCGCGGAGCGCGCCAACGCCTGGCTCGAGGAGCACGGGCGGGCGTTCGGGCACTTCATCGGGGGAACCTTCACCGACCCGCGCGGCGGCGAATCGTTCGAGACGGCCAACCCTGCCACCGCGGTGGCCACGGCGCGCGTCCGCCAGGGCTCCGAGGCGGACGTCGACGCCGCCGTACGGGCCGCCCGGGGGGCACAGCCGGAGTGGTGGGCCCTGGGGCCGCATGGCCGCGCACGGTACCTGTACGCGCTGGCGCGCAGGATCCAGAAGCACGCCCGGCTCTTCGCCGTCCTGGAGAGCATGGACAACGGCAAGCCCATCCGGGAGTCGCGCGACCTGGACATCCCCCTCGTCGCCAGGCACTTCTACCACCACGCCGGCTGGGCCCAGCTCATGGAGGAGGAGCTGCCCGACTACGAGCCCGTGGGGGTGGTGGGGCAGATCATCCCGTGGAACTTCCCCATGCTCATGCTGGCGTGGAAGATCGCCCCGGCCCTGGCCACCGGAAACGTTGTGGTGCTGAAGCCAGCCGAGTTCACCCCCCTGACGGCGCTCCTCTTCGCGGAGGTCTGCCGGGACGCGGGCCTGCCTGCGGGCGTCGTGAACGTCGTGACGGGTGACGGACGGACCGGGGCCGCGCTCGTCGAGCATCCGGACGTGGACAAGATCGCCTTCACCGGCTCCACGGAAGTGGGTCGTATCATCCGCACCGCCACCGCGGGGAGCGGTAAGCGCCTGAGCCTCGAGCTCGGTGGCAAGTCGCCCTTCATCGTCTTCGAAGACGCCGACCTGGACTCCGTGGTGGAGGGCGTGGTGGACGCCATCTGGTTCAACCAGGGCCAGGTGTGCTGCGCGGGATCGAGGATCCTCGCCCAGGAGGGTATCGCCGCGGCTCTGGAGCGGAAGCTCCACGCCCGCATGGAGACCCTCCGCATGGGTGATCCGCTGGACAAGGCGGTGGACATGGGAGCCATCGTGGCGCCCGTTCAGCTGGAGCGCATTCGCGACCTCGTGGAGAAGGGGCGTCAGGAGGGTGCGGAGGTCTGGCAGCCGACCTGGAGCGCCCCGAAGGACGGGTGGTTCTTTCCGCCCACCCTATGCACCAACTGTGCGCCCTCCGGGACCCTCGCCCAAGTTGAGATCTTCGGACCCGTCGTGGTGATGATGACGTTCCGCACACCGGCGGAGGCCGTGGCTCTCGCGAACGACACCCGCTACGGGCTCGCAGCGTCCATCTGGACCGAGAGCGTGAACCTGGCCCTGGACATCGCGCCCAAGGTGAAGGCCGGGACCGTCTGGGTGAACTGCACCAATCTCTTCGATGCCGCCTCCGGCTTCGGCGGATATCGTGAGAGCGGGTTCGGGCGCGAAGGCGGGCTCGAGGGCTTGTGGGAGTACGTGCGTCCTTCGTGGGAAGAGTCGGGTGTGGATGATGTGGCGGCGGCGCCGCCGATCGCGGCTGAGTCTCCCCCGACGGCCGGGCCACACGGCATCGACCGCACGGCGAAGCTTTACATCGGCGGCAAGCAGGTCCGCCCCGACGGCGACGCCAGCATGAGCGTGACGGGCGCCCGGGGCGCAGTGGTCGGCGAGGTGGGGAGAGGCAACAGGAAGGATGTGCGTAACGCCGTCGAAGCTGCCCGCAAGGCGCAACGCGGCTGGGCGACGCGCGCGGCCCACAACCGGGCGCAGATCCTCTACTACGTGGCCGAGAACCTGGATGCCCGACGCGCGGAGCTCGCGGCCCGACTGACGGCTCTGTCGGGTGACGAGGCGTCGGCGCAAGCCGAGGTGGAAGCGTCGGTGCGCCGCCTCTTCAGCTACGCGGCGTGGGCAGACAAGTGGGACGGGCGGGTCCACGCCACACCCTTCCGCAACGTCACCCTCGCGATGAACGAGCCCATCGGCGTCATCGGGGCGGTGTGTCCCGATGCCCACCCGCTGCTCGGTTTCGTGTCGTGCGTGGCGCCGCTCATCTCCATGGGCAACGCTGTGGTCACGATTCCATCCAGGGTCGCCCCGCTGGCGGCCACGGACTTCTACCAGGTCCTGGAGACCTCGGACGTGCCGGCGGGCGTGGTGAACATCGTCACCGGTCTGCACGACGAAGTGGTGCCCACCCTCGCTGCTCACGACGACGTCGACGGCATCTGGTACTTCGGTAGCGCCGCGGGCTCGGCCAACGTCGAGAAGGCATCCACGGGGAACATGAAGCGGACGTGGGTAAGTTACGGCCGTTCAAGAGATTGGGCGGATTCACGTCGGGGGGAGGGTGAAGAATTCCTGCGGGAGGCTACGCAGGTGAAGAACATCTGGGTGCCCTACGGCGAGTAAGACGGGCGCGTGAGCTCGGCGCAGGGGCGCACATGCCTCGCAGGTTGCGCGCCCCCGGGGGTCTGGCCGACCTTGAAGGCGCGTAGTGCTTTCGCTGGAGGTCGCATGCCCCGAGTCCGTTCGCGCACTCTCGTCCCTGCCCTCCTGATTGTCGCGGTACCCCTCGCCGCCCAGACGCCTGCGCCGTCCAAGGCCGCCCCTGAGGCCCCCCCACCGGCTGCGCAACTCGTCGATGAGGCGGTAGCTGCCGCCAAGGCGGAGCAGAAGAACGTGCTGGTGTACTTCAGCGCGTCGTGGTGCGGGTGGTGCCACCGGTTCGCGACCTTCCTCGAGAGCCCCGACGCGGCCGGCAAGCTCATGCGTGACAACTTCGTCGTGGTGCAGCTGGACGCCCTGGATAGTGGGGCCAAGGTCGCCCAGGAGAACCCGGGCGCGCGCGAGCTGCTCGATGCCATGAGCGGCGGGGCGACCACGGGCATCCCCTTCTACTTCGTACTGGACGGCTCGGGGAAGAAGATCGCGGACTCGCTCATCATGCCGGGGCACCGCAACGTCGGTCACCCCGCTCAGCCCGCAGAAGTGGTGGCCTTCGTCAAGCAGCTCGAAACCACCGCGCCGCGGATGACTGCACAGGAGCGCCGGGAGATCGGCAGCTACCTGGACGAGATGGCGGGACGCTGAGCACGCGCCCTCCGGGGCCAGGCCCTGGGGACGCTGAGTTCCGACAGCTACCGGACCCGGACGATGATGTTGGTGGGACTCGCCGGGATCTCCACGTCGACTTCGTTCCCGGGCGAGACAGTCACGGCCTGCGTGGTGTACTGAGAGCCGGCGAGGAAGTCCAGCCGAAAGTACAGCGTCCCCAGTTGGCGCCATTCCAGCCGAAACCTCTCGGTCTGGCTTCCGCCAACCACTCCCAGCAGCCGATCCCCCGTCGGGGT
>JAJDNI010000125.1 GCA_022340755.1 Gemmatimonadota bacterium
CCCGTTCTACTACACGTCGTCGCGCCCGTCTTCGGTATCGCCGCGCTGGGCTTTCTCGCCGCCCGTATGGGAATCATGAAGCCCGCCGGGGTGGAGGGGATGGTGGCCTTCGTTTTCAACCTAGCCATCCCCGCCCTCCTCCTGCGGAGCATGGCCGGGCTCGAGATTCCGCAGCACATCCAGTGGTCCTTCCTGGTGGCGTTCTACGCGGGTTCCTTCACCGTGTGGGCCCTCGGGATCGCCACGGCGCGCCTGGTCTTCGACCGGCCCCTGGACGAAGGCGCGATCTTCGGCATGGGCGCCGCATTCTCCAACACGGTCATGGTGGGGGTCCCGGTGATCCTCACGGCATTCGGGCCTGAAGCCTCCCTGCCGCTCTTCCTCATCATCTCCTTCCACTCGGCCCTGTTCATGCCTCTCACCGCGGGTCTCATCCAATGGAGCCGGGGCAGAGGGGTGTCATGGGGCGAGCAGGTCGGAGAGTTGGTGCGGGTGCTTGCACGGAATCCCATCGTGCTGGGTCTGGCGGTGGGGACCCTCCTGAACCTCACCCGTGTCGCGTTGCCCGCGCCGGTGGACCGGCCGCTGGAGCTGCTGGGGGCCGCAGCGGTGCCGTGTGCCCTCTTTGCCATGGGCGCGGCGGTGGCGGGTTACCCCTTCACCGGTGATCTGCGCCCCGGCACCGTACTATCCGCGCTCAAGCTGCTTGTACACCCCCTGGTGGTCTGGGCGGTTGGGCTGTGGGTCCTGCACCTGGACGGTCTCTGGCTCTCGGTCGCGGTGATGACGGCGGCCATGCCCAGTGGCATCAATGTCTACCTCTTTGCCGCCCGCTACGACGCGGCCGCGGCTGTGGCGGCCCGGACGGTGCTCCTCAGCTCGCTCTTCTCCGTCGTTACGCTCTCGACGCTACTGGTGCTCCTGAGGGGGTAGGCAGACGGGTCGTGGGCCCCTCGACGATGCGCGGCCAGCCGGTCGTGCTGCAGGTCGCCGCACGGTGCGCCGCCGCCCTCGCTTTGCAGCTGGCGCTGTGGGGGATCCAGACACGAACCCGCGGCGCGACCACGGCGGACCTGGGATGGTCGCTCCTGGTAGGGCTCGGCGCCGTTGGTGCGGGCCTGGTCTCAGAGGGGACGGACGGGCGCCGGGTGGTGGTGGGGACCCTGGCGGTGGCGTGGGCGTCGCGCCTCTCGTACTTCCTCCTCAAGGATCGCGTCCTGGCCGGCCGGGGTGAAGACGGGCGGTATCGTGCGCTACGGGAAGCGTGGGCGGGCGCCGCAGCGCGCAACTTCGTGCTTCTGTACCTCGCCCAGGCAGTGGTCGCCGCGCTGTTCGTGGTTCCGATTGCGGCTGCCATGCGGGGTGGCCCCCTCGACGGGTGGGCCGTGGCCGGCGTCGTGCTCTGGCTGGCAGCGGTGGCGGGAGAGACAGTGGCTGACGGCCAGCTGACGGCGTTTCGCGCCGATCCCTCGAACCGAGGCGTCGTTTGCCGGGTCGGGCTGTGGCGCTATTCGAGGCATCCGAACTACTTCTTCGAGTGGGTGCATTGGTGGGCGTACGTCCTCATCGGACACGCAGCGCCGCTGACCCTGGTGGGTCCTTTGATGATGTTCGTCTTCCTGTTCCGCGTGACGGGCATCCCCTACACCGAGCGCCAGGCCCCGGCGTGAGCTACCGAGGGGAGCGTCTAGCCGGCGGTCGTCGCTTCGTGAGTCCCGGCGTGAGGGGTCCGAGTCGGCGATACCGCTACGGGCACAACGCATCTAGGACGTTTCGGCTGTGAGGGTGTGGGGTAAGGTGTGGGATTGTATTCGCCGCCTCCTCAGGCCCCTGCCCCATCCCTCGGTGTGCCCCGTGACCGGATTACCTATGCTGCACGGGCCACCAGCGGAACACCGGCGAATGCCAACAACGGGGCGCTCGAGCCTCGCCTGAATCAGGCGCCGAAATATCCGGGGGGATTCCCTCTTGCTCCTGACACGGGACCGACCCATCGTTGATGCGCACACGATCCGTCGAGGGTGCGCATGAACGTGCCTCGGTCCTTCCTCGAGCGCTTCAGGCGTCGCAAGCTGGCCCACTGGGGTGCGGCGTACCTCGCCGCGGCATGGCTCGCGCTCCAGCTTCTCGACCTCCTCCACGACGCCTTCCATTGGCCTGACGCGGTGCAGCAGGGCGCCATCGGAGTCCTGGCCGTGGGGTTTCTCGCTGCGCTGGTCCTCGCCTGGTACCACGGCGAGAAGGGTGCGCAGCGAGTGAGTGGGCCGGAGTTGGTCATGATCGCTGGTATCCTCGTTGTCGCCGGGGGCGTGCTCGCGCTGGTGATACGAGGAGCCGGGCCGGCGCCGCAGGCGGCAGGAGGGTCGGTCGGTTCCCCGGGCGCCCGGACGCCCGGTAAGGAGTCCGTCCTGGAGCAGGGTTCCATCGCTGTGCTTCCCTTCGTGAATATGAGCGCGGACAGCGCGCAGGAGTACTTCTCCGACGGGGTGACGGAGGAGTTGTTAAACGTGCTCGCCCAGCTGCCGCAGCTCCGGGTGATCTCGCGGACCAGTTCCTTCGCCTTCAAGGGTAGCCGGGCGCCGCTGGACTCCATCGCCCGGGCGCTCCATGTGGCGCACGTGCTGGAGGGGAGCGTGCGCACGGCGGGCAACCGAGTGCGTATCACGGCACAGCTCATCGACGCCAGGAGCGGCTACCATCTCTGGAGCGAGAGCTACGACAGGGAGCTCAGAGACATCTTCGCCGTGCAGGGCGAGATTGCCCGGGCGATCGTGGGTGCGCTGGAGGTGAAGCTCGGGGGCGACGTGGCCGCCACGCCGCTGGTGGTCGAGGAGACGCGAGTCCCCGAAGCGCACGCCCTGCTGCTACAGGCGCTCCAGCTGCTGCGCCCCTACACGCGAGAAGGCACGGCGCGGGCGGCCGGGCTCCTCCAACAGGCGATCGCCCGCGACCCGGGCTACGCGCGCGCCTACGCGGAGCTCGGGCGGGTGTCTAGCTATCAGGCATACGCGCATTGGGGGCCGCGCGAGGAGCTATTCGAGACGGCGAGGGGGCTTGCCCGGCGCTCCCTGGCGATTGGCCCCGACCTCCCTGAGACGGAGTACGTGCTCGGCTTCATCGCGGAGTTCCGCGACTGGGATTTCGACAGTGCGGAAGCGCATTACAGGGGCGCGCTCTCGTTGAATCCGGGGTATGCGCGGGTCCGCAGTCTCCTCGGGTTGCTGCTACTGGAGCTCGCGCGGCGGGATGAAGGGATCGCTGAAGCGCGCAGGGCGGTGGAGCTGGACCCGCTGGACCCTGGAGTAAGCGGGAATCTCGGGATCATCTACGGCTACCTTGGACAGTTCGATCGGGCGCGCGAGGCGCTCGATGCGGCGCTGGCGCTCTCCCCCGACGATCCGCTCACCCTGGGCAACGCAGCCGTGAATCTCGTGTCGCTCGGTCGTATGGCGGAGGCGATCGCCACGGTCGAGCGGGCTCGGACGCTGGCCCCCGGGGACCCCCTCGCGCTGGGGTATACGGCGTACATCTACGCCTGGGCCGGCCGCCGCGCGGATGCGCTGCGCGAGATTCGCACGGTGGAGAAGATGCCCGGCGACAACGACTGGGTCCTCGCCACCGCATACGCCGCGCTGGGAGATGGGGACAGGGTCTTCGCGCTGCTGGACCACGCCGTCCGTGCCCGTGACCCATTCGTCCTGGACATCGGGATCGACCCCATGCTCGCACCGATCCGCGACGATCCCCGGATGCGGCAGCTCCTCGACCGGATCGGTCTGCCGTGAGGAACGGCACTTCGACCGTTGCGAAAGGTGAGCTCCTATCGCGAGCCCCCCGCCATCAGCTGCTACGGAGCCATGTACGCCGGGGTGCCGATGGAGACCCCCGTCGTCGTGGCCACCCCGACGCTCTTGGCCGCGTCCAGGGCCTTCGCCACTCCGGCACTGGTGCGCTTGTCCCTCAGCCGCCCTGCCCCTGATCCATCTTGTCCAGGAAGGCCCGCACCGCCCCGACCATGGCGTCCGGGTTGTCCCAGAGAGAGTTCTCACCGATTGCCACCCCTGGACCTGCAGCCTACCATGCCCTTCGGGCCAATAGGGCGGGTTGGACTTCCTTCCTTCCCTGCCCCTGTGGTCTGCCCCATCGCACTCTCGACGCGGGGCGGCTATGAGCCAGATTCCCGAACAGCCTCAAGCTTGCGCCGGCCGACTAGCACCCGGTCGAGTGTGTCATGCGCGGATTCCACCCGGGGCTGCGCGACGGGCCAGCGCTCGCTCCGCTGTTCTGGCGATCCTCTCTCTCGCTCTTCTCACCGGGTGCACGGAGCGGGCTTCCCGCTGGACGGGCACCGTAACCGACAGTGCGGGCATCACTATCGTCAGGAACACCCACACCGGTATCTGGCCTGCCGGCGAGGAGTGGACACTTGAGGAAGAGCTGGCCATCGGCGCCGAGGCTGCGGCTCCGGCCTACCAGTTCGGCAGCATCGGAGGGATCGCAGTCGACTCGCGAGGGCGTGTGTTCGTGCTGGATGACCAGGCACAGGAGATCAGGGTATTCTCGGCCGAGGGGGTACACGAAGCGACCGTGGGCAGGCGCGGCGAAGGGCCGGGGGAGTTTACGGGCGCGCAGACAGTTCTCATGGGTCCCGGCGACACCCTCCTCGTTCCCGACCGGCGTAGTCAGCGTATGAACCGCTTTTCTCCGGAAGGTTCCTTCCTCGGCGCCACAGGCTACCGCCGTGCGGACGGCCTGACGATATCGTTCCGTGCCAACAGCTCGGGTCGGATTCTCGAACAGCTTCGGCCCATCGTCCTGGGGCGGCCCGCTTCCGAGAATCCCGAGGACGTCATGGTGAGGTGGACGCCGGCGGGGACTCGCGCAGACACGCTCACAGGCTTCCCGTCCGGCGAAATACTACGGCTTGCAGACCCGTGGTCGCCCAGGTTTTTCGCGTACGCTCCGGAGCCCTTATGGGACGTCACTGCGAACGGTGGCCTCATTCTGGGCGTGAGCGACGGATACCGCCTCGAGGTCTTCTCGCCGGACGGAGCGCCTGTTCTCGCAGTGGTCATGGAGCACACGCGCCCATCCGTTACGCAGGCTGACATCGCGGTGGTCAGGTCACACATGGCGGAGGGCTGGAGCCGGGCAGGGGCTCCTCCCGCCCAGGTCGAGAGACTGCAGAATCTGTGGACCTTCGGCGACACGTTCCCAGCGTTCACTGCTGTCTATTCCGGTCCGAGGGGGTCGATCTGGGTACAGGAGGTGACCGCGCCGTCCGCCATGTCATTGGAGCGGGTCAGGACTCTCCAAGCCCCAGATGACTGTGCATCTGACAGGTGGGACGTGTTCAGTGCAACGGGACGATTCTACGGAGTCGTCACGATGCCTGCGCGCTTCCGTCCGGCGCTGTTCAGGGACGATCGCCTCTACGGCATACGGCGGGATGAGTTCGATGTGCAGCAGGTCGTTCGGTTCCGCGTCCGGGGAGATTCCGGGAAACCGCTACTCTGACTCGGGGACCACACCACCCTGGCGAACCACGCCGCGCGAGGGCACGTTTCCGGCTGATCCCCCCCTCCCCCAACCCGGGCGGGTCTGTTGGCGGATCCTCCCATTGAGCTGCAGGCTGGTCTGGCCGACCAATACCGCTTCGAGCGGGAGCTCGGCGCCGGTGGTATGGCCAACGTGTATCTCGCGCGCGACCTGAAACACGATCGCGACGTCGCCATCAAGGTGCTCAAACCGGATCTCGCACAGTCCTTGGGACGCGAGCGGTTCCTCCGCGAGATCGGGACGACGGCGAATCTCCGGCATCCGCATATCCTGCCCCTTTACGACTCGGGGGAGGCCGGGGGATCCCTCTTCTATGTGATGCCGTTGGTGGCAGGAGAGTCCCTACGGGCGCGCCTCAAACGCGGGGGGCACCTGTCCGTAGCCGAGGCCCTCGCCGTGGCGCGGGAGGTCGCGGATGCTCTCGCCTATGCCCACGC
>JAJDNI010000131.1 GCA_022340755.1 Gemmatimonadota bacterium
GATCGGGATCGGGCGTTCCAGGAGCTGGAGGGGGCGCTGGAGGAGCGCACGTGGGAGGTGGTGGACATGGCCATCGACCCGATGCTCGAGCCGCTGCGCTCCGATCCCCGCTTCGGTCGACTGCTCGCACGCGCCGGTCTCCGGCCAAGCTGAGCGGCGGCGAGCTCCGGATGGCGGCGCGCGCGCAAACCCGGCCCGTGACCTTCATGGTCGACCCGTCCATGTACGGGCCCATGTACGCGACTCCGCGGGAGGTGTACGGCAACCTGGACCGAGTGGTGCGCAGCGACCTTTACTACCACTACAGCACGCCCATCTGTGCGCAGCGGTGGTTGGACGTCTGCGACGATCCGGCATACGGTCACCAGGCTTTGCTGGATCGGCTGGAGACGACCATGGCCGAGGTCGCGGAGGCGCTTCGGGATGACTCCGGCTGGACTCCGCGACTGGCGATGTGCAGTCTAGGCCCCGGTGACGGGAGCATCGACGAACGGATGCTTCGGGGTCTCGACGGCACCTTCGAGTTGGCGTCCTACACGGGACTGGACTCGTCCCTCGAGCTGCTCCGTCGCTCGGTGCACCGTATGACTCACATCACAGGCTTGCCGGAAGACATGCCCGTCCACGCGATCTGCGGCGACTTCACCGGCCTCGAGTCGGTGGCGCTGCCAGAGCGGGCGCCGGACACGGTCCGCCTGTTCACGCTGACCGGCTTCACTCTGGGCAACTACCCGGAGGACGACCTGCTGGCTGGGATCGAGGGCCTCATGGCCGAGGGGGATTACCTGCTCCTGGATGCGCGTCTGCACTCTCTGGGACCTCTCCCCGACGATCTGGAGTCGACGCCGGCGGCGCTCGGCGGAACGCACAACGGCTACGACGCGGACACGGTGCGCCGCTTCGTTCTCGGACCCGTGGAGGTCGCCACCCGGGCCCCGGTGGAGGACATCCCGGTGTCCTTCGAGCTCGTGCGGTCCATCACCGCGGTACCGAATGCCCTCAGCCTGGTCATCTACTGCGAGGGCCTGGACACGAAGATGCGCCTCACGGGTCAGCGCGTTCGGCGGGACCGGCTGGACCTGGCGGTGACCACGTCGTATCACATGCCCGACTTGTTCGGGTGGCTGGAGGGCGCCGGGTTGAAGACGGTATGGAAGGGCAGCGCGGGGGACGTGGCGTTCTTTCTGCTCAAGCGCTAGAGCCTCGCTCCAGCGGCGACCGGAGAGCCGAACGCCAGCGCGGGTCAGTCCTCCGGCGGGCCACGCACGGCCATGGTGGTGTCGCCGGGCCTTCCCGGTGGCCGGCACCTTCCTTCGGACCGGAGCATCTCCGAACGCCGCCCGATTCCGGACCTTTCGGTAGTTCTTCGCCATCCTCCGGACGGGCTATTCCTAACATCCGGCGGCCCTCGCGTGTCGAGGTAATCGCAGGACCCTCCCTTCGGGGACGAGTTCCCGTCGCAGCCGGGCTGCGCCGCGTCGCTCGGGTCCCTCCGCGGACGGGTCGAAGGGTGGCCTCATGGACGAACAGGGGATGTGAAATGCGTCAGTATAAGAGTGGTCTCGTGGTGTGGGCGCTGGCTGCCGCGCTCGCGCTTCCGTCTGCCCTTTCCGGCCAGCAGCCGGCCGATACCACGCCGGGACTCCAGCCGTACATCGTGGGCCAAGCCAAGCCTCCGGTGGAATCGGGCGGAACGCTGGTCAACATGTCGCTGAACGAGGCCATCGCGCGCGCGTTGAGCTCGAACCTCGACATCCAGACCGTGAAGCTGACTCCCGCCATCCAGCAGTACTCCCTGCTTTCGGCCCGGGCGGCGTTCACGCCGACGTTCAGCACCAACTTCAGCTACAACAACTCCACGAACCTGCCTACGAGCCAGCTCGACGCGGGTACGGGCGTCTCGCAGATCACGAGCCAGCGCTACACCTTCAACGGCTCGCTGGTGAAGCCCATGCCGTGGATGGGGGGGCAGCTGAGCGCCAACTTCAACAACAACCGCAACGAGACCAACAACGAGTTCTCGGTGCGGAATCCCAGCTACAGCTCGACGCTCAGCCTGAACTACTCCCAGCCCCTGCTGGCGGGCTTCAGAATCGACAATCAGCGCGCCGCCCTGCAGACCCAGCAGATCCAGACCCAGATCACGGATCTGCAGGTGCAGAGCCAGGTCGCCAACATCACGAACCGGGTGCGGCAGGCGTACTGGGCGCTGCGCTACGGGATCGAGCAGATGGAGATCCAGCGGCGCAACCTGGAGGCGGCTCAGCAGCTCCTGGCGCAAGACAGCCTGCAGGTCCGCCTCGGTCGCATGACCAACACGCAGATGCTGCAGGCGGTGGCCCAGGTGGCCAGCGGCGAGCAGGGGGTGCTCAACGCGCAGGTCACGTGGCACAACCTGGAGCTGACCTTCAAGAGCCTGTTGGTGAGCGGCCCCGACGACTCACTTCTGGCCGAGACCATCAACCCGACGGACCAGCCCACGGAGACGCAGCAGACCGTGGACATCCAGGCGGCCATCCTGACCGCCCTGAACGAGCGAACGGATATCCGTCAACAGCGGCGGCAACGCGACATCTCCGACGTCAACCTGAGGGTGTCGAAGTCCAACACCCTTCCCGACCTGACGCTCTCGGCGGGCTACTCCCTGCAGGGCGTGGGCGGCGATCAGTACAAACGCGACGCGCTCGGCGGCGCGCCGATGCTCGTCGCTCCCGGCGGCTACACCGACGCCCTCACCAACATCCGGAACTTCGATGCGCCGACCTGGAACGTGTCGCTGCGGGCTTCCTACCCCATCGGCACGAACCCCAACAAGGCGAACCTCGAGCGGGCCAAGCTCCAACTCGAGCAGACGGATCTGGCGCTCAAGAGCCAGGAGCTGAGCATCATCACCCAGGTGACCAACGCGGGGTACGCCGTGCGCAACGCTTACCTCCAGCTCCAGGCGGCCCGGCGCGCTCGTGAGGCCGCGGAGCTGAGCTTCCAGGGGACGCTCCAGCGCTTCACCGTCGGCGCCGCCACCAACTACGAGGTCGTGCAGGCGCAGAACCAGCTGACCTCCGCACGGGTGTCGGAGCTGCAGGCGGTGATCAGCCACGTGAACGCCATCGCCGAGTTCGAGCGCGTCCAGCACGTGGGCAGCTGATCGGGGAGGTCTCCAGGGGCCACCCGTTGGGCACCGCGGAGCCTGACGGCCAAGGGGGGCGGGGACGAATCCCCGCCCCCCGACCCATTGGTGGCCAGCCCCGCCGGACACCGCCTTCCGCCGCTCGCGGCGCCCCGCCGCCCTCGTCCGTTGCCGCGCCGCCAGGCAAGGCCAAACCCCACCTCGTTCCCCCACACCTCCGCGGGGGAAAATCCCGATAGCCGCCGCCCGGGCCCCCGCCAGCTTTGGAGTCGTGGGAGACCCCCCACCCCGTGTGCCTGCCAAACGGGAAGAGCGATGCGCCTGCCGGCGGCCGGACCGCCGGCCTGTGAACGGAGTGGTTGGCGATGCGCGAAGCGGTGGATCGGCTCTGGCCGGAGCTGACGTGGATCCGTGACCCGGAGCTCCGTGACCGAACCGCCCGGACCTGGGAGCTCGCTTTGGAGCGGAGCCCCTTGAACGCCGAGGACCTGGACGAGATTCCCTTCACGCTCCTGGTGCCGGACTGCCCGGCCACCTTCATGGAGCACAAGCGGTGCGTGGTGCACATCGCCCGACGGGGGGCCGAGGCGATGCAGGAGCACATGGGCACGTCGCTCTCCATCGACATGGACACGGTCGTTGCCGGGGCCATTCTCGCCGACGTCGGCAAGCTCCTCGAGTACGAGAAGGTGAACGGCAAGGCCCGCCAGAGCGCGCGGGGCAAGGCGCTGCGCCACCCCTTCACCGGCGTGGCGCTCGCCATGGAAGCCGGCGTCCCGGACGAGGTCTGCCACATCATCGCCGCCCACGCGGCCGAGGGCGACCTGGTGAAGCGCTCGACCGAGGCCATCATCGTTCACCACGCGGACTTCATGGCCTACCTCCCCTTCAAGAACCTGGAGCGATAGGCGATGTCCGCGTCCACCGAGTCCTCACGACCCACTCTGTCTGGCACCGTCACCGCACGCATGGCCCGCTGGGCCGCCTCCCTCACCTGGGACGATATCGGCGAGGGTGCCCGCCACGAGGCGAGCCGGTACCTGCTCGATTCCCTGGGATGTGCCTTCGGCGGGTATCGTCAGGAGGACGCTCGCATCGCCCTGGAGGTCCTGGAGGAGATCGGGGGCTCGGGGCCCGCGCACATCCTCGGCTCCGGCCGCACCACCGATCCCGTGTCCGCCGCCCTGGCCAACGCCCTGATGGTCCGGGTGATGGACTACAACGATATCTACTGGCAGCAGGACCCGTCGCACCCCTCGGATATCATTCCCGCGGCGATGGCCGCAGGAGAGCGCGCGGGCGGCAGCGGAAAGGACCTGGCGCTGGGGATCGTCCTGGGGCACGAATTCGAGATGCGCTTCTGCGAGGCCGCCTTCCCGGGGATCCGGGAGCGGGGCTGGCACCACGCTACCCTGACGGCTTTCGTCTCGCCCATCGTAGCGGGCCGTATGCTGGGGCTGTCCTGGGAGAAGATCCAGCACGCGGTGGGCATCTCGGCGTCCCGTCACGCCACCCTCGGCGCCGTGACGGCGGGCAAGCTCACCATGATGAAGAACACGGTGGACCCCATGGCCACGCAGAGCGGAGTGCTGGCCGCTCTCCTGGCGGAGAAGGGGTACACCGGGCCCGAGCACGTGGTGGACGGCAAGGAGGGGCTCGCCCACTGCTTCGGCCCCGAGTGGAAGCTCGAGGTGCTGGAAGATGGATTAGGCGAATCGTGGCGTATCGAGCGGTGCGGCATGAAGGCGTTCCCCACCGAGGCACTGACGCACGCCCCCATCTCGGCGGTGCTGGATCTGGTCGTCGGCAACGACCTGACCCCCGAGGACGTGGCGGAGGTGCGCATCCGCTCGCTGGCTCGTGCGGCGGACATTCTCGCCGATCCCACGAAGTACGATCCCCGCTCGAAGGAGACCGCGGATCACTCGCTGCCCTACGTGATCGCAGCGGCCATCGCCGACAGACAGGTCACCCCGGCGCAGTTCACGCCCGAGAAGATCATGAACCCGCGCATCCGGGCGCAGCTCACGAAGGTGAAGGTGACCGCGGATCCGGCCATCGAAGCGGTCTTCCCCAAGCTCCAGCGTGTAGCGGTGACCATCCGCACCGCCGACGGCCGTGAGCTCGTGAAGGAGCTGGACTATCCGAAAGGCGATCCCCGCAATCCGCTGACGGACGCCGAGGTGGGGGAGAAGTTCGACGCTCTGGCGGCGCCCATCCTGTCGGAGGGCGCGAGAGAACGTATCAAAGAAGCGGTATGGAGGCTGGAGAAGGTGGAGAAGATCTCCGACCTCATGGCGCTGTGTGTGGCGGACAGGACATGAAGATCGCCGCGACGAGCGGTCCCGCTTTGCGAGGAGCGTCCGCGGCGTCCTCGACGTCGACCACACGCTGAACCGGAGTTGACACCGATGGGCCAGACGATCGTCGAGAAGCTCGCTCAGGCGCACATGGCCGAAGGACCGGCGCGGCCTCTTCGTCCCGGAGACGTGGTGTCGCTGCGGCCGCGTCACGTCCTCACCCACGACAACACGTCCGCGGTCCTGAAGAAGTTCAGGTCGCTGGGTGCCACGAAAGTGATGGATCCGCGGCAGCCCGTCTTCGCCCTGGACCACGACATCCAGAACCGGACCAGGGAGAACCTGGCCAAGTACTGGGAGATCGAGGCTTTCGCCCGGGACCAGGGCGTGGACTTCTACCCCGCGGGCGCGGGCATCGGCCATCAGATGATGGTCTCCATGGGGTACGTTCTGCCTGGCGCCCTCGTGGTGGCTTCCGACTCCCACTCCAACATGTACGGGGCTCTGGGTGCGCTGGGCACACCGGTGGTGCGCACCGACGCGGCCGGGATCTGGGCCACGGGCGACTTCTGGTGGCAGATCCCCCGCACCGTGCGCGTGGTGCTGGAGGGGGCGTTACCGCCTGGCGTGACCGGCAAGGACGTGATCATCACGCTGTGCGGTCTCTACAACCACGAGGAGGTCCTCAACGCGGCGCTGGAGTTCGCGGGTCCGGGGGTGGCGGCGCTCTCCATGGACGAGCGTCTGACCATCGCCAACATGAGCACCGAGTGGGGTGCCCTCACGGGGTGGTTCCCGGTGGACGACGTGACGCTGGCGTACCTGCGCGAGCGCAAGGGGGTGCTGGACGGCGGGGCATGCGCGGTGCACGGCGCGCACGTCCCGAATGCCGCTGGGGGCCCGCGCATCACCGACGAGGACCTCGCTCGGTGGGACGACGCCCCGCCGACTCCCGACGCCGACGCCGTGTATGCCGGCGAGATCGTCCTGGACCTCGGAGACGTGAGCCCGCGCGTCTCGGGACCGGACACCGTGCAGGTGATGCGGTCCGTCGCCGAGATGGAGAAGGAGCGCGTTGCCGTCGACAAGGCGTACCTGGTCTCGTGCGTGAACTCGAGGCTGGAAGACCTGCAGGCAGCGGCAGCCGTGCTCGAGGGGCGGAAGGTAGCCGACGGCGTCACGTTCTACGTTGCGGCTGCCAGCCACGAGGTCCAGGAGGCGGCGAAGTCGTCGAGCGCGTGGGGGACACTGATGGATGCCGGCGCGCATCCCCTGCCCCCCGGCTGTGGTCCGTGCATCGGCCTGGGAGACGGGCTTCTGGAGCCCGGAGAGGTTGGGATCAGCGCCACAAACCGGAACTTCAAGGGGCGCATGGGCTCCCGGGACGCCGTCACGTACCTGGCTTCCCCCGCGGTGGTGGCGGCGTCCGCGGCGGCGGGTTACATCAGCGCGCCGCGCACCAACGGAGGCACGGCGACGTTGAGCGACGCGGGGGCCGCGGCCCGGAAGGCCGACCTCACGCCGCACTTCCGTGAGATGCAGACGCCGGAGGGGGCGCCGGATGAGACCGTGGACATCCTCGAGGGATTCCCGCGCTCGGTCCGCGGCCGACTGGTGCTGGTGCCGAAGGACAACCTCAACACCGACGGCATCTACGGGAAGGACTACACCTACCGCGAGAGCATGACGCGCGAAGACATGGCTCGCGTGGTGATGGAGAACTACGACCCGACGTTCACCGCGCGCGCGCAGGAGGGAGACATCCTCGTCGGCGGCTTCAACTTCGGGACAGGATCCAGCCGTGAGCAGGCCGCTACGGCGTTGCAGGCCAAGGGCATCGCGGTCGTCGTGGCGGGGTCGTTCTCCCAGACCTATCTACGCAACGCGTACAACAACGGCTTGCCGTGCATCGAGTGTCCCGCGCTGGTGGGGGCCTTGAGGGAAGAGCTCGCGGACAAGGTGGCGTCCGGTGAGGCGACGGTGATCCCGGGTGACGAGATCGCCATCGACTTTTCCACCGGGACCATCACATACCGGGATCGCCCTTTCCGCTTCCCGACGCTCGGCACGGTGCCGCAGGCCCTGGTGGTGGCTGGGGGCAGCGAGAACCTCATCAAGCAGCGCCTGGGCCTCACGGAGCCAGAGGGCTGAGGGTCGAAGCAGGGGCAGGGTGGGGTCCGGCCGTGTCCGGACCCCGACGCGAGACCAACGAGCACTGAACCGGAGCGACGCCAAGATGGCGAAACACACCGTGGTCACGATGCCCGGCGACGGGATCGGCAAGGTCGTCCTTCCTGAGGCCATTCGGGTTCTGGACGCCGTGGGCTTCGACGCGGAGTACGTGCACGCCGACATCGGCTGGGAGTTCTGGGTCAAGGAGGGCAACCCACTCCCGGAACGGACGCTCGAGCTGCTGCGGAAGCACAAGCTGGGACTGTTCGGGGCCATCACCTCGAAGCCCAAGAAGGAGGCGGCCGAGGAGCTTGATCCGTCGCTGCGTGACAAGGGCTTCGTCTACTTCAGCCCCATCGTGGGCCTCCGCCAGAAGTTCTACCTGGACATCTGCATCCGTCCGTGCCGGTCGTTCGCGGGTAATCCGCTGAACTTCGTGCGCCAGAAGGCGGATGGAGGCGTGGAAGAGCCTTCCGTCGACGCGGTGATCTTCCGGCAGAACACCGAGGGTCTCTACTGCGGCATCGAGTGGACGAGTCCCCCGGCCCAGGTGCGCGACGCCCTGGCGACCCACGGCAAGTTCAAGCCCTTCTCGTCCGTGCCCAGCGAGGACATAGCCGTCTCGGTGCGTCTGTTCACCCGCAACGCCTGCCGGCGCATTCTGACGGCGGCGTTCGAGTACGCCGAGAAGCACGGATACCGCTCCGTGACCGTGTGCGAGAAGCCCAACGTCCTGCGGGAGACATCGGGGATGATGGAAGAGGTGGCCCGGGAGGTGCAGAAGGAGCATCCTGACATCCAGCTCTGGTCCACGAACATCGACGCGCAGATGATGTGGCTCACCAAGAACCCCGAGGACTATGGGGTCATCGTGGCGGGCAATCTCTTCGGGGACATCGTCTCCGATGCGTTCGCCGGACTGGTGGGCGGCCTCGGCTTCGCATGCTCCGGCAACATCGGCGACGAGGTGGCGGTCTTCGAGCCCACCCACGGGTCGGCGCCCAAGTACGAGAAGCTCGACCCGCCCATCGTGAACCCGATCGCCATGATTCTGTCGGCGGCCATGCTGCTGGATCACGTCGGCGAGACCGAGAAGGCCACCAACGTGCGCAACGCCGTGGCGGCGGTGGTGCGCGAGGGCAGGGTGCGCACCTACGACATGATGAGGATTCCGGGTGAAGGGGGCGTCATCGCGGAAGGCGCGGCCATGACGCCACAGATCACCGACGCGATCCTGGACCGGCTGGAACGATGAAGCGCGCCGTGCACCATTCCATCGGGGGCGAAGGCGGCGGGGCCGGTGACGATGCCGTCACGTCCGGGATGTCCACGCCCTCCGGAACCGGCGAGGCGGGGCGACGAGGCGAGGACGTCCGCTCCGACTGCTGGGCATCCGTGGAGGTGTCCAGCGAGGGTGGAACTCACCTGGAGTTGACCTCGAAGGTGGAGGCGATGTTCGGCGCGTCCTTGCGAGCCGACATCGCGCGGACCCTGGAGAGCGCGGGGCTGGCTCACGCCCGTGTCCGGGTAGAGGATCAGGGCGCCGTCCCCTGGGTTCTGGGAGCACGACTGGAGGCCGCGCTCGTGCGGGCCGGCATCGCGCCCGTGGGCGACCTGCGCCCTCCACGGACGGCACCGGATCCTCCCGCAACAGCCCGCGATCGGCTACGGCGGTCCCGCCTCTATCTTCCGGGCAACGAGCCCAAGTTCATGATCAACGCGGGGCTCCACGCCCCCGACGCGGTCATCCTCGACCTCGAGGATTCGGTCCACCCCGGAGAGAAGGACGCGGCGCGCCTTCTGGTTCGGAACGCCCTGCGTTCCGTCGACTTCAAGGGCGCCGAGCGCATGGTCCGTATCAACCAGCTTCCCCTCGGGCTCGAGGACCTCGACGCGGTCGTGCCCGAGGCGCCCGACGTGATCCTCGTCCCGAAGGTGGAACGAGCGGACGAGGTCGTGGCCGTTCACGAGCGTATCCAGGAGCGCCGCCGGGACGCCGGGGTCGGGACGCCGGTCTGGATCATGCCCATCCTTGAGTCGGCTCAGGGCATAGAGAACGCCTATGCCATCGCAGCGGCCGCGGACACCGTGGTCGCGTTGACCATCGGCGTCGAGGACTACACCGCGGACCTCGGGATCGTGAAGACGCCGGAGGGCACGGAGACCGTGTGGGCGAGAAGTCGCCTGGTCAACGCCGCGAAGGCGGCGGGGGTGCAAGCCATCGACTCGGTGTTCGGCGACGTGGCCGACGAGGAAGGGCTCCTCGACTGGGGCAGGCAGTCCCGGGCCATGGGCTTCGAGGGGATGGGGTGCATCCATCCCCGGCAGATCCGCATCATCCACGAAGCGTTCGCGCCGTCCGGGACGGAGATCGAAAGGGCGCTTGCCATCGTGGCCGCGTTCCACGACGCGAACGCGAAGGGGCTGGGGGTGGTGAGCCTGGGCACGAAGATGATCGACCGCCCGGTGGTCCTCCGGGCGCAAAGGCTTGTCGCGCGGGCGCGGGCTGCGGGGCTGATCCCACCCGAGGTCGAAGCGGGCGAGGGCGATTCCGGGAGGAGCGAGGCATGAGCGCCGCCGACTTCGTTGTGAACGCCGCGGGGCGGAGGGTGCCGCGTGTGGTGAACGGCGTGGAGCAGGTGCCGTACCAGGGCGTGGGAGCGTACCGCCCCGAAGGTGCCAGACATGGCCCTCCCATCCGATCGTGCTGCGACTACCCCGCGAACGGGGACAAGCGCGTCGCGGACCTCAAGACCGCGCTGCAGAAGTGTGGCCTGAGGGACGGCATGACCATCTCCACGCACCATCATCTGCGGAACGGAGACCGGGTGGCGCTCATGGCCCTTCAGGCCGCGGCCGAGCTGGGCGTCAAAGACCTGAGGTGGTTTCCCTCGGCATCGTTCCCGTGTCACGAGCCCGTCATGGAGCTCATGGACAGGGGCGTGGTGCAGCGTATCGAGGGGTCCATGAACGGTCCCCTGGGGGAGTACACGTCCCACGGGAAGATGCGCGGCATGGGTGTGCTCCGCTCCCACGGTGGCCGCTGGCAGGCGGTACAGGACGGCGAGGTGAGGATCGACATCGCCGTCATCGCGGCGCCGACAGCGGACCCCTTCGGCAACGCTGACGGCTCCCACGGGCCTTCGGCATGCGGCTCCCTCGGCTTCGCGCTGGTGGACTCGCTGTACGCCGACCACACCATCGTGGTGACGGACAACCTGGTGCCCTTCCCCTGCATCCCCTGGCAGATCCAGGGGAACAACGTGGACCACGTGGTGGTGGTGGACTCCATCGGGGATCCCAGCAAGATCGTGTCCGGGACCACACAGATCACCAAGAGTCCGGACCGGGTCCTCATCGCCGAGTATGTCGCGCGCTTCCTGCGTGACGCCGGCATCATGAGGGACGGCTTCTCCTTCCAGGCCGGCGCCGGCGGCATCGCGCTGGCCTTCGTCCAGTTCCTGAAGGACATGATGAAGGAGGCGGGCGTGAGGGCCCGCTTCGTCCGCGGCGGCTCCACCCAGTTCCTGGTGGACCTCCTGAACGAGGGCCTCACGGACTACATCCTGGACGGTCAGACCTTCGACCTGGCGGGTGTGGCGTCCATCGCGTCGGACCCGCGGCACGTGGCCACGTCACCCTTCACATCCTACAACTACCACGGAAAGGGCAACTTCGCCTCCATGGTGGATGCCGCGGTCCTGGGGGCCACCGAGGTGGACGTGGACTTCAACGCCAACGTGAACACCCACTCCGACGGCGTGCTGCTGCACGGCATCGGCGGTTGGCAGAACTGCCTCTTTTCGGGGTGCACCATCCTCGCGGTGCCGGCGTTCCGGGACCGCATCCCCGTCATCGTGGACCGTGTGGCCACCCTCACGGGCCCAGGGGAGCTCATCGACGTAGTGGTCACCGAGCGGGGGATCGCCATCAACCCACGGCGCACCGACCTCCTGGAGGCGGTGAAGGGCTCCACGCTCCCCATCCGCACCATCGAGGAGATCAAGGCGGAGGTGGAGGGGATCATGGGCGGGAAGCCAGAGCCGCCGCGCCTCACGGACACGCCCGTGGCCGTCATCAAGTGGGTGGACGGAACGGTCATCGACACCGTCTGGAAGGTGGAGGAGCTTCCCTAGCGGCGTCTCCTTCGCACCACCTCGAA
Organism: Gemmatimonadota bacterium; assembly: GCA_022340755.1. GTDB lineage: Bacteria > Gemmatimonadota > Gemmatimonadetes > Longimicrobiales > Gaopeijiaceae > SZUA-318. The sequence goes on from JAJDNI010000131.1 coordinate 11,762, forward strand.
CGAGATGAGCACGGCGGCCGCTACCCACGCCGTCGTGCGTGCGTGCGCGCCTCCCATGTAGACGAATCCCACGAGGAAGACGGACGACACGAGCACCGTGAGTGTCGCCATGGGCGCCGCGAAGCGGCTGTATTCATTGAAGCTGATACGCACGCCCTGGCGCTCGGCCAGACCGACCGTGGTCACGTTGGCCGAAGCTCCCACCACGGTGGCGTTGCCCCCCAGACATGCACCCAGCGCCAGCGCCCACCAGAGCACCTCCGTCTCGCCGTGGAGCGTCGGGATGAGGTGACGCAGGATCGGGATGCTCACCGCGACGTAGGGGATGTTGTCGATGAACGCGGAGAGGACCGCGGACACCCAGCAGACGAGGAGGGCGGCGAAGAGCAGGGTGCCCTTGTCGGTCAGGCCCAGGAGATCGTGTACGCGTGCAATGCTCCATCCCATCCCCGTGGCCACGGAGGCGACGAGGCCGGTCTGCACGGCGGCCCCTACCAGAATGAAGAGGAACACGAAGAAGCTGAGGGTGGGCCACTCGATATCGTTCGAGATGATCTCGAGGATGCCGTGGGCCCGCTCGTGCGGAGTGGGGCTCTGCGTGCGCACGTATCGCACGTCTTGAGCCACAAGAGCGATGGCGGCGCCGATGATGGCGGGCACCGCCACCGGGGTCCCCGTGAGGGAGTGGGTGAGGAAACCCAGCAGGATCGCGGCGCAGATCACAAGCATCCATCGGAAGAGCACGGGGTCACGGATCGCCACCTCTTCGACGCCGACGTCGGCCGGCGCCGCCCCCGCGGAGGTGAACGCCTCCCGGAAGTACCAGCCGACGTACCACTGGAGGACCACCATCATGATCAGGATGGGAGCGGCCAGGTTCACCAGGAAGGCGAGAAACGTGAGGTCGGCCCCCGAGCCGATCATGACGTTGGGCGGATCACCGATGAGCGTTGCCGTGCCTCCGATGTTCGATGCGACCACCATCGGCAGGAGCAGTGCCATCGGCGCCAGCCGCATCCGCTTCGCCAGGCCCATGGCCATTGGGGTCACAAAGATCACCGTGGTGACGTTGTCCAGGAACGCGGACGTGATCCCCGTGAACCACGCTACCAGACTCGCAGCCGTTCTCGGCCGCCCCTGAGCGCGAGCCATGAGGCGGCTCACCGCCCACGAGAACGCGCCGGTGGATTTCAAGACGCCTACCACGGCCATCATGCCCGCGAGCAGCATGAGCACGTTCAAGTCGATCGCCGCGGACGCCGCGCTGAACCCGATGAGGTGGAAGGGCGTCAGATAGGTCACCACCCATACGAACGAGACGCACGTCATCGCCACGACGACCCGATGAGCCGCTTCCCTGGCCAACAGCACGAAGAGGGCGACGATAGCGAAGGCCACGAGGGCCTGGGAGACCGGGTCCGTGGTGCTGGCCAGCATGGTTTGCTCAGGCATCGGGGCCGGAGCTCCGTGTGGGGGTGGGATGTCGGCCGGTACGTTACTCCCTGCCTTGCAGTGCCTTCTCGATGGCGGGCTCCACCAGCCGCGCCATGACCTTGTAGCCATCCTCGTTGGGATGGACGCCGTCGACGGTGAGATCGGCGCGCAGCCCCTTCCGATCGTCGGCCATGGCCGACCAGTAGTCGACGAACACGATGCCTCGGGCCGCCGCGTAGCCTTTCATCCACGTGTTCAGCTCGACGATCTTCGGCGCCGGCTGCAGGCCACGCCGCCAGGGATAGTCGTACGCCGGAAGCACCGAGCAGAGTACGACACTGATGCCGTTCGCCCGGGCCAGCTCCACCATGGAGGTGAGGTTGTCCTCGATCATCTGCAGAGTGGAGGGGCCGGTGTTGCCCGCGATGTCGTTGGTCCCGGCGAGGACCACCACGGCCGACGGGCGGAGATCGATGACGTCCTGGCGGAAGCGGACGAGCATCTGCGGGGTGGTCTGACCACTGATGCCCCGGCCTACGTAGGGCTTTCCCGGAAACTGATCCCCGAAGTGACGTGCCCACGCGTCGGTGATGGAGTTGCCGTAGAAGACCACACGCCTCTCACCCTCTTCGGGGGGCCCCAGCTCGGCATTGGCCTCCCGGTAGCGAGCCAGGTTTGGCCAGTCGGCCAGCACCTTCTCGGCCGAGGCCAACCGGCGCGCCAGCTCGTCGGCCGTGGGGGGCGTGGTGTCCTGCGCGCGGGCCGGGAGTGGAACGGCCAGGAGGAGCGCCAGCAAGACGCATGCTGCGCCGTGTCGGCCGGAGCGTGGATGTCTCATGAATGGCCTCTGACTGATCGATGTGAGGCCGCGACGAGGGGTCTCGGGCACGTGGGCCTCGACGCGGCGCCAGGGACCAGGTGCCGCCTCACGACACCGGCCGGTGACTCCTCACCTGGGCGTCCATCATCTTCACCAGCTCGGCGTTGGTGAAGGGCTGCCATCCATGCGGCTTCATGGGCCGTCCGTACTGGAAGGTGCCCTCGTAGTGCGGGTCCGTGGTGTGCTTGAAAAAGTCCTCCAGACGGTAGACGGCGAGGTTGAGGTAGAACGTGTCCATGTCTCCGACGTAGACGTGGATCTTGTCCACCAGATCCGGGCCGATGGTCGCCCAGCTCTTCTCCAGATAGGCGCGAAGGTCATAGCCGTTGTCCCGCATGTACTCGGCCACGGTGGGGTCGATATGGCCCGTGAGCTTGTCCCACAGCTCCTTGGGATATCCGTCGTCGCCCACGGGACCGTAGACGGCGTCCCAGGCGTTCATCTGCTCCGCCGAGCGCCCGTGGCTTCCCAGCACCGCCTCCAGCTGGCTCATCTGGCGCATGGTTGTGTGGGGCTGGCCGTCGACGTCGCGCATCATGTACCGCTCCGGCACCCACCAGCCGTCGGCGTTCGGCACGAAGGCGCTGGTGTCCGCGTACGCGTTGGTGAGCTGGTAGTTGCGGAAGTCCACCGGGTCGGGATAAAGCGTCCACGTGCCCCCGAAGAACTTCGGATGGAAGACCTGGAGCGCCAGGGATTCCCAGCCGCCGGTGGAGCCCCCGGTGAGCAGGCGGGCCCACGGCTCGGTGATCATGCGGAAGTGCTGCTCGAGGTACGGGATCAGCTCCTGGATGAGCGCGTCCCCGTACGGGCCGTTGTTCGCCGAGTTGACCGCGTAGGAATCATCGAAGTAGGGCGTGGGGTGCTGGAACGTCACCGCGATCATTCGCGGCATGTCGTCGCTCATCCACTCCTGGGCGAACTCGTACCCGGGCTCGCGGGCGGTGCGCTCGAGACGAGCCGCCTTTCGCTCCGGCGACTCCGGCTGGCCATCGGGGTTGAAGCCGAAGGGCGCCCCCAGGTTGAAGTGGCCCTGGACGTAGATCGTGGGATACGTCGTTTGCGGGTTCTCGTCGTACCCTTTCGGCAGAAGCACCGTCGCCCCCAGGTACATGGGGTGTCCCCAGAATCGCGTCAGCAGAGCACTCTGGATCTTGATGTGCTTCACCCACTTCGTGTCCTCCGGCATGGACACCGGCGGGATGACGTGGTCCGTGCTGAGCGGCACCCTGAAGCCAGGCTCGGGGTCGAAGTGCACGCGGTGCACGTCGCTGACGAGGTTCCCGGGCGACCGGTTGAAATGCTGTCCCTCCCACTGGTCCATGTGAGCCCAGATGGTATGCCCGTCGGCACGTGGGAACGCCGTGTAAACGTTCATCAGAGCTTGAACGTAGTAGTCGCCGACGGGGATATCCTGCATCGAGGTCACGGGGAAGCCGAGGGTGTGGCTGTCCACGAGAACGGACCAGCCGGGCTGCAGGGAGTCCACGTCCACACCGAAGAATGGGACGCTCGCCCCATATCCGCCGGCCTGAAATCGGGGCTCCGGCGTGCTGTCGCGGGATATGAAGACGAACACCCGTCCGGTGATGGGTCCCGCGTGCGCCGATTCCGGGAAGGACACCTCGAATTGCTGGGCCGCCAGAACACAGGGAGTGACGAGGACGGCCAGAGCGAAGACCAGCGAGGAACGGGCGGGGAATGGGGAGGGGCGGCGCATGGGAGTGTCTCGGTGGCGGGGGCATGGAACATGGAGAGGCGGGCCCGGGGCCAACGGGCCCATGGGACGGTAGGCCGGGCAATCCGTGTGTGCAAGGAAGTCGGGTTTCTCCGGGGCTTCCGCCCTTGTGATTGACCTCGTCGCTAGGGAGGTTTGAGGCTCGCCGAACCGTGTCCGAAGAAGCCAACGAGCCCACCATGCCCGATCGAGTCGTCGAGTGCGTCCCCAACTTCTCCGAAGGCCGTGACGCCGGAATCCTCAAGGAGATCACCAACGCCGTCGAAGCCGTCTCCGGCGTGAAGCTCCTGGACGTCGATCCCGGAGCCAACACCAACCGGACCGTGGTGACCTTCGTGGGTTCGCCCTCTGCGGTGGAGGAGGCGGCGTTCCGCGCCGTCGCCCGGGCGGCGCAGCTCATCGACATGAGCAAGCACCACGGCGAGCACCCCCGAATGGGGGCCACCGACGTGGTGCCCTTCGTGCCGGTGGCGGGGATCACGATGGAGGAATGCGCGGAGATGGCCCGCCGCGTCGGGAAGCGCATCGGCGAAGAGTTGGGCATCTCCGTGTACCTGTACGAGCACGCCGCATCGAAGCCGGAGCGCCGGAACCTGTCGAGGGTGCGCTCCGGCGAGTACGAGGGGATGGCCGAGAAGCTCAGGGACCCGGAGTGGGCGCCCGACTTCGGACCCACCGAGCTCAACGCCGGTGCGGGGGTGACCGCGGTAGGCGCCCGCGAGTTCCTCATCGCGTACAACGTGGATCTCAATACCACCGACCGGCGCTACGCCAACGAGATCGCGTACACGCTGCGGGAGCGCGGGCGCTGGAAGCGCAAGGGGAACACTGACCCCTTCTACTACAAGGGCGAAATCGTCCGCTTCGCGGGCGACGGCAAGTTCCCTTGCGGTCCGTGTGACTTCGTGGGCGACTCCTTCGAAGCGCTGGAGGAGCACTACAGGGAGGTGCACGGCGGCCACCTGCGCGCCCGCTACGAGGCGCTGGAGATCGACCCCGCCAAACCCAGCGGCCCCGTATTCAACGACGGCGCGTTCAAGGACGTGAAGGCCATCGGCTGGGTCATCGAGGCGTACAACCGGGCCCAGGTCAGCATCAACCTCACCAACTTCAAGGTTAGCCCGCCTCACGAGGTTCTGGAGGCTGCTCGGGAGGAGGCGAGGAAGCGCGGCATCGTCGTCACCGGTTCGGAGCTCGTCGGGCTCATTCCCTACGAAGCCATGCAAATGGCGGCGCGCTTCTACCTCAGGCGGATGATGAAGTCCACCGGCCTTCCCGTGCCGGACCTGATGGAGACCGCTATCCAGTCCATGGGACTCCGGGACGTCGCGCCTTTCGACGCGACGGAGAAGGTGCTGGCGATGCCGGTGGTGGAGGGGCCGCTGACACTCCGTCCGACATACGACTTCGTCGACGAGGTCTCGCGGGACACGCCGGCTCCCGGCGGCGGCTCGGTGGCGGCACTGGCGGGGTCGTTGGGTGCCGCTCTGGCGGCCATGGTGGCGAACCTCTCGGTAGGTAAGGGGAAGTTCGATGCGCACTACGACACCCTCTGCTCTATCGCCGAGCGGGCGCAGAAGGCCAAGGACGCCCTGATCTTCGCGGTGGACGAGGACACGCGCGCCTTCGACGACGTGCTGGCGGGCATGCGCATGCCCCAGGACTCCGACGAGGAGAAGGCCGCCCGCACGAAGGCCATCCAGGAAGGATACCGGAAAGCCACGCTGGTTCCGCTGGGCACGGTGGAGTCATGCCTCTCCGCCATGAAGCTCTGCGAAGAGATGGCCGCGTTGGCGCCTGCCGAGATGATCAGCGACGTGGGAACCGGCGCCCTCATGGGACATGCAGGCCTCAAAGCCGCGGCGTACAACGTGCGTATCAACCTGCCCAGCATCACCGATGAAGAATTCCGCGCCGACGTGCGTGAAAAGCTGGACGGGTTTCTCGCCGAGGGCGTGGAAGTGGCGAAGCGCGTCGAGGCGAAGGTGGAGGAGGGGCTGAGCGTGAAGGGGTAGGGAAGGAGGCGGACGGGCCCGGGCGCCCGCGCTTCTCAGCTGATGGGACGTTGCTTCATCAACGCCTCGATCTCGTCGATCTCCCGGGGTGCGGTGCTGATCCGGCGCACGCCCGTGGGCGTGATGACGTAGTCGTCCTCGATGCGCACGCCGGTGTTCTCGTACTCCTTCACCTTCGCCCGCACGGCGGCGATGAATCGGCGGTTCCGGGGCGTGTCGGGAAGCGCGTCGAGCGAGGCCTGGGAGATGTAGATCCCCGGCTCGATGGTGAACACGTCGCCCGGGTGGTACGTGCCGTCGCCGAGGTAGTAGGAGGCGGGGTCGTGGACCTCGAGCCCGATGCCGTGGCTGATGCCGTGGATCATCCAGAGCTGAGCCTGCGAGCACGACGCCGGCGCGCGCCCGCAATCCGCGGGCCAGGGCGGATCCATGAGGGCGTCCTCCGACTCGATGAGACCCAGGGCGGCGAGCCCGCGGGCGCGCACGGCCACCGAGCTGTCCTGCGCGGCCTGCTGGGAGAGGCCAGGGCCCGAGTTGCGCTCGGCGGCGGACTCTGCGTCCCGTACGAGTTGGTAGATGGCCCGCTGCTCCGGAGTGTACACGCCACTCACGGGGATCGTGCGCGTCACGTCGCCGGCGTAGCCGCGATACTCGGCGCCGGCGTCCATGACCACGACGTCCCCGGGCTTCGCGTCGGCCATGTCCTTCATGTAGTGAAGCTGGGTGCCGTTGGCCCCCGCTCCCACGATGGATCCATACGCGGGCCGCTCGGCGCCCAGGCGCGTGAACGTGCCCTCCAGCGCCGCCCGTAGCTCGTATTCGTGACGGGGGTTCGGCACCATCATCGCCGAGCGGTGCCCCTCCGAGCTGATCTGGGCCGCCTTCTCGAGGAGCGCGATCTCCGCCGGGCTCTTCCGAGCTCGCAGCTGATCGACGATGGGGTGCGCGTCCCGGACCACCAGGCCGGGGTGGCGCGCCGCGAGGCGACGCATGAACGACTGGCCGCGGGTGAGGGAGTCCTGGACGGCGAAGTCCGCGTCCTGGAAATCGGCCAACGTCAAGAAGGGCAGGCCCGAGCCGGCCAGGGAATCGAGGATCGGCGCGAGGGCCGAGATGTCGCGTCCGGGGACGCCCAGGCTGTCCCGCACCGTGGCGGAGTCGGGACGCCTGCCGTAGTAGAACGCCCTCCGGGGATCGACGGGCGACAGGAAGAGGGTCGGATGGCCATGGCCGTCCCGAACCACCATGACGAAGGCGGCGTCGGGCTCGTCGAAGCCGGTGAGGTAGTGGAAGGTGGGGAGCTGGAAGAAGGGGCCCCGGTCGGTGATGGGCGTGGGGGCGCCGAAGGCGACGACCACCCCATCTCCCACGCGGGCCGCAACCGCATCCCGCCGGGCCGCGTATTCGCTCGGGGTGATCTGGGCCGCCGCTTTGAGCGGCGCGAGAGCTCCTGCCGCGAGCGCGGTGGTCACTGCAGCGTGAACCAAGAGACCTGATGTCTTCCACGACATGTCCGTGCGCTCCGTCGAATTCGGTGATCGCCGGCGTCCCGCCTTCGGGTGCACCGTTCCTCTTCTCCGGTCGGGGCGGGGCCTCACGCCCGCTCCCGCCCATTCCGGGGTTCCCTTCCGGCCCGGGCGTGCCCCGCTACCGCCCCCCAGATCCCCCTCTGCCGGGGTGCACGCGGTCCGGAGCCGGTGGCGGGGACTTGAGCTCCACCGGATGCTCCCGGAGGAGCCTCATGGCCTCGGTCACCGCCCGCTCGAGCTGAGGATCGTGACCTGCCAACTGCTCGGCGGGCGTCTGCTCCACCTCGATGTCCGGCGAGATCCCCACGTTCTCCACGGCCCAGTGCCCGTCGACGTCATAGAAGCCGATGCTCGGCGCGGTGATGTGTCCGCCGTCCACCATGTTCGGCTCACCGCCGTGGCCCACCAGGCCGCCCCACGTCTTGGTGCCGATGAGGGGGCCGATCTTCATCTGGTGGAACATGTAGGGGAACATGTCGCCGCCCGAGCCGCTCATCTCGTTGATGACGAGGACCTTCGGGCCCCAGATGGCGGCCGCCGGAGCCGTGACGCTCGTGTAGTGGGTGCCGAGGCGCTCGTTGAAGTAGCCATGGAGCTGCCGGCTCATGATGTCCACCATGTAGTCGGCGATGCTCCCGCCGTGGTTGAACCGTTCGTCGATGACAGCGCCCTTCTTCTCCTGCTGGGCGAAGTAGTAGCGGTTGAAGTTCGTGTACCCGCCTCCGCCGGTGTCGGGGATGTAGACGTAGGCGAGCTGGCCGTTGGAGAGCGAGTCGACCTTGCGGCGGTTGGACTCGATCCAGTCGCGGGTGCGTAGCGCCGTCTCGCTGCCCACCGGGATCACCGTTATCAGGTGCGACCCCTCGGTGGTGGGCCGGCCGTTCACCCGGAGCTGGACCTGCTTGCCCACGGTGCCGACGAAGGCCTCGTACGGGTTCTCCGGCGCGGCAAGGTCCTGACCGTTCACCGCGAGGATGTAGTCACCCGCGTGGACGTCCACTCCGGGCGCCGACAACGGCGCCCGCAGGTTCGGGTTCCAGTTCTCGCCGTTGTAGATCTTGGCGATGCGATAGCGGCCGTTGGCCACCTCCAGGTCGGCGCCCAGGAGGCCTGCAGGGAGGGCGTTGACCCGGGGCATGTCGCCGCCGCCGACGAAGCTGTGCGCCAGGGTGAGCTCGCCCTGCATCTGGTCGAGGATCGTATTGAGGTCGGCCCGGTGGCGGAGGTACGGCAAGAACACGGCGTACTTCTTCTTCATCGCCGGCCAGTCGGCGCCGTTCATGTTGGCCACGTACAGATAGTCGCGCTCGATGCGCCACGCCTCGTCGAACATCTGCTTCCACTCGACGGTGGGATCGACGTCCACCATGAGGTTGGACGTGGAGATGTGACCCTTCCCGGCGCTGGACGGCGGACCGCCGGCGTCCACCACCGCCCACTGGCCGCTGGGTCGCCCGTTGGGAGCGGCACCCTGGTAGAGGAGCTTCTTGCCGTCGAAGGAAAGGGCGTACTCCGCCGAGGCGGAGCCCACGAACTCGATGGCCTTGCGGTCCTTCAGGTCGTAGCGGTGCAGCACGTCGGCGTGGTTCGGGACGCGCTCCAGGTAGAACCACTGACCGGCGGCGCCCGCCTGCAGGTTCGCGTAGTCGCGGCTGGGCACGTCCAGGGAGATCACCCGCTGCATGAAGCCGTCGAAGTCGATCTTCACTTCGACCGAATCGGCCTTCGCCCCGGCGCCGTTGCCGGCTTTGCCCTTGGCCACGGCCTCGCCGGGCTCGTCGCCGGACTCCGGGAGGAGCGGTGAGGGATCATCCTTGGAGAGCACCGCGAGGTAGACGCCCCGCTGCACCGGACGCTGGAAGGAGCTCATGTCGAGCCATCCGGTGTTCAGGGCAAAGTCGGTGGACGCCAGGAAGAGCATGTACTTGCCGCTCCGGTCCCACACCGGAGCGATGACGTCGGAGAGCCCGTCGGTGAGCTGGTGCGTGGCTCCCGTGGCCACGTTGTACACGAAGACAGCGTGGAACTGCGAACGCTCCAGCCGCTTGGTGTAGGAGATCCACTTCGAGTCCGGCGACCAGGAGGGGTACATGTCCCGGTTAGGCCATGTGTAGTTCCCCTGGTCGACGTGGGTCTGCTTGCCCGACGCGAGATCCACCATCCAGAGGTTCATCTCGGCGTCGTAGAAGAGGATCTGCTTCCCGTCCGGCGACCACTGGGGCTCGTAGTAGAACGTCGGGTCCTGGAGCTTGTACGCCTTGGGTGGAGTGAGGCCGTCCTGCCCGCCCACCATGAGCTGGTACTCGCCGCCTGCGTCGCTGAACCAGGCGATCTGCTTCCCGTCGGGTGACCACGCCGGCGTGCGCTCGGCGGAGGCGGAGCTCGGCGTCAGGTCCCGCCACGTTCCCTTGTCGGTGGGGACGGTGACGACGTCGCCGCGGGCCTCGAACAGGGCGCGTACGCCGGTGGGCGACAGGCCCGGGTGCAGCAGGTTGCGGGACACGTCCACCGGGTGTGGCATGGCCCACGGGAAGTCGCCGTTGGCGCGTATGTCCAGCTTCCGGTCCTGCTCGGTGGCCGGGTCGTAGAGGTGCACGTCGCCGGCCTGCTCGTACGCCACCACGCCCCCGCCGGCGTTCACGCTCTCCACCTCGTAGTCGGCGAAGCGGGTGATCTGTTTGAGGGCCTTGGTGCGGGTATCGTAGGACCAGACGTTGTTCGTCCAGTCCCGGTCCGAGATGAAGTAGATCGTGCTCCCCAGCCAGACCGGCTGCTGATCGCGGCTGTTGGTCCAGGGCAGCTTCTCCATGGCGTGGGAGCTCACGTTCAGGATGCGGATGGGCTGGTTCTGGCCCCCCCGGTACCGCTTCATCTCCGACTCCCAGGGCCGGACGAGCTGGTAGGCGATCTCCGAGCCGTCGGGGGAGACCGCGCCAGCATCGGCTCGGGGCACCGGGAGGATGCTGGGGAGGCCGCCGGTGACCGGCACCGTCCAGAGGGCCGGCTCCGCGTCAGGGACTCCCGTCCGGGTAGACATGAAGACCACGCTCTTTCCGTCGGGCATCCAACCCAGGGCGGCGTCGGGCCCCGGGTGCCAGGTGAGGCGCTTCGGCGTGCCGCCGTCGGCGCCCATCACGTAGACGTCCGGGTTGCCGCCATACGTGCCGGTGAAGGCGATCCACTTCCCGTCGGGGGAGAAGTGCGGGTTGCTCTCCTCGGTGGGGGACGACGTCAGTCGGCGGGCATCACCCCCGTTCCGGGACACGATCCAGAGGTCGCCGCCATAGCCGAAGACGACCGAGCTGGCGTCGACGTCTGGTTGGCGCAGCAATCGCGTGGATTGGGCGCCCAGGGCGGAGGGAAAGACGGGGAGGAGCGACGCGAGGGCGAGGGCCCGGAATCGACGACTCATGGTGCGTTCCCGGCGTTGGAGTGGCGGAGGGCGGGACCGGGCACAGCGAAGCGGTGCCGATCAGGCGATCCGGGAGTTCTGTCGAGGAAAACATGAGGGGCGCGTCGGACGAGCGCCACCGACAGTCGACGAAGTTGGGGGGATCGCCCCTAGACGACGCGGAGGGATCGAATCCGGTTCAGCGCCGCGGCGAGCTCGTGGCGGCGGAACGCGGCGAGGTCGCCGGGAAGCCGGCCGTCGAGAGCGTCGAGCCCGTCTGCGGCGACCATCGCGTCGACCGCGTCGAGGATCTCCGTCACGGTGCGGGGCCCCGACTCGAGGAAGTGGGCGGACATGGCGAGCGCCTGGCCGATCGCCCGGATCTGAGCTCGGGACACGATCTGCTCCACGGCGCCCAGGTCCACGGTCTCACGCCCGAAAAGGAGCGTTCTCAGGTCGGGGACCTTCACGTGGACGTCGCGGCGGCGCCGCCTCGGATCCAGGGACGCGCGGTCCAATACGCGTGGCTCGGGCGGACGGAGCGGCGCGCCGGATTCGGGTGTGCGACTCGTGGGGTGAGCGGCGGCGACGTCTACGGCTGCCGTGGTGACGTCGCTGGGCTCGTAGCCGCGCATGGCCACCACCGTGTCCGCCACGTCGAGGTAGTCCCCGCTTCCACCCAGGACGAGCACCGTGCTCACCTCCAGGGCCCGGTGAAGGTCGCGCACCCGGTCCACGAACGGGGTGATGGGCTCGGCCTCCTTCGGCACCAGCGCCTGCATGCGCCGGTCCCGTATCATGAAGTTCGTGGCCGACGTGTCCTCGTCGACGAGCAAGACACGTGCGCCGGCTTCCAGGGCCTCGACGATGGTGGCGGCCTGGCTGGTGGACCCCGACGCGTTGGGCGTCGAGAACGCATGGGTGTCCCGGCCGAGAGGGAGCCCGTCGATGAACCCGGAGATGTCCACCCGTGTGACCGCACGTCCGTCCTCGGCGCGCACCTTCACGGTGTCGAGATTCGCGACCACGTACTCACGGCCGTCTCCCGGACGGTGGTTGTACACACCCGTTTCGATGGCCCGCAGCAGCGTGCTCTTGCCGTGGAAGCCACCGCCCACGACGAGGGTGACGCCTTCCGGCACCCCCATGCCGGTGATGGGACCGGCGTTGGGTGCCTCCAGCGTGACGCGCAGGGACGGGGGCGCACGGAACGCCACGACCGCTTCGCCCTCGAGGGGGCGGTCGTCCACGCCGCTCTTCCGGGGGAGCGACGCGCCGTCGGCAATGAAGGCGACCAGACCGTGATCCCCGAGGGCCGCCCTCAGGTGCTCGGCGTCCTCGTTGACCTCGGCTTGGCGCTCGATATCGTCCGGATCGTGAGTGGAAGCCACCAGCGCGGTCCGAACGAGGGCCGGAACGGTCGTCGTGAGGAGCTTCACCGCTTCCGCACCGAGGACGCGGCGGCCGCGTGCCGGCAGGCCGATCCCGAAGCGGGCCTCCACGCCGCCCGCTTCGTCCACCTGGACCGCTGTCTGGGCCAGCACCTCCTGACCCGGCGTCTCGACTTCGATCTGTCCACTGCGACCGCTCCCCGCAGTCCCCGATCGCTCTCGTGCAGACCGCCCCAGGGCGCGAGCGAGGAAAGCTGCGGTGCCGAGCGCGCGGATGGGGCTCCTGAAGGAAGCTTCCGGGAGTCCGGCGGTGTCGGACGGCACCACCACCCGCACCCGGGTCGGGGCGGCAAAAGGATCCCCCTGCACGTGGTCGACATGAAGAACGAAGGTCTCGAAGTCCCACGCGCCGCGAAGGGCTTTGTAGGCGTTGTACCCGCGGCCGTCCAGGGCGCGGGCGCGCTCGGCGAGATCCGTAGCGGTCTTCAAGATGCCCCCTTTCGGAAAGCGTGAGGTCGGTTCGCGCTCTACAGCAAACGATTTCGGACGTGCGTGGGGCTTACAATCGCCGAATGACGCGCCTGGTGTCCAAGCACGCCTGCGTCCAAGTTCCATCCTGCATACTCGCTGGGTGAACCGATTCCTCAACTTCCGAGACCGCCGCTTCGTGAAGATCGCCTTCCTCGGTAGCCACGGCGTGGGCAAGACCACGCTCTGCTTCGACGTGGCCGCGCGCATCAAGCGCCTGGACATGGCGGTGGACCTGGTGAAGGAGGTGGCGCGGGCGTGCCCCCTCCCCATCAACCGGGACACCACTCTGGAAGCCCAGGCCTGGATCCTTCACACGCAGGTCGCCGAAGAGATCGCCGCCGCGTCGCGCTACGAGGTGGTGGTGTGCGACAGGTCGGTGCTGGACAACTACGCCTACCTGGTCCACCAGGTGGGGCGCCGTCCGGAGTACGAGGAGCTGGTACGCGCCTGGATGCGCAGCTACGACGGCCTGTTCAAGGTGCCCATCATCGGCGAGCCCACCTTCGACGGCACGCGGGACACCAGCGCGACCTTCCAGGCGGAGGTGGACGGGGTCATCGACGAGCTCATCGCGGCGCTGGACGTACCGTGCCACCGGTTGGATCCGGAGGACCGAGACGGTTGGGTGGACGCCGTGCTCGAGGCGATGGGGCTACCGCTGCGGCCACCGCAGATGGACATCTTCTCGGGGTCGGCGTAGGGGACGGCCCGGAGGTTCCATGGGTGCCTGTCGCCGGGGAGCGGCCTCGGGACCTGGTGAGACGCCTGCGCCGGGCGTAGCATGGACCCCCCATGACCGAGACCCATCCCAATGCCCGCCTGGAGGCCTTCTGCGACGGCGTCTTCGCCATCGCGGCCACATTGCTCGTCATCGACGTGAAGCTGCCCGCGACGGAGCTCATCGGGTCGACGGCGGGGCTCTGGCTGGCGATCCGCCATACGGGGCCTGCCATCGGGGCGTTCGTCCTGAGCTTCACCATCATCTTCATCACCTGGGTCAATCACCACGCCACGCTCAAGCTCGTGGCAAGGTCCTCGTCGTCGTTCATCTACGCCAACGGCCTGCTGCTGCTCTCGGTCGTCTTTCTGCCGTTTCCCACGGCGTTGCTGGGCGAGTACGTGATGACGGACCACGCGGCTCCGGCGGTCGTCTTGTACAACGCCGTCCTCGTCCTGCAGGCGCTGGGGTGGCTCCTGATCTGCCAGGCGGTCCTCTCGAACGACCTGGCCAGGAGCGAGCGAGCCGCTGCGCAGATTCGGAGAAACGGCCGCTACGGGTACGTGGCGATCGCCCTCTACTCCTTGTGCGTGGTCCTGGGCCTCCAATTCCCCCGTACCATCGCCGCGTTCACGGTCGTCATCTGGTGCTTCTGGCTGGTTCTGGGGATCAGCATGAAGCCGGAGTAGCGGGCCGCCGACGGCGACCACCGAAGCGTCACCATCGTTCTCTGCGTCCGGCCGCGAAGGCGCCGAGGTGGGCTACCGGCGCCGCTTCGCCAGCCGCGCCATCACCTCGTCGAGCGTCACGCCGCTTCCCCGCAGGGCCACCATCAGGTGATACAGGAGATCCGCGGCCTCCTCGGCGATGCGCCCGCTGTCCCTCCGGACCAGCTCCGCCACCAGCTCCGCCGTCTCCTCTCCCAGCTTCTTGAGTCGCAGGTTCTCGTCGTCAAGCAGGCGCACGGTGTAGCTGCCTTCCGGCCGCTCCGCCTGCCGGGTGGCCAGGACGACGTCCAGTTGCGAGAGCAGGGTACCGGGCGCGGATGAAGACGGGGGGCGGGCGGGCGTCGGCGTCCCCCCACCGACCGGCGCAGCGACCGCATCGTAAACGTCGACGGCCTCCAACTCTCCGAAGCACGTGGCTTCTCCAGTGTGGCATGCCGGTCCGGACGGCCGCACACGCGCCAGCACCGTGTCTCCGTCGCAGTCGGCGTGAAGCGACACCACCCTGAGGACGTTCCCACTGGTCGCACCTTTCCTCCACAGCGTGCTCCGGGAGCGGGACCAGAAGTGCATCTCACCATTGGTGAGGCTCAACTCCAAGGCCTCCCGGGTCGCCCACGCCACCATGAGGACATGCCCGCTCCCGGCAGCCTGGACCACCACGGGGACGAGGCCGGAATGCTTGGCGAAGTCCAGTTTGTCGAGGTCGTCAGGAGTGCGGAGGGCGCGGTTCGTCATGGGCTCGGGGGTTGCGTGGCGGTCGATCATCGGATGACTCCTTGGTCGTTCCCGGTATCGGCGTTCGCCGCGGTGAGATCGTCCTCGCGTGTTCGGGTGTCGCCGTCCGTGCGCACAGGCACGCCCCATTTGCCAAGGGCAGATTTCAGGTCGCGGACTGTGGTCAGGCCGTCGTGCAGGATGCCCGCCACGAGAGTGGCCGAGGCATGCCCCTCGACGAACGCGTCGCGCAGGTGCTGGGCACCGCCTGCGCCTCCCGACGCGATGACCGGGACGGGTACGGCATCCGCTACCGCCCGGGTGAGATCCAGGGCGTATCCCGTACGAGCCCCGTCGCGATCGATGGACGTGAGGAGGATCTCCCCGGCGCCACGCTCACGGCATTCGGCTGCCCAGCTGACCGCGTCCAGCTCCGTGGGTCGGGTAGCGCCGTGTGTGTAGCACCGCCATCCGGGTCCGTTCCTCGCCGCGTCGATGCTCGCGACGATGCACTGGCTTCCGAAGCGTGCAGCGCCCTTGGTGATGAGCTCAGGGTCGCGCACCGCCGCGCTGTTGACGCTGATCTTGTCCGCCCCCGCCCGCAGCAGCGGACCGATGTCCTCGGCGGAGCGCACGCCCCCGCCGACGGTAAGGGGCACGAACAGCGTCTCCGCGGTGCGACGTACGACGTCGAGAAGGGTGCCTCGCGCTTCACGGGATGCGGACACGTCCAGGAAGACGATCTCGTCGGCGCCATCCGCCTCGTATCGTGCCGCGAGCTCCACGGGATCCCCTACGTCGCGGAGCCCCTGGAAGCGCACACCTTTGACGACGCGACCGTCCTTCACGTCGAGGCAGACGATGACTCGTGGCCGGAGCATCAGCCCGTCGACCCCTGACGCTCGACCTTCACGGAGCCTTTGGTGCTGAACACGGTGTCGCCCTCGGCCAACGCCTGACGGAGTGCCAGCCCCACGGCCTTGATGGCCGCCTCCACCATGTGGTGCCGGTCCGATCCGCGGATCACCCGGACGTGGACGGTGGCTCCGAGGTTGATGGCGAGGGAATGGAGGAAGTGGGTGTAGAGCTTCGAAGGCAAGCGTCCGGCGTACCAGGGCCTCCCGCCCACGTCCACCGCCGCCTCCACCAGGGCATCGTCCATGGGAACGACGGCCCAGCCGTAGCGAGCCGCGCGGTGGGGCACCTCGTCCCGCAGGGCGAGTCCCATCGTGATGGCCACATCCTCCACGAGATGATGGCGCAGGTCTCCGGCAGCCCGGAGGCGTACGTCCAGCGACGCGTAGCGAGCCAGGGTGTCCACCATGTGGGCAAGAAAACGATCGGACACGTCCACGTCTGCGGCACCCGCTCCCCGACTGACCGCGCACGCGACCGTCGTTTCTTTCGTCTCGCGCAGCAACTCGCTCATTGTGCTCCTCCCCAACGTCGGGCCACCCGCTCGGCGTCGAGCGCGCCCGTGTAGATTGCCATGCCCAGCACCGAGCCCGCGGCGCCGGCTTCCTCCAGCCACTGCAGATCATCTTCCGTGGTCACGCCCCCGGATATCCACACGGGGTGTCTGGTGGCGCGCAGTATATCGGCTACATGCGGGCGGTCCACACCGCTCAGGCGGCCCTCGCGGCCCACGTCGGTGGTGAGGATCCCCGCCAGGGGCAGCCCCTCCAGGCGCTCCAGGAACGACGCCATCGGGAGCGTGGCGCTCTCCGTCCACCCCTTTCGGAGGACGACGCCGTTCCGGACATCCAACGCGGGCATCACCCGGCCGGGCCAGCGACGCGCCAGAGCGGCGAGCCAGTCGGGGTCGTCCACGGCCCGTGTGCCCACGACGATGCGGTGCACCAGAGGGCGCTCGCTGCGCGACTCCTGCGCATCCCTGTCCCTCGTGCTTCGGGCCGCCCGCGGGAGCGGCGGCGCCCCCAGCAGGGCGGCCGCCCGGTCGTCATCGCGGATGCCCCCACCTACCTGAAGCACCGCATCGCTCGTCGCAGCCACCTCCAGAACCAGGTCCAGATTGCCACCCGAACCCAGGGCCGCGTCGAGATCCACCACGTGCAGGGTGGTGAAGCCCAGCTGGAACCACCGCATCGCCACCGCCACCGGGTCGGGAAGAGAGATCCGCTCGTCCGACGGGCTACCTCCCACGAGCTGGACGCACCGCCCGCCGCGGATGTCCACCGCAGCCGCCGCGATCATCTCCCGCCCCCCGCCAGGCGAACCCAGTTGGCCAGGACACGGCGCCCGGCGTTTGAGCTCTTTTCGGGGTGGAACTGAACACCCCAGCTGTGTCCGGCCCGCACTGCGGCGGGGAAGCGGATCCCCTCGTACTCGCTCCATGCGATGATCGTCGTCGTGTCGACGGGCTCGCAGACGTACGAGTTGGCGTAGTAGGCCACCAGCGGGGTGACACCCTCGAACAGGGGATCGCAGGAGACGTCGACGTCGTTCCACCCCATCTGTGGGACGGTCTTCGCCCGGACGCGCCGAACGTGCCCTTCCAGGAGCCCCACCCCCGCACCGGTGGATTCCTCGCTCCCGTCGAAGAGGAGCTGCATTCCCAGGCAGATGCCCAGGCAGGGGAGCCCTCCGGCCAGCGCGTCCCGGACGCGATCGCGCGCCGGAGCCAGGGCCCGAGAGGCGGCGCCGAACGCTCCGACGCCCGGAAGGACCAGCGCATCCAGTCCCAAGGCCACCTTCCAGTCGGACGTCACGGTTACGGCGATGCCGGCGCCTTCCAGGCCTTTTCCAAGGGAGTGGAGGTTTCCGGCACCGTAGTCGAAGAGCGCCGCGTTCATCGGATGTCTCCGAAGAGGGGCGCGCCTGCCTCCTCGGTCGGTTCCCGGCGCGCCGGGACGGTGGTCAGGGACTCACGGTAGCCGTCCAGCGCCTGGAAGAAACGCTCCATGAGGAGCCACGGCGCCACAGTCACCCGGAGGCCATCGCACCCGTCGGGCATGCCCGCGGTGAAGGGACGGGCTGCCACCCCGCGTTCACGAATTCCCGACGCGTCGGCGTGGGCGTCTCCGGTGGGGGCATGAAAGAGGACGAAGTTGGCTCCTGACGGGATCGGCTCGAGGCCGCGGCGGGCCAGCTCCTCCTCCGTGCGCCTCCGATTCGCCACGCATTCGGCGACGGTGCGCTCCACCCACCCCTCGGCGTCCCGAAGCGCGGCGGCCCCTGCTTCGGCTGCGACGCGACTCACCTTGTATGGCCCTCGCGCCTTCTCCACCTCGAGGATCGTCTCGGGAGTGCCGACGGCGTATCCGATGCGTAGTCCCGCAAGGCCGAACGCTTTGGACAGCGTGCGCGTCACGAGGAGGCCGGGGATCCGGGCCGCGAAGTCGGCGTAGGTGTCCCCACCGAAGTCCACGTACGCCTCGTCGAGGACGATCAAGGGGCCACCGGACCGGCTTCCCTCCTGGCCATTCCCTCCACGCCGCGTCGCGCCTCC
>JAJDNI010000136.1 GCA_022340755.1 Gemmatimonadota bacterium
CTACCGGTCTATTCGCCATCGCACGAAGCCTCTCGCGCTCGGGACATAATCATCCGGCGGCACGGATGCGAATGGCCTGTCCGCCTCCCGGCGCGAGCCGGAGCGTGAGCGTGGTCGTCGCATCGACGTCGCGTCGGGAGATGTCCACCGGGAGTGGGTTGGTCAGCCAGTCGGCGTCCTTGCCGTCGGCGTAGATCTCGGCGACGTACTTCTGGCCGGGAGTGAGGAAGTCCAGTGGAATCTGGAAGGTGCGCGCATCCTCGTCGGTGATGGCACCGATGTACCAGTCGGGGCTGTCGCGATCCTGGCGCGCCACCACCACGTAATCCCCGATGCGTCCCTCGAGGACTTTTGTCCGCTCCCAGTTCACGGGGACGTCCTTGATGAACTGGAATGCGGGCTGGCCCTGGTAGTTCTCGATGAGGTCCGCAGCCATCTGCATGGGGGAATACAGCACGACGTAGAGCGCGAGCTGCTTGGCCAGCGTCGTGCGCACACGCGGCTCGTCGGGCGCGCGGGGCTTCCCGTTGGCCGAGCGCTCGAGGATGTCGAAGATGCCCGGCGTGAAGTCCATGGGACCGTCGAGCATCCGCGTGAAGAACAGGATGGTCTCGTGCTCCGGCGGGTTGCCGCCGTCTCCCGACCACGCGTTGTACTCCTGCCCCCGTGCTCCCTCCCGGGTCATCATGTTGGGGTAGGTGCGCCGCTCTCCCGTGTCGTGAACGGGCTCGTGCTCGTCCACCATGATGTGATACTTGGCCGCCGTCTCCAGGACGAGACGCTGGTGGCGCACCATCGTCTGCGAATAGTGGGAATCCCCGTTGGCCAGGGTGTCGGTCACGTATCCCGTCTTGATGGCGTGGATGCCCAGGGAGTCGTAGAGCGAGAAGGCGGCGTTCATCTGGCGCTCGTAGTTCTGCAGCCCCCCTGACGTCTCGTTGTGGGCGATGAGCATGACACCCTTCTCACGGGCGTACCGGGCCAGGCCGCGCAGGTCGTAGTCCGGATACGGCTTGGTGAAGGAGAACTGGTTCCTGTTGGCGATCCAGTCCCCGTTCCAGCCCTGGTTCCAACCCTCCACGAGCACTCCGCCGAAGCCGTTGGCAGCGGCGAAGTCGATGTACCGCTTGGTGTTCGCGGTGGTGGCCCCGTGCTTGGGGCCGGAGCTCCACGTCCACACACCGATGTGCATGCCCCACCAGATGCCGACGTACTTCATCGGCTTGATCCAGTCGGCGTCTCCGAGGACGTTGGGCGGGTTGAGGTTCAGGCCCAGCACCGAAGGAGCCAGGTCCTCCGCCCGGTCCGCGATCTGGATGGTCCGCCACGGCGTGGAGAACGGCGTGCGTTCCCTCGCCTTCACTCCGTCGTGCATCGGCGCCAGAGCCGCCCTCAGCGTGCGGCTCTCGGTACCCGGCCCCCCCGCCAGGAACATGCGCGGATAGTCCACGAGGTCCGCCTCGTGGATCACCATGAAGGTGTGCTCGTCACGGGTCTCCATGGTGAGAGGCGTCTGGACGCTGTCCAGCACGCTGAGTGGGGACTCGGAAAAGAGCATCTCCGAGCGATCCATGCGCGGCCGGTTCGACGGGATCCACCACGCCTTGGCGTTGTCCGCGAAGGAGAACTCCGTGAGCTCCTCCTGGATCTCGAACGCCTGCAGTGCGGGCTGGGCCGGCAACACATACCGGAACCCGAGGCCGTCGTCGAAGACGCGGAAGACCACCTGGAAGTGGCGCCTGGGCGCGCCGGTCTCCTCCACGTCCACACTCAGCTCGTTGTGATGATCGCGGACCTTGGCCACCTCTCCCCAGGGCTGCGTCCACGTCTCGTCGGCGGAGTCGCGTTGGGAGCCGGTGATGCGCAGCCCGTCGAGCAGAGGCGGGGCGCCCCGGAACTCGAAGCCCAGACGGGAGGGCGTCATGAGCTTCTCTCCGTCCCGGTCCACGCTGTAGAAGAGTCCTCCGTCCGTCGTCCGCACCGTTACTACGGTACGGCCGTCGGGAGACGTGACCCGTAGGGGCTGTTGGGCGCACGCAGCCGCCGTGGAAAGCGTCGTGACCGCCCAGACCAGCGTCAGGCGGGATATCCAGCGAGACACGCGCGTCGTCCTTGTCCTGGGTTTGCTGACGGGTGCGCACCCGCCGCCGGACGGCGGCGGGTGCGCCATGGGACTGTCACCCGTTCACGGCTCGATCAGTAGCCGGGATTCTGCGTCAGGTTCGGGTTGGCCACGAGCTCCGACGCGGGAAGCGGATAGAGATCCCTGAAGGACTCCGTGGACTTGCCGGCCGCCACGCCGCCCTTCCATGCCCAGATGTAGTCCCCTCCGGTGTACTCGCCGTAGCGGATGAGATCCACGCGGCGATGGCCTTCCCACAGCAGCTCGCGTCCCCGCTCCGCCAGAATGAAGGGCAACGTAAGCTGGTCGGCCGTGATATCCCCGCTGGTTCCACCGAACGCACGCTCACGCAGCGCGTTCACATAGGCCAGCGCCTGCGCCTGGGTACCGCCACCGCCGCGCAGGAAGGCTTCGGCGTACATCAGGTACGCGTCGCCCAGGCGGAACATCGGGAAGTCCGTGTCCACGAAGGTGGCGTGGGAGCCGGACGCTCCGGTGGAGGTCTTGTTCGTGAACTTCGGCGCCGCGATGCCGTCGTTCCAGTTGCTGATGCTGGCGACGTCCACGTTCTGGTCCGTGGTGTAGAAGTACGACGCCCGTCCATCACCCGCGCTGTAGTTGTTGTAGGCCTGCTGCTTCAGGCGGATCCCCCACCAGCACCCGTCGATGCCGTAGTCGGCGTTGCTCATGTTGCCGCCGCACTCGGCGTGGACCAGGAAAGTCACCCCGCCCCACGTCTGCGTCTTCAGGCCATCCTGGGGGATGGCGAAGATGATCTCGGGCGACGTGTTGTTGTCGGCCTGGAACAGGTGCTGATAGCTCGGATCCAGGGTGTACGCGCCGGACCCGATGACCTGCTGGATCGCGTTCATGGCGTTGGTCCAGTCGGGCGACCCGGTGTAGACCCCGGCGTTCATGTACAGCTTCGCCAGCAGCATGGACGCCGCCGGACCGGTGGCGCGCCCGTAGGTGCTGGGGCCCGGGTCCGGGAGCTGGTTCTGGATGTCCTGCAGCTCGCTGACGACGTAGTTGTAGATGTCCGCACGCGTCGCCTGGGGCGGCGGCGTGGAGCCGAGTGGATCGTTCTCGGTCACCAGCGGGACGCTGCCGAACAGGTCGATGGCGTGCCAGTAGCTCAGGGCCCGCAGGAACCGCGCCTCGGCGCGGTACTGCTGGATCTGGGCCCTCAGCGACGAGCTCACGTTTCGTGCCGAGAGCTTGTCGTCCGTGGTCTCGCGCAGAAACTCATTCGCCATGCCCACCTGGAAGTAGATCCGGTAGTACATGGCCACCACGAAGGAGTTGGAAGCTGCCCAGAGCTGCGTGTTCATCTCGGGGAGGCCTACGTCGCCCCAACCGATGACCGCCTCGTCGGTGGGCAGCTCCTCCGCCTCCCAGTAGAGGCGCAGATACTGCGAGAAGCCCTCGTCGATGCCCTGAATGTCCGGCTGACCCGCGGGGCCCTGCTGCCCACTGACGGCAAGCCCGGTGTACACCCTGGCGATGAAGGCCTTGTAGGCGCCCGCGTCGTTGAAAACGTTGGCGCCGGTGATGGTGCTCTTCGGCTCCACGGTCGTGTCCGTGCACGCGGTCGCGCCCACGAGCAGGAGGCCGGCAACGGCCGCGATCGCCGTGCGCATTGTAGTCTTCATTCTCCGTCCCTCTCGAATAGTCGATTCCATGACCGCGCGCATCAGAAACGAACGCTCAGGCCGCCGGTGAAGGTGCGCGAGCGCGGGTAGATGTTGTTGTCGAGGCCGTTCAGCCCGGCGGTGGGGTCCACGCCGCTGTAGCCCGTCAACGTGAACGCGCTCTGGATCGTCCCGAACGCCCGGACGGGTCTCCCTTGGTACGTGAACGAGTACCCGAGGGTGATGTTGTCCATGCGCAGGAAGGACGCTTTCTCCACGTAGTAGTCCGAGAGGTACTGCGGCGTCTCGAACCCGGTCTTGAGGACCGAGGCTTGGAGATTGTACGGGGAAGCCCGCGTCACCTCCGAGTACGTCCCCAGGTTCGACGCCACGTTGTTGTAGACGTAGTTGCCCAGGTAGGAGCGCAGGGTGAAGCTCAGGTCCCAGGCGCCGTAGTCCATGTTCGACGTCGCGCCGAGCATCCACTTGGGCTCGGGATCGTGGAAGGGACGACGGTCGGCGACGTTGATGATGCCGTCACCGTTCTGGTCCACGTAGAGGTCCTGCTCGTTGATGGTGCCGTCCCCGTTCGTGTCCTGATAGATGGGATTGCCGTTGGAGTCCCGCTTGTGCTCATAGACGAAGAACGAGTTGATGGGCACGCCCGGCTGGAGCACCTGGATGAGGGTCCCGACGCCACCGGCCACGCCGCCCACGAGGATCTGCTGGGCGGGTCCCGCGTACGGGTTGATGCTGACCAGCTCGTTCTTGTTGTGCGAAGCCGTGAAGGAGGCGTTCCAGTTCAGCCCGCCCGAGCCGCTCTTCAAGAGATCGGCGTCGAGGCTGAACTCGAAGCCCTGGTTCTTCATGCTGCCGATGTTGGTGGTCAGGTAGTTGGACAGGTTCGTTCCGGCAGCCACCGGCACCGTGAAGATCAGGTCACTCGTGCTCTTGTTATACCAATCGATGGAGCCGTTGAACCTCTGGTTGGCGAACCCGTAGTCGATACCGAAGTCCCAGGATTTGGTCGCTTCCCACTTGATGTTCGGGTCGGACGCGCCGGGACGGATCGTGGTCACGAACTCGTCGCCGAACTGTGCCTGCGCCTGTGTGTTCCCCACCAGGTAGGTCGAGTACTGCTGGTAGTTCGCGAAGTCCTGGTTCCCGGTCTTCCCCCAGGACCACCGGAGCTTGAGGTCGGAGAGCGGCGTCTTGTCCTTGAGGAAGGACTCCTCCGAGATGCGCCAGGCGAGGGAGACCGCGGGGAAGGTGCCCCACGCGTTCGTCGGCCCGAACCGGGACGAGCCGTCCCGGCGCACGCTCAAGCCCAAAAGGTACTTGTCGGCGTAATTGTAGTTGAGGCGGCCGAAGACGGAGATCAGCTTGCTCTCCTCGATGCTCTGCTGGTTCTGCGCCGTCGCCGTCCCCGGAACTCCGTAGACGTTGAGAAGGTTCGTGCTGAGCCCTGACCCCGAGAAATACGGATACTCGCCGTGGGACTTCCCGTACGAGTAGCCGCCCGTGAGGTCGATGTTGCCCGGGATGACACTGAGAGGAGCCGTGTAGTTCAGGTACGTCTCCAGCAGCGTGTTCAGCAACGAAGGGGTGCGCCAATAGACGTTGCCGCCTCCGCCGGACTTGAGCTGGCTGTGCAGGTCGCTCGGGCTGAACGTCTGGCGCTCGGCCTGGGTCAGATCGTACCCCAGGTTCACGTGCGCCTTGAGCGAGCTCATGAAGGGCATGTCGTATTCGGCCTGGAGGTTGCCGACGCTCTTGTCCGTCTTGCCCTTGTCCGTGGCCAGGCCCAGGATCGCCACCGGGTTGTCCGCCGACTGCAGCGTGTTGCCCGGCCACTCGTAGTAGCCTGTGGGGTTGCTGGCGTCGAACACCGGCTGCGTCGGGCCCATCTGCGCCGCGTTCGAGATCACGCCCCCCGGCGTGTAGTGATTGACGACGTGGGACGCGTTCTCGTTGATCTTGATGTCGAGATGGTCGTCGAAGAAGCGCTGATCGTAGTTCAGGCCCAGAGACAGGCGCTGCATGTCGGTCCCGTCGATCACGCCCTTCTGGTCCAGGTAGCCCATGGAGAGCCGGTAGTTCATCGTCTCGCCGGCCCCTGAAAGGGCGAGGTTGTGCTCCTGGCCGTACCCCGTCCGATCGACGTGGCTGAACCAGTCCGTGTTTGCGCTGCCGAGCTGGCCGACGCTCTGGGGCGCGTACTGCTGAACGGCCTGACGGAATTCGGCGGCGCTCAGCATGTCGGGAAGCCGGGTGATCACGGAGGCCGATACGCTGCCGCTGTACTCGAGCTGGGGCGCGTGGCGGCCGGACTTCGTCGTGATGATGATGACGCCGTTGGCGGCGTTCGCGCCGTACATCGCCGTGGCGGAGGCATCCTTCAGCACCGTGACGCTCGCGATGTCGTTCGAGTTCAAGTAGGTCAGGGCGCCCCGGCCGTCGGTCAGATTGGCCACCGGCATGCCGTCGACGACGACCAGCGGCTGGCTGCTGGCGTTGACCGAGGTCGCGCCGCGGATCCGGATGGCGCCACCCCCGCCAGGCTCGTTGTTGTCGACGATCTGCAGCCCCGCGACCTTGCTCTGAATGAGGTCCAGGGGCCTGATGATGCGTCCCGTGTTGAACTCGGTCGGGGTGATCTGCTTCACGGACCCCGTGATGTCGGCGGCCCTCTGCTGGCCGTAGGTAACGACCACGAGCTCGGAGAGCCCCACGGCTTGCGCGGTCATCTCGATGTTGAGCGTCGTCGTCTGGCCCGCCACCACCGTGACGGTCTGGGTGAACTCCGCGTATCCGATCATCGTCGCCTGGACCGTCTGCGTACCGGCGGGAACGCCGACGATGAGGTAGCGGCCGTCGGCCTCGGACAGCGCGCCTCGGTTACCGACGGTGGTGATGGTGACTCCCCCCAGCGGCTGCTGCGTCGTGCCATCGGTGACGCGGCCGATGATGGTGCCACCTGACTGCTGCGCGCTGAGCGGCGTCAACCACAACACCGCGAGCAGCGCACCGACCAGGTACTGTACTCGACGTCCCATGCCTGTATTCCTTGAGCTGTGGGGGGCACCCCCCCTGGCCAATCACGGGTCCGGAGACGGGACGTCGCGTGCTGCGTGCGAGGTCCCGTAACGAGCGTGTATCGGGCGAGCTACTGCGATACGGACCCGTGCGCGTCCTTCCAAATAAGTGCGGACGGCCATTTTGTCAATGAAATTGACATTTGTCCGTAACAAGGGTCCTGCAAGCCGGCCGAAACGCGGGTTACGCGACCTCCGGCGCTCTCAGCACCGGAGCCAGAACCAGGGAGGTACCGCCTCTTAGGCGCAGGCGATCTTCGTCCGGCTGGACCACCAGGGGGGTGTCGGCGGACACCGTGGTCAGGGCCCGCTCTCGGATGGACTCCCGGACGGCGGGCTCGATGAGGTTCCAGGCGTTCGTGATCTCCCCACCGACGACGACCTGCGCGGGGCTCACGGAATTGATGAGGTTGGCGATGCCGATACCGAGACAGCGCCCCGTCTCCCAGAGCGCCCACGTTGCCGCGGCGTCGCCCGAGCGTGCCCGATCGATGACGTCGCCGACCTCGATCCCGGCGGAGCGCAGCTCGGCGTAGGCGTCCGGGGAATCCAGCTCGAGCCCCAGATAGCGCGCCACGGTAGCGGGGTTGGACGTATACGCCTCCAGGCATCCGCGCGCTCCGCAGGCGCAGCGGGGACCTTCCAGATTCAGAGGAACGTGGCCGAACTCCCCGGCGGTGCTGGACGCCCCGCGGAGCACTCCACCGTTCACCACCAGCCCCGTGCCGACGCCGTCGGAGACCGTGAGATAGACGAAGTTGTTGCTCAAGGCACCGTTGTCGCCCAACCACATGTGGGCCATGGCACACGCTACCGCATCGCGCTCGATATGGACCGGCATCCCGACGGCGGCGGCCAGCGAACCCCGGAGATCCACGTCCCGCCAGTGGAGCGTGGGGGCGTGCAGCACAACGCCGGTCGTGCGGTCCACCATCCCCGGAACCACGAGCCCGATACCTTCGAACTCACCGATGTCGGAGTACTTTTCCACCATGGAGCCGACACGGCTGCCCAGCTCGGCCACCAACTCGGCAGGCGCCATCAGCGTGGGGAACCTCTCGGTGATGATCTCCCTTCCGGCGAAGTCCCCGAGCAGGATCGAGGTGCCGCTGGTGCGGATGTCGATACCGAACGCGAGCCGATCGTCCGTGCGCACATAGAGCAGCGTCGGCCTTCTGCCACGCGCCGTCGCCTCGCTGGAGCGCTCGTAGATGAGGCCTTCCTCCAGAAGGTCCTTCACCAGAGGAGTCACCGACCCCCGTGCCACACCCATCTGGCGTGCCAGCTCCGCCCGCGAGATCGGCTGGTGCTCGTGCACCAGGTTCAGGACGATCTGACGGTTGATCTCACGCGTCGTCGACCGCGTGGCCCGTCGAAAGCTCCTCGTGTTGATCTTGCGCATAGGTCGTGCAGCAGCCTGGGATTCCGAAACCGTACGTGGTGTGGCGAGTCTTACTGGACCGGACCGTGTTTTGTCAATACTGTCGACAAACGTCGATGACGCGAGTCTGCGTACCTTCCTCGCCGGACCGGAGGCGTATCTCTCGGCGCGGGAACAACCTGACTGTGCGTAGGCTACCGGGGACGGGACTCGGGTGCCCACGGATGCGAAATCGGATTTCCCGGCGAAGGTTCGACCATGCACAGACGTGACTTCGTGAGGCACACCGCGGTCGCCGGGGCCGGCCTGGTGGTCGCTCCGACGCTACCGGCTCGCATTCGCCCGCTGCGCGCCACGGCGGCACTCCGCGCGGACTTCAACCCGGGTTGGCGATTTCTCCTGGCGGATGCCGAGGGCGCGGCGGATCCAGGGTTCGACGACGGCGCGTGGGCATCGGCGACGCTTCCACACACCGCCCGCATCGAGAGCGTGGTCACCGGACCACCGGGGAGCGACACCGCCCAGTGGCAGGGTGTCTGCTGGTACCGGAAGCACTTCAGGCTGGATGAGGAGAGCCGGGGCCGGAAGGTCTTCCTCAACTTCGAAGCGGCGATGAACGTCGCCGACGTCTGGATCAACGGCACGTACCTCGGCCGTCACCTGGGAGGGTGGCTCCCCTTCGGCTTCGACATCTCCGACCGGGTGACGGCCGGCGGCGAGAACGTCGTTGCCGTCCGCCTGGACAACCGGGACAATCCCATCACCGGACCCAAGCCCCTCGCCCAGCTCGACTTCAACCCGTACCACGGTCTGTACCGGAACGCGCACCTGGTCATCAAGGACCCGCTGCACATCACCGACCCGATCCTCGCCGGTCCGCCGGCGAGCGGGGGTGTCTTCGTCACGTACCCGGAGGTCGGCGAGGACACCGCGACCGTTCACGTCCGCACCCACGTGCGCAACGATGATACCGAGCCACGTTCGTTCACGGTGCGGCAACGTCTGGTGGACCACGGCGGCCGGAGGGTCGTCGAAGTGTGGTCGGACCCGGTTCGCCTCGGGTCCAGGAGCGATGCGGATGTGCAGCAGGAACTCCACATCGCGACACCGGCCCTCTGGAGCCCGCGCCGACCGAACCTGTACTCGCTTCTCACCGAGGTGGTGGAAGACGGCGTGGTGGTGGACGGAGAGAGCACGCGCGTCGGCATACGCCATCTCGACATATCGGCCGACGGATTCCGCATCAACGGCGAGCGTATGTTCCTGCGCGGAACGAATCGTCACCAGGACTACCCATACGTCGGCTATGCCCTGTCCGACGCGGCGCAATATCGGGATGCCCGAAGGATCAAGGACGCGGGCTTCGACTTCGTGCGGCTGTCACACTACTCGCATGCGCCGGCGTTCATGGATGCCTGCGACGAGCTCGGGCTGGTCGTGATGAACTGCATCCCCGGCTGGCAGTTCTTCAACCCCGACCCCGCCTTCGCC
>JAJDNI010000275.1 GCA_022340755.1 Gemmatimonadota bacterium
ACGGTCACGTCCGACGTGACGGTGAAGAGGGTGGGAGGGTAGGAAGAGGCCTCCGCCAATCCCCCACCCGGGCGCGTCGGGCTACAGCAATGCGCCCGCTCGCTCCGGCACCAGCACGCCCAGCGACATGACCATCTTCACGCCTTCTTCGACGGTGTAATCCGTCCGCACCATGTCGGCGGCGGGCACCACCTGGAGGAACCCGGTGGTGGGGTTCGGCGTGGTGGGCACGAAGACCGTATTCCAGACCGACCCGTCGGGTCGGGTGAGGGTCGACGTCACGAAGCCGATGGCCCGCATCCCCGGGTGAGGAAACTCCACGAACACCCCGGACTGGAACGCCCGCACCCCGGGCCCCTGAATCGCCGACACGACCTGCTTCGAGACCCGATAGACGACCTTCACGAAGGGCACCCGAAGCAGCACGGCCTCACCCAGGCCGAGGATGCGTCGACCCACCACGTGGGTCGCGATCTCTCCCAGGATGTAGACGCCGCTCAGGAGGATGGCGAGCGACAGTACGGCCTTCCATACCCACGGCCAATCGGCCAGCGCGGGATCCAGAACCGGGAGCAGGATGCCCGCGGTGAAGGAGAACAGGAACCGCAGGGCGACGATCGTCACCGCCACGGGCACGGCAGCCACGAGCCCCGACGCCATGCGAGTCCGCACCCTACGGCGAACCCGACCGCGACCTCCGTCCCTTTGAGTCATAGCCTCCGATCCGATGATGTCGATGCGGCACGCGGGCCGGCCCCGATGTGCCGAGACGGAGAAGCTAATGACTCGACTCCCGCGGCGCCGCACCTCCCCTTTCCACTCCGGCCCGCGCGGCGTAGTCTGGCTGTTGGACCTCGCCCTCCCGGCCCAAGAGTCACACGACCCGATCCGGAGCCTGAGCATGTCCCGCTATCTCGCCGCGGCCGTCACGGCCGCCCTCGCTCTCGCTGCCCTCCCCCCCACCGTCGCCTCCGCCCAGGGCACTCGCTTCCTGGGAGATCCGACCGTCAGCGCCGACCAGATCGCCTTCGTGCACGCCAACGACATCTGGGTCGTGGGCCGTGACGGTGGCCAGGCTCGGCGCCTCACCAGCTTCCAGGGTGCCGAGACGGCACCGGCGTTCAGCCCCGACGGCCGTTGGATCGCCTTCACCGGCGACTACGGCGGCAACGAGGACGTCTACGTGGTATCGGCCGAGGGGGGCCAGCCGCAGCGGCTGACCTGGCACCCCGGGTCCGACGTCGTCCAGGGATGGACGCCCGACGGGCAGATCGTCTTCGAGTCGGGACGCGCGGGCGCGCAGACGCGTCTGTGGCAGTTCTACACCATCCCGCGCACGGGCGGTTGGCCCGAGATGCTCCCGGTGCACCAGGCGTTCCTGGGCGGGATGAGCGACGACGGCACCATGCTGGCCTATCAGGAGATCCAGTACTGGGACCCCGAGTTCAGGAACTACCGGGGTGGCCAGGCACAGCCCATCCGGGTGGTGAACCTATCCACCCTGGACCTCCAGATGCCGTCCTGGGAGGGTGAGCGTCAGATGGATCCGTCGTGGATGGACGGCGTGGTCTACTACCTCTCCGAGCGGGACTACGCGGTGAACGTCTGGTCGTACGATCCGCGCACCAAGCAGGACAAGCAGCTCACCTTCCACTCCGACTTCGACGTGAAGGGCCTGGGGGCCGGTCACGGGGCGGTGGTCTACGAGCAGGCAGGCTACCTGCACGTCCTGGACCCGGCGACAGGCCAGGACCAGCAGCTCGTGGTGAACGCCGAGGCCGACCAGAACTGGGCCAGCCCGCGCTGGGAGGACGTGCCGGCGGCGCGGCTCTCGAACGCGCGCCTCACTCCGACGGGGAAGCGGGCGATCTTCGAATACCGGGGAGACTTGTTCACCGTGCCGGCGAAGGAAGGAAGCTGGCGTAACATCACGCGTACGTCGGGGGTGGCCGACCGCTATCCCGGGTGGTCACCCGACGGCAAGCAGATCGCCTGGTTCAACGACGACGGCGGCGAGTACGGGCTGGTCATCGGCGACCAGGAGGGCAACGTCATCCGCCGTGTGACGTTCGACCATCCCACGTTCTACTATCGGGCGGACTGGTCCCCCGACGGCACCAAGCTCCTGTTCACCAACACCGACTTCCGGGTCCTTGTCATGGACGTGGCGTCCGGCAAGGTGACGGACGTCGACGGTGAGGAATACGCGAATCCACGTCGCTCGCTGGACCCCGTGTGGTCTCCCGACTCGAGGTGGATCGCCTACACGAAACGCCTCGACAACATGTACCGGGCGGTCTTCGTCTACGACACCGAAACGGGGGAGAAGCACCAGATCACCAACGGTATGGCCGACGCCCTCACGCCTGTGTTCGACGCAGGTGGCAAGTACCTCTACTTCCTCGGCTCCACGAACTTCGCCCTCAGCTCCTCGTGGCTGGACATGTCGGCCTACGATCGGCCCGTCACACGGGCGCTGTACATGACGCTGCTGGCCAAGGACACGCCCTCGCCCTTCCTGCCCAAGAGCGACGAGGAGGGTCAGCCCGCTGCGGAGAAGGACGGTTCGGCCGCAAACGGCCGACGCGGAGGCGGATCGGCCGGCGGGGGTGACCCCCAGGCCGCACCGACGCCTGCGCCGACGGTGACCATCGACTTCGACGGACTGGCGGATCGCACCGTGGACGCGCCCGATCTCCCGGAGCGTAACTACATGGGCCTGACGGCCGGCCCGGCTGATCATGTGTTCGTAGCCGAGGCGGTGCCCAACGAGCGCGGTCTCGTGCTCCAGCGGTACTCCGTGAAGGATGCGAAGCCCACGAAGTTCATGGACGGTGTGAGCGGCGTCGAGGTCTCCGCCGATCACAAGAAGCTCCTGGTTCACGCCGGTCAGAACTGGAGCATCGTGGACGCCGCTGGCGCGCCACCCAGGGCCGGCGACGGGAGACTCTCCCTGAACATGCGCATCCACATCGACCCCAAGGCGGAGTGGGCACAGATGCTGCGCGACGGGTGGCGCTTCATGCGTGACTTCCTCTATGTCGACAACACGCACGGTGCGCCGTGGAACGACGTGTGGAAGTGGTACTCCGCCTGGCTGCCCGGCGTGGAGCACCGCTCCGACTTCAACCGCCTTCTGGACATGGTCTCCGGCGAGATCTCCGTCGGCCACTCCTACGTCCGGGGCGGCGACTACCCCTCCCTGGACCGTCCGGGGGTCGGCCTGCTGGGCGCCGACCTCGAGCTGGCGAACGGCTACTACAGGATCTCGAAGATCTACTCCGGCGAAGAGTGGACCCCGGGCCTCACCGGACCTCTCTCCGAGCCCGGGATGAACGTGCACGAAGGAGACTACCTGGTGGCCGTGCAGGGCCGCGAGCTGAGGGCCCCCACGAACCCCTACAGCCTCCTCGAAGGCACCGTGGGACGCACGATCTCCGTCATGGTGAACGAGCGCCCGAGCATGGACGGCGCTCGGGAGGTCTTCGTGAGGCCCACGGGCAACGAGGGCCAGCTTCGGAGCTGGGCGTGGGTGGAGGGGAACCGCGAGAAGGTGGACGAGATGAGCGACGGCAAGCTCGCCTACGTCTACCTGCCCAACACCGGCCAGGGCGGATACAGCTACTTCAACCGCATGTTCTTCGCCCAACAGGACCGGAAGGGAGCCGTCATCGACGAGCGGAACAACGGCGGCGGATCCGCTGCGGACTATATCATCGACATGATGAACAGGAAGCTGGACGGGTACTTCAACAGCCGTACGCCGGCCCACAAGCCGTTCACCCAGCCCGAAGCCGGGCTGTGGGGCCCCAAGGTGATGATCATCAACGAGCGGTCGGGCTCCGGCGGTGACCTCATGCCGTATCTCTTCCGGGTCGAGGGCGTGGGGCCGCTCGTCGGGGAGCGCACATGGGGCGGCCTGGTGCACACGGCGGACACTCCGCCCCTCGTCGACGGGGGGCGCTTCGTAGCGCCTCGCGGTGGGTTCTTCAACGCCGACGGTGAGTGGGACATCGAGGGTAAGGGCATCGCGCCGGACATCGAGGTGATGAACACCCCCAAGGAGGTCGCGGCCGGCCACGACCCGCAACTCGAAGCCGCGGTGAAGAAGGCCCTGGAGCTCGTTCAGACGCAGGGTATCCAGCTCAAGGCCGAGCCCCCGGCACCGGTGAAGTACCGCAGGCCTGCTCCCAGACGGGGAGGCGGTGGCGGTAGCTGACGACGGCGGCGCGTCGGACGCCCTCGATTCGAAAGGGCGGCGGCCGACGGGGCGGTCCTCCATCGGGAGGGCCGTCCCTCGCCGTCTACGCCATGAG
>JAJDNI010000175.1 GCA_022340755.1 Gemmatimonadota bacterium
GAGCCATCCCCGCCTCCGACCTCGGCCCCAGCAGCTCGGCTCGACGCCGCTCGATCTGTCTGCGAAAGGCGGCCCCCAACGCGGAGTACATGCTGACCCGGCTCGGCTGTGGATTGGGGCCGGTGCGGACGCGTACGACCAAGGGCCCGGCGATCGTGCACAGCGCGATGGTGGGCCACAGCGCGGCAGGAGCGAGCAACGCACCCAGGAGGGCCCCAACCGTGTATCCCATGATGCCCGCCATGAGCATGAGGATGAACCGGTCCTGCGCCGAGGCATTGTCCCGAAAGACCTCGGGCGCGTGCCGTTGGACGAGAGCCCGTAGCTCCTGAGTCGACAGATCTTCCATCCTCGTTCCGACACGAGTGGTGGCCGGGACGGCTCGTCCCCCGCGGGTGCGTCCGCCTCCCCTGCTAGGGCGCTACATCCGAGCCGCCCGGAGATCCCATCTCCCGCTCACGATACGTCTTGACCAGCCGCCAACGCATGAGGAACGCTCCCGGGATCGTCCATACGGCCGTGAGCAGGATGAAGATGACCATCATCAGGAGCCGGCTATGACCCGGCAGCTCGTCCCGGGGGCTGCCAAAGGCCAGAATCGCTCCCACCGGAATGCCGATGGCGAAGGCCATCACCACGCCCATCAGGAGAACCCGGCGCCACCAACCATCGCCCATCAATGACGTCACATCGGTCATGCGAATGCCGCCTCATCTCATCGACACATCAGGGGTTCCGCTGCCTTCCACTACGCGGGACCCGTCGGGTCCCATCATCGTGTCACAACCCGGGCCCGTGATCGTTAGATACGTTGGGTGTATGCACCATAACATCGTCCGCGATGACGACGGCGTCCAACGCGGGTTTGGCCGCCACCGCGTGCCGACGCCCTTCATCGCATCGTTTTCGCCAACGCGAGGGTGGTGATGCTTCAGAACGCCGGCCGGGCGGCGATCGGGCTCGGCCTCTCGTGCTGTCTGTTGGCAGTCGCATGCAGCAGCCCGTCAGCCCCGACGAACCGGATCCCCGTCGTTCAGCTCATGCAGGACTCCGCCATCATCGCGGTGGGAGACACCCTGCAGGCGGTGCTCCTGCCCATGCTCCCCCCGGGCTACGTCCCGCCGGTGGACTGGTCCTCATCCGACCCGACGGTGGCCGGCGTCTCCGCCACCGGGTCCACGAGCGCGAGGATCGACGGGCTCAAAGCGGGTGCCGCGGTCATTCGGGTGGCTGGTGAGGGAGCGGAGGACAGCCTGGTCGTGACGGTGACGAGCCGCGGATCCTAGCCACCGGTCCCCCGGGCATCCCATACCCGAGCCGCCGGCGGGGGGGGATGTCGATGCCCTCCTCGACGGCGTCAGGAGCCCGTCTCCCGGCGAGCGCACAGATCCTCGATGAAGGCCCCCACCTTTCGCCACTCGTCGGCCGACAGCGACCGCCCCGCCAAAGGATGAGGCCTCGGGGTGCGGCTCTTGAGCCGGGCCAGCTCCGCTTCGTCCAGGTAGCCGGCGAGCTCCATCAGCTTCAGATACGGCACTTCGAGCGCCTGAGCCACCCTGGCCAGAACCCGGGGCGACGGGCTGGCCACGGAGCCACGCTCGAGCTTCAGAAGGTAGGGGCCGGAGATGCGGGCGGCCTGCGCCACGGTCTCCAGAGAGGCGTGCCGCGCCTTGCGGGCATCTCGGAGCGTTCGACCGAGCTCGGTAAGCATTGGGGAGACACTCCCGCTACGGACATGTCGACCGGCGCCGAACACTAACTATAGTTAACGTCTGGATCAATCTCGCTCTCTGTCAGCCGCTTGCTGTCGCCACCTCTTCCGCCACGGGCTTCACCAGACCGGCCACCACCAGTCCCATGAGCACCCACGCGGCCAGATCGTGAGTCGCGAGGGCCAGCGCGTCGCCCATGGAGTACGATGCGAGCCCGAACCTCGCGCCCAGGAGGAGGAGCGCCGCCACCAGGCCGATGCCGGTGAAGAACCCCAGGCGCGTAGCGAACCGGGAGCGGACGCGGACGGACGCGTGGGCCAGCAGGCCAGCCCCCAGGGTGCAGGACAGCAGGGCGACGAGCAGCCCCGCCAGCATCTCCTTTCCTGCGTCCGCATGGCCGAGGCCGGTATAGTGGACGGCGAAGATCGGGTCGTGACCCGGGAAGCCCTGCTCCGGCACGACCTCCGGGTTGACGACGTACCGCCCGGGCTCGGTGATGTGGGCGACGAGGAAGCTGTAGACCGTCCGCTCGTCCCGGAGCTCGTTCATCTCGATGTCGCGTTTGACCCCGAAGAGTCCGTCCACCACCACCAGCCACACCATCATGGTGAGCCCGCCCAGGAGCCCCGCGAGCAACACTCTCTTCATGTGACCTCCCGCGACCTCGATCCGCCACGACGAGACGTCGGCGGAGCGGCCGCTCAAGGTTGGGGTTGCTGCTACCGGGCAGGAGTGTCCTCGTCGGAGCCGTCGGCGACATAGCCGCGCGTCCGGGCCCCCGGCGGCTGGAAGTCAGGGCTGTGCTCCGGATCCAGGTGGGATTCGATGCGGGTCAGCCGGCCGCTCAAGGCATCGAGACGCACATGGACCTGCTCGAGGCTGTCGAGGATCGCCCCGTACGGTCCGTCCGCCCCGGCGCCCGGGAACTGCCGTCCGCGCTTCAGGAACGTCACGAGAGCCACGACGCCCAGGATCGGTAGCACCATGCTGGCGAGGACTGCGAACAACATGGCGAATGACATGAACATGGCTCACCACTCCACCCTGCGTGTCGACGAAGCGACGGACCCGGCACCTAACATAGGGTACCAGAGGCTCCGGGGTTCCCGATCGCATGGTCACGTCAGCCCATCGGCGTGAGGTCACGCCGCGACATCCGCGCGAGGGAGCTGAGCGGCGTCAGCAGGCGATCCGAGATGGATGCCAGCTCTTCCGCCGACTTCCACGCCAACTCGAGCCCCCGGAGCTCTCCGCGCAACGCAGCGGCCTCCATCTCCTCGTGCGAAGCCATCTCCAGCGCCAGGCGCTCGTGCATGGGCAGAGCGCGCACCCGGGACCCACTGTCGCACATCCTGTCGAGCCAGGCATCGGCACTGCCGGCCTCCTGGATCGCCTTCACCGCCGCATCCAATTCCGCGGCCCGACCACCTCTTCGGTTCACGTAGGGCAGAACCAGGCCCAACGCCAGCGGGACGTCCTCGTCGAAGACGGCGTCGTCGTCGCCTCGGTCGTTGAGGACGACACATCTCCGGTCCCCACGACGCGCCAGGCGTATGTGGCCCTCGTCACCCCGCATGACCGGATAGGTCGCGTCCCTTGCGGGCACCCTGGCGAAGATCACGTCGCGGTCGCCCGCCACCCAGAACCCGAGCACGATCGCGCCATAGGCTCCCGCGATCACGCTGGTACCCACCGCCGCCAGCGTGCCCCAGAACGCCGTCACCCCCACCACCGCCGACGAGGCGAGCACGCTCCGCACCTGGTTGATGCGGCGGCGCCTCCTCAGCCGGGGCTCGTATCGCCAGGCCGCGAACTCCCTCGGCGTCGGCTCACCGACGCGGATGAGGCGGGTGCCGTCACCGGCGAAGCCCAGGCCGATGTTGTCGCTGGAGAAGTGCCGCGGCAGGCCTGCGCACAGCGCTTCGCATTCCTCCACGGCCTCCCAGCGCTCTTCGATGGGCACGAGGTTCCAGCCCACGCATCTGGGGCAGATGACCCAGAGGCGCCCCTTCGTGGAGTCGAACGCGAGGGCGCTTCCCACCGGCTGGTGCTCGCTGACGCGGTTCGCTCCGAGCGGAGCCCCGCAGAACATGCAGTTCCTGTACAATCGACTCGCCTAGGCAGAGCTGAGGTCGGCCCGAGAGTCACGCACGTCGCCCCCTCGGTCTGCCGACCACCAATCGATAACCCAGATCCCATTCCTGGGCTCGCAGCATATCACTGTACCGGTCCGGCCACGCACCCGAGCGCAGGTCCCGCTCCAGCCCTTCCAGGGGGGACAGGTCCTCGCAGAGTTGGAAGCGAGAGATGCCCCGACGGACTCCCGCGTCGAGGTACGCCGTCGGCCTGCGCCAATACGCGCCCATGAACCCATCCTGGCAGTCGTGCGGGATCGGCACCGGGGTCGCCGTCGCTTCCCGCAGGTGGCTCATGATGGATCCCATCGCGGGAAACCTCACGCGGTCCGCCTCGAGGAACCGGGGGAAATAGTCCCTCGTGAGCCAGAAGCCGCTGCTTTCCGGGTCCCAGGTGAAGATCACCACCCGCTCGCGCGCCACACGGCACAGCTCGGTCAATCCCGCATCCTGGTTCGACCAGTGGTGAACCGTCAGCACGGCCAGGGCCGCGTCGACGGCGCCGTCGTCCAGAGGCAATGCCTCGGCGACCGCGCGTGCCGCCGGGGCCGCGCTCCGGGGCCGTTGGCGTATCATCCTGAGCGAGGGCTCGACGGCTACGACCCGACGGTCCCGCGGCTCGTACGAGCCCGTGCCCGCGCCGACGTTGGCGACGCTCTCCGCACTGCGCAGGGCCTCGTGGATCACCCGCAGCAGGCGCGGATCCTCCCGGCGCGTCCTCCCGTAGGTGACACCGATGTCGTCGTAGAT
>JAJDNI010000177.1 GCA_022340755.1 Gemmatimonadota bacterium
CGCCGTGGACACGTCCTCGGTGACCTGTGGGTCCTCTACGGCGCAGCGACTCGCCTTTGGCGGTCAGAGCGCGAAGTTCACCGCGCCGGGAGGAGACAGCGTCAGGACCGGCGCTCCCGTGCGGAGCTTCGTCTTGTACACGTACGGGCTAGGTACCTGGAACGGGAAGACCTATCTGGGGCGGTTGGGCAGCACCGGGGGTGGGGGTCTGCTGGGTGCGAGCAGCGACAAGTGGGTGCCGATGGTGGGGCCCCTAAAGGCCACCGACGGCGTCGAGTTCGTCTATCTGGATTCCATCGGCAACGTTACCACGACCCGCACGGAGGTACGCCAGATCCAGGTGACCGTGCGGACCTGGTCCGGGGCCGTCAATTCGGCGGGTCAGGTAGTCGCGGACTCGCTTACCGGCATCATCTACACGCGTAACTGAGAGCGTCTCCAATGTTCCGTCGACACCTCGAACGTGATCGAAGCGCCGGGGACGCTCTGATCGGAAGCGCGTCGGGCACGACCCGGCGTCAGGAGAATACCATGGGTTGTCAGGATGACCGGCGTGGTTTCGCCCTCCCCACTGCCATCGGCGCGCTGGTCATCGTCGGCATTCTGGTCACGGCCGGCTTCTACATGGCCCGTCAGGAAGTGCGTGTGGGCGTGGCCAGCCGGTACTCAGCCATGGCGGTGAACCTGGCTCAGTCTGGCGCCAACGACGTGCTGGTGAACCGGGTCAGCGCCCTCACGGCCATGAACATCTGGGACACCACCACGCTGGTGGACACGGCTGCCGCGGGGGTGGTGTCCGTGAAGGTCACCAAGCTGGCCATGCGCCTCTATTTCCTGGACGCCACCGCTACCGTGACGGAAGGGGGCGCGCTGTGGTCGGGTGCCACCCGGCGCATCGGCCTCGTGACTCGCATGAAATCAGCGAACATGGACCCACCGGCGGCCTTGGCCACACAGGACTCCCTGGTGGTCGGGGGTAGCTCCAGCGTGAGCGGGTACGACACCATTCCCTCGACGTGGGGTTCGGTGTGTGACAGCTCGGCGACGACGAACAAGCCCGGGATCATGATCGATGACAGCAGCGCCATCAGGACCGTGGGGGCCTCGCTCGAGGTGAATGGCGACCCGGCGGTCCAGGAGGACACCACGATCACCGTCGAGAGCCTGCTGTCCTTCGGCGATCTGGGGTGGAACGACATTGTGGCCATGGCCGAGAAGACCTACCCGGTCGGGACCAGCACCCTCAACGGGGTCCAGCCCGACTCCACTACGAGTGGGACCGGAGGCTACGTCTGCCGCACCACCACGCCGGACAACTGGGGTGACCCGGTGCGTCCGTCCGGGGTCTGCGGCAACTACTTCCCCATCGTCTACGCGGCGGGTGATCTGCACATCACCGGCGGATACGGCCAGGGGATCCTGCTGGTGGAGGGGGACTTGACAGTGGACGGTGGCTTCGAGTTCTACGGGCCGGTATTCGTGAAGGGAGAGCTGGCCACCCAGGGCACCGGTGGCCACTTCAACGGCGGGGTGGTGGCGGCGAACGTCAACCTGGGCACCAGCACGGTCCTCGGGAACGCGGTGGTTTCGTATTCGAGCTGTGCGGTCACACGCGCCGTGCTGGGGAACTCGGCGCTCACCAAGGTGCGTCCCCTGACGATGCGAAGCTGGGTGGACCTGTCGGGCGTCCCGGGCAGTTGAGAGTTCTTTGGCAGAGAGAGGCACCGTTGCGCCTCTCGGCACTAGAAACGAATGTTTACGGAAGCAAATGTTTACCAATTTTTGAGGTTGGGTCACTGGCCAGATCTTTCTTGACAAGGCTTGATTTCCTGTAGTAACCTGGACCCGGTATTTCCGGGAAATTCGCTCCCAAGCTCTCGAGCGCGCGTATGGCCCTCTTCGGACGCAAACGAACCTCCATTGGCCTGGACATCGGCTCCGGCTTCGTGAAAGTCGTGGAGGTGGACCACTCGGGAGACCAGCCCGAGGTGACGAGGGTAGCCATGAGACCTCTGCTTCCCGACGCCATCGTCGAGGGCGAGATTATGGACTACGGCTTGGTCTCCGAGACGGTTCAGGGGCTCTTCGGGGAAATGGGCCGAAGGGGTGCCGACGTGATCACCGCCATCGGCGGCCACGACGTCATCATCAAGAAGATCGAGATGGATCGGATGAAGGAATCGGACGCCCGCGAGGTCATTCGCTGGGAGGCCGAGCAGCACGTCCCGTTCGACATCAAGAGCGTCGAGCTCGACTTCCAGATCCTCAATCCCCATGACGAGGGGCTGCAGATGGAGGTTCTGCTCGTCGCGGCCAAGCGGGAGTTGGTGGACAACAAGGTTGGGCTGCTCCAGGACGCGGGTGTGAACCCCGTGGTCATCGACGTGGACGCCTTTGCGCTCCACAACGCGTTCGAGCACAACCACCCCGACGACATGGAGGGGATCATCGCGCTGGTGAACGTGGGGCACGAGACCACCAACGTGAACATCCTGGAGGACGGCATCCCCATCCTTACCAGGGATATCCCGTTCGGCTCCCGTCGACTCCGCGAGGATCTGCAGCGGGAGCGTGGGCTCACCGCCGAGCAAGCCGAGGACGTGGTGCAGGCCCGCGACACGGTAGGCGACCTGGAGCGCTTCGTCGATGCCTCCACAGACGAGGTAGCGGTGGGAATCGAGAGGGCTAGTGCGTTCCTGATGACCCGCGAAGACGGCGAGACCCTCGGCAAGATCTTCCTCAGTGGAGGAGGGGGGAGGATTCCCGGTATGGTGGAGTCACTGGCGCGTCGCATGAACGTGGAGACACACCTCGTGAATCCGTTCGAGCGGGTGCCGGTGCGACCGAACGCGTCCGGTGACATTTCCATCGACGAAGCGGCTCCGATGTTGCTGCTTCCCCTCGGGCTGGCGTTGCGGCAATGAGCCGCCAAGGACGGGGCTGAGCCTTGATCGAAGTCAACCTGCTTCCAGGCGGAAAGAAGCGGTCCGGAAAGAGCCGCGGCTTTTCTCTGTCGAGCCTCTCCCTCCCCAGATTGGGCGGCGGGGGAGAGCGGTCGACGGATTCGTACCTCATCGGCGCGGTCGGCGCCGGCATCCTGAGCATCGCGATCATGGCCTGGCTCTTCTTCGGGGTCCGGAGCGACCGGGAGGAAGCGCAGGTTTCATTGGAGGCGCAGGTTCAGGACTCCATACGGTTCGCCGACCTCCTCAAGCGGACCAACGAGCTCACCGCCCGCCGCGACTCCATCGCTCAGCGCGTAGGCATCATCCAGGAGATCGACGCGGATCGCTTCGTCTGGGCTCATGTCCTGGACGAGGTGAGCCGGGCGCTGCCTGACTACACCTGGCTCCTCCAGATCACGCAGACCAGCTCGGACCCCCTGCAGATCCGCATCAGAGGCAGGGCGGGGAACATGTACGCCATCACCACGTTCATGACGAACCTGGAGGCTTCGCCCTTCCTGAGGAACGTCACGGTAGAAAGCATCGAGCAGATGCAGGGCGAGGAGGACCAGCGGGACGTGGTCCAGGAGTTCTCACTCCTCATGAGCTACGAATCGCCGCCCCTGGACCAATTGGAGACGGTGCCCCTTTTCGAAAACGAGCCCGGCGGACCGGCCGCCGCGGACACGACGAGGAGTTGAGCCATGGCCTGGTACAACCCCTCGGAGCCGAGGCAGCGGAACTTCCTGGTGATCGCGATCCTCCTGCTCGCGTTGCTCTACCCGTTCTACTCCTTCTGGTACAAGGGGAAGCGGGCGGAGGTCGACGCCATGCAGGAGCACCTGGAGAACCTGACGAACGCCAATCGACGTGCCCAGCTCGCGTCGGCGCGTGGTGGCGCCAGGGACCTCGAGGAGCGGATGGCGCTCTACGAGAAGCAGGTGGCCAGGCTGGAGGAGCTCATCCCGGCCGGAGAAGATGTGCCCCGCCTCCTGCAGGACATCACTGCGGACGCCCTGCGCTCCGACGTGAAGCAGGCGCGGATGAACCCCGAGCCCTCGGAACCCAGCGCCTTCTACACGAAGTCGTCGTTCGACGTCGCGTTCATCGGCGAGTACGACAACATCGGTCGGTTCCTGGCTCGCGTCGCGAGCCTTCCGCGGATCGTGTCTCCGGTGGACATGGACGTCAGGCTCTTCGACAGGCCGAATCTGTATCCGGACTTCAAGTCGCCTGTCGTGGCCAGCTTCCACATCGAGACCTACGTATTGCCCGAGCCCGGTACCCCGATGCCCGACTCGACGAACACCGCCGGAGGCTCACCATGAGACCTAGCGGCAGGCTCACGATCGCCGGAGTGGCGCTCGCCTTCGGGATCTGCCTCGCGGCGCCCATGGGCCTCGCGGCGCAGCAGCAGACGCCGGACACGACGGCGGCGAAGAAGCCGGCGAAGCCCCCCGAGCTGGTGTTCGAGCGGGAGGTCTTCACCTACCCGAGCGTTGCGCGGCGCAATCCCTTCGCGCCCCTCGCCGGCACGGAACAGGGTCCTCGTTTCGACCAGCTGCGGCTCATGGGGATCATGTATGACGCGAACCATCCTTCGGCGAGCATGGCGATGATCGGCACCAGCACGGTGCAGACCTCGGCGGACAGCACCCAGGTGACCGTCTCGCCGCAGGGGCAGGCCTGGTACCTGAAGGTGGGGCAGGCGGTGGGAAGCATCCGAGTGGTGGAGATCCGACAGGACGCCGTCGTCGTCGAGGTCGCGCAATTCGGGATTACGGAGCGAAAAGTCATGCGGATGGAGAGCC
This sequence comes from Gemmatimonadota bacterium, assembly GCA_022340755.1. Lineage (GTDB taxonomy): Bacteria > Gemmatimonadota > Gemmatimonadetes > Longimicrobiales > Gaopeijiaceae > SZUA-318. The sequence goes on from JAJDNI010000177.1 coordinate 4,757, forward strand.
CGGGAGGCACTCAATGACCTCGATGTTCGCGCTGTGGACGAGCGCGCTCATGGCCCTGGGAGGGCCGCCGGTCACCGAGGTGGCCGTGACCTCCGTGGCCCAACACACGAGCGTGCTGATCGCCGTGGACGGAGACGTCCAGTACCGCGACTTCACCATGGAAGGGCCTTACCGCCTGGTGATGGACCTCAGGGGGGCGCGCCTCGCGTTGCCCCAGCGTGAGTTCAAGGACCTGAACCGCGGCGGCATCCAATCCATCCTCACCAGCCAGTACTCGGCGGACGTGGTACGCGTGGTGCTGGTGTTGAAGCAGAAGCTCGAGTACACGGTCGTGTCGGACCCCCGCGGGATTCGGCTGAACCTGGACAATCCGGACGGGGCGTTCCCCGCTTGGAGCTCGGGGACGCCTGCCACGCTACCGGCGCAGGCCGACGCGGTCCTGACGGCGACCCCGCAGGGCGGTGACGTCCTCCCGCCCCCGGCGACCCCCGCGCCGCAGCAGAGCACCGCTCGGCACGTGACCGTCAACTTCGAGTCGTCGCCCATCCAGAACGTGCTGGTGTTCTTCGCCAACTGGTCCGGGAAGACCATCATCCCGGGTTCGAACGTCACCGGTCTCATCACGGCGAGCATCCAGGACCAGCCCTGGGACGTGGCCCTCAACGGAATCCTCGGCCAGTACGGCTTCATCGCCAAGGAGGACGACAACGGGATCATCCACGTCGACAACGTGGAGGACCTGAACAAGCGCGAAGCCATCGAGCCCATCATCACACAGGCATACCGCATCAACTACGCGACGGCCGCGGAGGTGCAGCAACAGGTTGAACCGTTGCTCACGGAGCGTGGAAAGGTCACGGCCGGGCAGGGCACAAACACGCTGGTGGTGAACGACATCCAGCGGGTGCAGAACGCGGTGGCCCAACTCCTGACGACGATGGATGTGCAGACGCCCGAGGTGTCCATCGAAGCCAAGATCGTGTTCGTGGACCGCACGAACCTCGACCAGATGGGCGTCACGTACGAGCTGAAGGACTCCCGCGGCAACCAGTTCAACGAGCTCTCGTCGGGCGCCGCCGACCTCAACGGCGACGGTGTCATCGACCCGGAGACCGAGATCATTCCTCAGCACCAGCAGGTCGTGCTCCTGGGAGGCAACTCCATCGCCGCGCTGGGGAACGCCAAGGACCGGCTCACCAGCCCCAGCGTCTCCCTGTTGAGCTCTCTGGTCATCGGGCGCCACCAGCTCGTGAGCTTCCTGGACGCCCTCAAGTCGGTGAACCTCAGCGACGTGCAGGCCGCGCCGCAGGTGACCGTTCTGGACAACCAGGAGGCGAGCATCAAGGTCGGTGCCGACATCCCCGTACGGACCATCGACGCCGGGTCCGCGGCCGGCGCCGGCGCGGGCGGCACCTTTCCCAGGGCCCAGGTCTCCACCATGGAGACGGGCATCATCCTCCGGGCCACTCCCCACGTGACGGCCAACGGCAAGATCCTCATGGACCTGCACGCGGAACGGTCGTCCGCCCAGCTGGCGTCCTCGGACGTGGGGTTCATCAAGAACACCCAGGTCGTCACCACCCGCGTGCTCGTCGCGGACGGAGAGACGGTCTCGATGGGTGGCCTGACACAGAGCGAGAAGACCGAGACCCGCTCAGGCATCCCCCTCCTCATGGATCTACCGGTCCTCGGTCGGCTCTTCCGGGTCAACCAGAGCCAGACGATCCAGCGTGATCTGATCATCCTCGTTACCCCACACATCGTGCGGGGCCACAACTGATCGGGTCGATCGGGAGCGATTACATGAGCCGGAATCGAGCGACGAGCATACGCCTCCTGGCGACGGCGGCCGCCATGGCCGGCGTGTTTCTGGTGGCCGCGTGCGAGGGGAGCAATCTCTTCGGCGTATCCGGCGGCACGGTAGCGGCGGCGGGCTCGGACACGAAGGCCCCCGTCGTGACCATCAACATCCCCCGGGGCGATTCGCTCTCGGCGAGCCCCCTGGGCGACTCGTTGTTCTTGTCGGCGGAGGTATCCGACAACGTCGGCGTGAGCTCGGTGAGCATGTATGGGGTCGCGGAGCGAGGCGACCCGAGCCTCGGCACCGACACGGTCGTCGATCGGTTCGTGAAGAAGACCATCACCCTGCCCGCGGGCGTGAAGGACACCACGTTGACTCGGTACCTGCAGCCGACTCCGGACTCCGTGAGGGAGACGGCGCTCATCGTGGTGGAGGCCAGCGACGCAGCCGGCAACCTGAGCGCCGACACGGTCATGCTGGTGCTGGGCGGGCCGGATGTGAAGCTGCTGGACATCGAGGACGGACAGTCCATCCAGGCCGGGCTGAATCTGAGCGCCAGGGTCCAGGCAAAAGACCCCTTCGGCATCACCCAGGTGCGCATCGACGTTACCGGGACGTTCGCTGCCAGCTTCGTGAAGGCCGTGAGCCCGTTGGCGGATTCCGTGGTCCTCGATACCGTCATACCGATCCCGGCAGGGGTCACGGGGCCGATCTCCATCGTCGCGACGGCGCGCAACAACCTGAACGTGGCAGGCCAGGACGGGCCCATCACCATGAACGTGGTTGCCGCGAGTGCCGGTGACACCATCGCGCCGAAATTGAAGCTGAGCACGACGGCAGCCCCACGTATGGAGTTCGGCGACTCGGTTCTCGTCACGGTGACGGGTTCGGACGATACGCAGGGCACGGGGGTCGCGCAGGTGGGCTACACGGTTCTGGCCATCTCGCCCACGCGGGGCGATACCCTTGTCCGGACGGCGAAGCGCACACTCACTCCGCCGAGCACGGGCTTCGTGACGCAGTCGTTCGCCTTCGGGCCCTTCAACGTGGACTCCCTGAATCTGCCTGATACGCTGGTGTTCGAGGTCACCGGGTGGATGGTCGACGGCGAGGGCAATTGTGGCGCCGGGATCCGGGCGGACACGCTCGCGTCCCTGCCGTGCGGCACGTTCGGCAGCAGCGGCGCGACCGTCGTGTCGGGGCGGGTGGGGCAGACGCTGACGGAGCCCATCGTGGCGGGCAGAACCGTCCTGGTTCCGGGTGGCGGGCGGATCATGGACGCCGCAGTCGACACGGGCCGACAGAGGCTCTATCTGTCGAACATCAGCCGGAATCGGCTGGAGGTCTTCGACCTTCGTAACGAGGTCTTCGACAAGGCCATCGGCGTGGGGTCCGAGCCGTGGGGGCTCGCCTTCTCGCGGGATGCCGACTCCCTCTGGGTGGCGAACTCGGGTGGTACGAACCTCTCCGTGGTGGACCTGAACGCGGGCCGCGAAGACGACGCTCGCCGGTTCCTGACCCCGGACGTGGTGCTCTTCGACGTGGAGCTGAGGACCGGCAACGCGGGGATCCAGTATCTGGTAACGGCGATACCGCAGCCGACGGGTCAGTCCTTCTCCGATCGCCCGCAGTATGTAGCGGTGGATTCGTTCGGGAACGTGATCTACTCGACGAGGACGTCGGACATCAGCACCCTCGGGACCGCGCGCAAGGGCTACTTCGCGCCAGGGTGGGAGCGTTCCGAGGCCAAGATGTTCGTGGAGCAGGGCGAGCCGGACCACCAGGAGAGCAACTGGGCCATCGCACACATCGACTCCATCGAGACGAAGTACGACACCGTCGGCGTCGACAGCCTGGGACAACCCCTCGTCGAGGCGAGCCTGGGTCTCTTCGATCACAAGCCGGGGTTCCCGGACCAGGTCCTCATCGGTCGAGGCTCGTCGGGCTCCTTCAGCGGTGTCGACGACGCGATCAATGAGTTGAAGGGTCTGGGCTCGGACATCCTGGCGTACAGCGCGGCCAAGTGGAACGTCCGGAACATCACGTTCCAGGACACCACGTACGTTGCCGCCTCCGGCGACGGTGCCTGGGTGTCCATCGGTGAAGGCGGTGTGTCGCCCGCCGGAAGGGTGCTCACCTACGAGGCCCAGCCACTGGAGACGACCGCGCTCAGCCGGTGGGTCCAGGTATCCGACCTGCTGACGAACCCTTCCGAGGAAGTGCGCGGGCTCGGGCTGAACTATGACGGGACATTGGGCGTCGTGCGCGGTCAGTACGCGGCCTATTTCATGAGTCCCTCGGATCTGCGCCTCCAGGGCCTGACCGAGATCCCCATGGCCACCGTGGGTGCCGGCGCCACGCTGCACCCGCTCCATGCCAACGCGCGGACCCTGGAAAACCTCGGTGGCGAGTACCGACCCGACACGGATCTGGCGTTCATCGCCAGCGGTGAGCACACCATCGACATCATCGATACGGAGCGCTTCACACGCATCGGGCGGGCATACATCCGTGACATCATCACCGGGCCGTTGCGGGCGGTGCTTCCGTACCCCGGGAACGGCGTCATTCCGGGGGACAACGCGGGGCTCCAGTGTGCGACGATTCCCGTCACGGACAAGCGAGGGGACTTCATCGGGAACGCCGTGCAGATCTACGAAAACGGGGACTTCAACTCGCCCATTCCCCCGAACGGCATCACGGACGACCGGTGTATGGTCATGAAGCTGTTCGGGACGTCGTCCGCGGGTGGCGTCGTGGTGATCGACATACGAAAAGCGGACGTGCTCAGGGAGCACCCCGAGCGCAACTGAGTATCGGAGCGGAGCTCCCATATCGGGGCTCGCGCTTGAGTTTCGAGGCCCGGCACGGCGCGGCATCCCTTGTGGGGTGCCGCGTCGGTCGTATCGTAGGGCACCTGTTCTCGACATCGGGTGCGTGGCCCGGCAAGGATGGCCGGGCCTGTTCGTTGGGTCCCGAGGGTTGTCTTCGTCGAGGCACGCAAGAAACCGGAAGGTCATGCATCGACTGTCGTTCCACACCGCGGGAGAATCCCACGGGAGAGGCCTGGTAGCCCTCCTCGAGGGAATACCGTCCGGCCTCCCTCTGGAGATGGAGCGGGACGTGGATCCCGAGCTCCGGCGCCGCCAGGGAGGATACGGGCGCGGGCGCCGCATGGAGATCGAGTCGGATCGGGCCGAGTTGATCTCGGGGGTGCGCCTGGGCGAGACCCTCGGCTCTCCCATCGCGATGCTGATCTGGAACCGCGATTGGGAGAACTGGCTGACGGCCATGAGCCCCCTGCCTCCGGGCGAGGACGAAAACCCCAAGGCACTCCGCCCCCATTACCTTCCGCGTCCGGGGCATGCCGATCTGGTCGGGGCGCTCAAGTACGACCGGCGGGACGTCCGCGACATCCTGGAGCGGGCTAGCGCCCGGGAGACGGCCGCCCGTGTGGCGTGCGGTGCGGTGGTCAAGAAGATGCTCGCCGACCTGGGAATCGGCGTCGCCAGCCACGTCGTTTCCATCGGTCCGGTGGGGGCGGCCTCCATGCCCCTTCCGGAAGACCTGAACGCCGCGGTGGACCCGAGTCCCGTCCGCTGCCTGGATCCGCGTGCCGCCGACGCCATGATGGAGGAGATCGACGGCGCCAGGGAACGTGGCGATACCCTGGGGGGAGTCTTCGAGGTGGTGGCCACCGGGGTCCCCGTCGGCTTGGGCAGCTACGTGTCCTGGGACGCGAAGCTGGACGGGCGTCTGGCCGGTGCGGTGATGTCGGTCCACGCTGTGAAGGGCGTCGAGATCGGGATCGGCTTCGAAGGCGCGCGCCGTCCCGGGTCGGAAGTCCACGACGCCATCGTGCGGGCCGAGGACAAGGTCCGCACCGGTCGCCTGGGGCGCGCCTCGAATCGTGCCGGCGGCCTGGAGGGTGGCGTCACCACCGGCGAGCCCCTGGTCGTGCGAGGGGCCATGAAGCCGATTTCGACACTCCGCAAGCCGCTCCCGAGCGTCGATCTGCGGGACGGCGCCGTGGGGAACGCGGCCGTGGAGCGCAGCGACGTGTGCGCCGTTCCCGCTGCGGCCGTCGTCGCCGAAGCCATGGTCGCGCTCGTCATCGCGGACGCGGTCCTTGAGAAGGTGGGCGGCGACTCCATGAAGGAGGTGCGGAGGAACTTCGACGGGTACCTCACGTATCTCGGGAGCCGCGGGTTCGCGGGGCGATGACAGATTCCCACGAAATCCGGCGCCTGGTCCTCGTAGGCTTCATGGCCTCCGGAAAGTCCACGGTAGGGCCCCTTCTGGCGAGGCGTCTGGAGTGGGAATTCATCGATGTGGACGGAGAGGTCGCGTCCCGGGAAGGTGCCTCCGTTGCCGAAATCTTCCGCACACGAGGTGAAGCGTATTTCCGGGAGGCCGAACGACGAGTCGCAGCCAGCATTCTCCAGCGGGACCGTGTCGTCGTTGGAAGCGGAGGCGGCTGGGGAGCTTCGGCGAGGAGGTTGGGCCAGCTGCCCGTGGGAACGGTCACGGTCTGGTTGAAGGTGTCGGCGGAAGAGGCGGTGAGGCGGGCGTCGAGCACACGGGAAGTGCGGCCTGTGCTGGAGGGTGGAGAGCCGCTGGATACGGCCCGACGCCTGCTGAAACGGCGTGAGGAGGAATATGCTGCGGCCGCCGTCGGGGTGGACACGGACGGCCGAACACCGGAGGATGTGGTTGAGGAGATCATGGAAACGGTACGGGACATGAGCCCTGAGTTGGCGGGTGGCAGGAACGCGAGAGAGGCATGACGGCGAAGAGAGACGGAAAGCATCTGGTCATCGTCGAGTCCCCGGCGAAAGCCCGGACCATCGGCAAGTACCTGGGTCGCGACTATCAGGTCGCGGCTTCGGTTGGCCACGTGCGTGACCTGCCCACGAAGGAGCTGGGCGTGGACGTCGAGAACGGCTTCGAGCCTCACTACGTCACGATTCGGGGGAAGGGACCGGTCCTCGCCGAGCTGAAGAAGAAGGCCAAGGGGGCCCCCACCATCATCCTGGCGACCGACCCGGACCGGGAGGGGGAAGCCATCGCATACCACGTCGCGGAGCAGCTCGGCTTCAAGCGGCAGGACGGGGAGCGCTTCCGACGCGTGCAGTTCCACGAGATCACCCGAGGTGCGGTCCTGGAGGCGCTGAAGTCGCCGGGCAGCATCGACATGAAGAAGGTGGAAGCCCAACAGGCCCGGCGGATCCTCGACCGGCTGGTCGGCTATCAGGTCAGTCCGCTTCTGTGGAAGCCCATCAGGCCTGGACTCTCCGCCGGACGTGTGCAGACCGTGGCCCTGCGTCTCATCTGCGAGCGCGAGGAGGAGATCCGAGCGTTCGTGGAAGAGGAGTACTGGTCCATCACGGCGCACCTGACCAAGGACGACCACCCCTTCGAGGCGAAGCTCCACCACATCGACCACAAGGCGTTCACGCTGGGGAACGAGACGGCCGCAAAGGCCGTTCTGGACGACCTGCACACCGGCACCTTCCAGGTGACCGAGGTCAAGCGAAGGGAGCGGAAGAAGAACCCGGCGCCGCCCTTCACGACGTCGACCCTGCAACAGGAGGCGGCCAAGCGGCTGGGATTCTCGGCCAAGCGTACCATGTCGGTGGCGCAGCGGCTCTACGAAGGCATGGAGATGGGCGCCCGCGGCACCGTCGGCCTCATCACGTACATGCGCACCGACTCCACCCGGGTGTCTCCCGTCGCCGTGGCGCAGGCGCGCGAGTGGATCGCTTCCGAGTTCGGAGAGGCTTTCGCGGCCGGTGCGCCTCGGCTCTGGGCAGGGAAGCAGCAGAAAGGTGCGCAGGAGGCCCACGAAGCCATCCGGCCCACGGATGCGACGCTCCATCCTGCGGAGGCGGCCCGCCATCTCGAGAGCGACGCCGCCCGCCTCTATGAGCTGATCTGGCTTCGGTTCGTCGCCGGCCAGATGGCACCCGCGGTCTACGACACCACCACGGTGGACTTCGACGTCACCGGCGAAAGCCGGCGCTCCTACCTGTTCAGGGCCACGGGCTCCGTCGTGAAGTTCGAGGGATTCACGAGGCTCTACCTGGAGGCCACCGAAGCCGGTGAACACCGCCGCCTCGACGACCTGGAGCCGCTTCCGGCCCTCGCGGAGGGGGATGTGTGCGAAGTGGATCGAGTGGACCCTCAGCAGCATTTCACACAGCCGCCGCCCCGCTTCTCGGAAGCGAGCCTGGTGCGGGAGCTGGAAAAACTCGGCATCGGACGTCCATCCACCTATGCCCAGATCCTCTCCACCATCGTCGATCGCGGATACGTGGATCTCGACCAGCGACGATTCCGACCCACCGACCTGGGCGAGGTCGTGGCCAAGCTCCTGGTGAGGGTCTTCCCGAACCTCTTCGAAGTGGAGTTCACCAGCAGGATGGAGAGTGCGCTCGACCGGGTGGAGGAGGGTGAAGCGGATTGGCGTGCGCTGCTGGGCTCGTTCTACCCGGGCTTCAAGAAGCGCTTGGACGACGGGCAGGCGAACTCCGACGATCTCATCAAGGAAATCCTCGCCGCGGAAGGCGAGTTCTGCGAGAAGTGCGGGCGCCCCATGCTGGTCCGCTGGAACAAGTTCGGGAGGTTCCTGGGATGCTCCGGGTACCCCGAGTGCCAGAGCACGCGCTCGCTCGACGGGCCGAGCCCGGAGGGCGACCTCCTGGGAACCAGGCCGGAAGACGGCCGAACCGTACGCCTGAAGGTGGGCCCGTACGGGCCGTACGTTGAGCTCGAGCCCGACGGCGAGGAAGAGAAGCCCAAGCGGATCAGCATTCCCAGAGACAAGGCCCTGGCCGACGTCGACCTGGTTTACGCCCTGCGCCTGCTCTCACTCCCCCGAACGGTGGGGGTGGATCCCTCGACGGGCGAAGAGGTGGTGACGGGCATCGGTCGATACGGCCCCTTCGTGAGGAGGGGGAAGGTCTTCGCCAGCCTACGCAGCAACGAGGACCTCTGGAATATCGGCCTGCGCGAGGCGGTGGCGCTCGTGGAGGCGAAGTTGTCGGGCAAGCGCCAGTCCCTGAAGACGCTGGGCAAGCACCCGAACACCGGCGACGAGCTGGTCGTCATGGCGGGCCGGTATGGACCCTACGTCACCGACGGGACGGTCAACGCCACGCTGCCCAAGGGCACCGAGCCCGAGGACCTCGAGATCGAGGAGGCCGTCGAGCTGCTGGCCAGGGCCGCCAAGCGGAAATCCTCCAGGAAGGGAGGCCGCGGGCGCGGGGGAAAGCGGCGCGGAAAGGCCGGGTGACGGCTGCCGAGGCGGGTCCCGAGATATCCGCCGCCGCAGTCACGGTCGTGGGGGGTGGGCTCGCGGGGTGCGAGGCGGCCCTGCAGCTCGCCCGACGCGGTGTGGCCGTACGTCTGGTGGAGATGCGCCCGGCGCGCTCCACCCCGGCTCATCGAAGCGCGCTCCTCGGTGAGCTCGTCTGCACCAATTCTTTCAAGAGCGAAGACCCCGCCAACGCCCACGGACAGCTGAAGCGCGAGATGCGCGCCATGGGATCGGTGCTCCTCGCCTCGGCCGACCGAGCCCGGGTTGCCGCGGGTTCCGCTCTGGCCGTGGATCGAAACGTCTTCGCCGCGATGATGACCGAGGCCGTCTCCTCACATCCGCTCATCGATCTGGCACGGGAGGAGTGCCCCGTGTTGCCCGAGGGTCCGGCGGTGGTGGCGACGGGCCCCCTCACGTCCGATGCGCTCTCGTCGTCCATCGCCGCGGCCCTGGGGGAGGGCGGTCTGTCCTTCTTCGACGCCATCGCCCCAATTGTGGACGGGGAGAGCGTGGACCGGACCATCGCGTTCGAAGCGGGACGCTTCGGCGAGGACGCGGACTACCTCAACTGCCCGCTGGATGGTGACGAGTACGGAGCGTTCCTCGAGGCCCTCAGGGAAGCGGATGTGTACGAGGGCCACGATTGGGAGGGAGTACCCTATTTCGAGGGGTGCCTTCCCATCGAGGTCATGGCGGCGCGTGGGAAGGACACGCTGCGCTTCGGTCCCATGAAGCCCATCGGTCTCGTCGACCCGCGCACCGGTCGGCGCCCGTGGGCCGTCGTACAGCTGCGGCGGGAAGACCGCGCAGGTCAGATGTGGAACATGGTGGGCTTCCAGACACGCCTGAGGACCGGCGAGCAGAGGCGGGTGTTCGGCATGATCCCGGGGCTGGCCGGGGCGGAGTTCCTTCGCTGGGGCTCCATCCACAGGAACAGCTACCTCAACTTCCCCGGCTGCCTCACCGCCCACGGCTCCTTGAAGGAAAGACCGGAGTTGATCTTTGCCGGGCAGCTCACGGGGGTGGAGGGATACACCGAGTCGGCGGCCAGCGGGATTCTGGCAGGCGTCAATCTCGCCAGGATCGTCTCGGGTAAGGAGCCCGTGGTGCCTCCGGCGACGACCATGTCCGGCGCCCTGCTTCGGTACCTTGGTGAGACGGAGCCCCAACGCTTCCAGCCCATGAACTCCAACTGGGGTCTGGTGGAGCCCTTGCCCGACCGTATCCGGGACAAGCATGCAAAGCGGGCCGCACTCGCTCGGCGGGCCCAGGCGGACTTCGAGTCGTGGATGGAGGAGCACGACCTCATCCTGATCCCCGAAGCTCCGGCCGTCACCGCCGGGGACTGAGCGCCCGATGCCGGAGCGGACATCCGATTCGCGATCCGAGCCCTCACCCCGGCCGGAGGCGGCGCTCTTCCTCCGTCACCTCACCGATGAGCGCCAACTCTCCCCGCACACGGTGAAGGCGTACGCCAGAGACCTGGCGGAGCTCGAGGCGTTCGTCAGCGACTATCTCGGGCGTGGCGACTGGGCGTGGTCTGAGGTGGACCGCCTCACCTTGCGAGGCTTCCTCGGCTGGTGCCGCCGAAGAGGGCTGTCGCGTCGAAGCGCAGCGCGAAAGCTATCCGCGACGCGCGTCTTCTTTCGCTTCCTGCACCAGGAGGAGAGCATCCCCACCAACCCGACGCGCGCGGTGCGGGCGCCAAAGGTCGATCGCCGGCTTCCCGGGCACTTGAGTTCCGCCGACGTCGCGGCGGTCTTCGAGGTGGCGCTCAAACGGGCTGCGGAAAACACCTTGCAGGGGACCCGTGACCTTGTCGTCGTGGAGCTGCTCTACGGAAGCGGACTGCGTCTCTCGGAGCTCCACGGGCTGAACCTCGACGCCGTGGATCGGCAGGCAGCGCTCGTTCGGGTGCTCGGTAAAGGCAAGAAGGAGCGTATCGTGCCCGTGACACGATCCGCCCTGGCGGCCCTGGATCGATACGAGCCGAGACGCGAGGAGGCCCTCGCGGGCTGCAAGGGTCCGCGAGACGCCACGGCGGTCCTGGTGAACGTTCGTGGGGGCCGGCTCTCGAGGCGCTCGATCCAGGAAGCCGTGCACCGTTGCCTCGATGCCGCGGCCGGAGCCCGGGGCCTCTCGGCCCATGCCCTTCGTCACTCCTTCGCCACCCATCTCCTGGAGAACGGTGCCGACCTGCTGGCGGTGAAGGAGCTCCTGGGGCACGTCTCCCTCTCCACGACGCAGATCTACACCCACACCACCAAGGAACGGCTGCTCCGAGTCTACCGGGACGCGCATCCCCGGTCGAAGTGAGGCGAAGAGGCCTGCTGCCAGAACGGCAGGAAAGGGGTTAGCTTTCTTGCCTGCCGCGTGGCCCGTCGCAGAGCGCCGGTGCCGCGGGGCCTCTCGAACCGAGACACGGATTTCCATGAAATTGCCCGAGATCAAAGCCACCACCGTTCTTGCCGTCCGCAAGGACGGGCGGGTCGCCATGGGGGGTGATGGCCAGGTCACCATGGGGGACACCGTGGTGAAGGCCAGCGCGCGCAAGGTCCGCCTGCTCAAGGACGGCAAGATCCTCGCCGGCTTCGCCGGGGCCGTCGCCGACGCGTTCACGCTCTTCGAGAAGCTCGAGGAGAAGCTCGAGCGCTTTCCCGCGAACCTGACCAGGGCGGTGGTGGAGTTGGCGAAGGACTGGAGAACGGATCGCTACCTCCGACGGCTGAACGCGCTCCTGGCGGTGGCGGACCACGAGCACCTCTTCCTGGTGAGCGGAACCGGCGACGTGATCGAGCCGGATGACGACATCCTCGCCATCGGGTCCGGCGGGAGCTTCGCTCTTTCGGCGGCCCGTGCCCTGAAGGGGCATTCGGACCTCTCCGCCGCGGATATCGTGAGAAACGCCCTCGACATCGCGGGTGACATCTGCATCTATACGAACCACGACATCCTGGTTCTCGAGCTTCCGGGAGACGGAGAATGACCACCGAGCCAGTGGATGTGGCCGAGCCCCCGACCTCCGGGAGCCCGGACGTGGCGGAGGCGCCCTGGATAGATGAGCTGACGCCCCGCCAGATCGTGGAGGAGCTCGACAAGTACATCGTGGGCCAGGACGACGCGAAGAAGGCGGTGGCGATTGTTCTGCGAAACCGGTGGCGCCGACAGCGGGTGGCGGACGAGCTGCGTGACGAGATCCTGCCCAACAACCTGATCCTCATCGGACCGACGGGCGTAGGGAAGACCGAGGTCGCCCGACGGCTCGCCAGGCTGGCTGGTGCGCCCTTCCTGAAGGTGGAAGCGTCGAAGTTCACGGAGGTGGGTTACGTCGGGCGGGATGTCGAGTCCATGATCCGCGACCTCGTGGACATCTCCGTCAACCTCGTTCGGGCCGAGCGCGAGGACGACGTGCACGCGTTGGCCGAGGATCGTGTCGAGGAGAGGCTTCTCGACCTCCTCCTTCCACCGGTGGCGGAAGAGCCGCGAACGACTCCCGAGGAAGACGAGCCCAAGATGTTCATCGCCGGGCCGGGAGGGGTGGAGGCTTCGAGCGGAGACGAGGCGATCCAATCCCGCCGCCAACGAACCCGGGAGAAGCTCAGGCAGCTCCTCAGGGACGGGAAGCTAGAGGAGCGGGAAGTCGAGGTGGAGGTGCAGCAGACGCCCTCCCTGGATGGCATGATGGTGCCCATGGGGGGGGGTGAAGGGATGGATTACAACTTCACCGAGATGCTGCAGGACATGCTCCCCAAGCGCACGAAGCGCCGCACTGTGAGCGTGTCCGAGGCACGGCGGATCCTGCTGCAGGACGAGCTGGACAAGCTGGTGGACATGGATGAGGTGGTGAATGAAGCCCTCTATCGTGCCGAGGAGATGGGAATCGTCTTCCTCGATGAGATCGACAAGATCGCAGGGGAGAGAGGGGGGGCCGGACCCGACGTGAGCCGTGAAGGGGTCCAGCGTGATCTCCTTCCCATCGTGGAGGGCTCCACGGTCACGACCAAGTACGGTCTCGTGCGCACGGACCACATGGTCTTCATCGCCGCGGGGGCGTTCCACGTGGCGAAGCCCTCGGACCTCATCCCTGAGCTGCAGGGGCGCTTCCCCATCCGCGTAGAGCTGAAGCCGCTGCTGGAGGGAGACTTCGTTCGCATTCTGAAGGAGCCGAAGAACGCCCTGCTCACCCAGTACCAGGCGCTGGTGGAGACGGAGGGGGCCGGTATCCACTTCACCGACGACGGCGTCGAGGAGATCGCGCGTATCGCCATGGAGCTCAACGAGCGCATGGAGAACATCGGCGCACGCCGCCTGCAGACCGTCATGACGACCTTGCTCGAGGAGGTCCTCTTCGAGCTTCCCGAGTCCGGCAAGGGCGTCCTGGAAGTGAACGGGGAATTCGTCCGCGAGCGCCTCAAGAAGCTCGCTGAGGATGAGGATCTAAGGCGCTACATCCTTTAGGGAGGGCGCAAAGCGCCTCCCCCGGGGATTGCGCCGCACCCGGGTGACACCGCTGACCGCGCAGCCGCCGGAACCCCGCCGCCGGCGCCGAGACAACGAGAGAAGAAGAGAGCGAGATGACGAAGGCGAAACGCGACTTTGTGGCCGTCCCCGACTTCGATCGTGACGGCCTGATGCACCTCCTGGAGCGGGCTCGGCGCCTCAAGATCGGCGAGGAGGGCGGAGCCCCGCTGGCGGGCAAGAGCCTCGCCATGATCTTCCGGAAGAGCTCCACGCGCACACGGGTGTCCTTCGAGGTGGGGATGACACAGCTCGGCGGACACGCGCTCTTCCTGTCCGACCGGGACAGCCAGATGGGCCGCGGCGAATCGGTGCGTGACACGGCGAAGGTGCTCTCGGGATACGTGGACGGCATCATGATCCGCACGTTTGCCCACGCCGAGGTGGAGGACCTCGCCCGGTACGCGAGCATCCCCGTCATCAACGGGCTCACGGATCTCCTGCATCCGTGTCAGGTCATGGCCGACCTCCAGACCGTCCAGGAGGAGCTCGGCCCGGAGCTGAAAGGGAGGACGGTCGCGTGGATCGGAGACGGCAACAACATGGCCACTTCCTGGATCAACGCCGCCTACCGCCTCGGATTCCGTCTCCGCCTGGCCTGTCCCGAAGGCTATGACCCCGACGCCGACATCCTGGATCGGGCGCGCGCGGTGGCCGATGTCGCCGTCACACGTGACCCCACCGAGGCCTGCGAGGGCGCGGACGTGGTGACGACGGACGTATGGGCGTCCATGGGTCAGGAGGAGGAGGCCCGGGCCCGGACGGTCGCCTTCGCCGGCTTCACCGTCGACTCGGAGCTCATGGGACGTGCCGCACCCGAAGCCATCTTCCTGCATTGCCTTCCCGCCCACCGCGGAGAAGAAGTCTCCGCCGACGTGATCGACGGACCGCGGTCCAGAGTGTTCCAGGAGGCGGAAAACCGTCTCCACGCGCAAAAGGCCATCCTCGTGGAGCTCCTCGGATGAACGAGCCCTTGCTACGCACCCCCCTGTACGACGAGCACGTCGCGCTGGGCGGTAAGATCGTGCCCTTCGCCGGCTTCGAGATGCCGGTCCAATATCCTTCCGGCATCACCGCGGAGCACCGAGCCGTGCGTGAGGCCGCCGGCCTCTTCGATGTCTCCCACATGGGCGAGTTCATCCTGCGAGGCCCCCAGGCGCTGGATCTGGTCCAGCGGGTCACCGTCAACGACGCGTCGCGCATGAGCATCGGACAGGCACAATACTCGGCCATGTGCCTGGAGAGCGGCGGTGTGGTGGATGACCTGATCGTCTATCGGTTCGCG
>JAJDNI010000200.1 GCA_022340755.1 Gemmatimonadota bacterium
CGCTGATGAATGCGGGGCGGCCCCTGGGGCAGCTCTCGGCATGCTTCGTCCTTCCTGTGGACGACGCGCTCTCCAACGGAAGCTCCGGGATCTACGACACCCTCAAGGCGATGGCGCTCGTGCACCAGTCCGGGGGCGGCACCGGCTTCTCCTTCTCCAGGCTCCGCCCCGAGGGCGATCCCGTGCGCTCGACGATGGGTGTGGCATCGGGTCCCGTGTCGTTCATGAAGCTCTACGACGCAAGCACCGAGGTGGTGAAGCAGGGCGGCACCCGGCGCGGCGCGAACATGGGGATTCTGCGGGTCGACCACCCGGACATCCGGAAGTTCATCACGTGCAAGAACGACACGACCCAGGTGACGAACTTCAACATCTCCGTGGCCATCACCGACGCGTTCATGGAGGCGGTGAAGGCTGGGGGCGCCTACGACCTTCTCAACCCGAAGACGGGAGAGGTCGAGGGTCAGGAGGACGCGCGCGAGGTCTTCGACATGATCGTCCACGGCGCGTGGCTGACCGGCGAGCCCGGCACGTTCTTCATCGATCGCGCCAACGAGTACAACCCGGTACCCAACCTGGGCAGCTACGAGGCCACGAACCCCTGTGGTGAGCAGCCCCTCCTGGCGTACGACGTGTGCAATCTCGGCAGCATCAATCTGGGGGCGTTCGTCAAGACGGAGGCGCGTGCCGGGACCGACCCGGGGGAGGCCGTCGATTGGGAGTCGTTGCGCCAGGTAATCCACCTGTCCACGCATTTTCTCGACAACGTCATCGACGCCAACCGCTACCCGCTGGATGCGATCCACCAGCTCGCGCAGAACATCCGTCGCGTGGGCCTGGGGGTCATGGGGTGGGCGGACATGCTCGTGCGCCTCGGCATCGCGTACGACTCCCCCGAAGGGGTCGAGATGGGCCGGCGGGTCATGGAGTTCGTGAACGAGGAGGCCCGCAACGCGTCCGAGAAGCTCGCCGAGTCCAGGGGGGTGTTCCCGGCGTGGGCCGAGTCCACCTGGGGGCCCGAAGACACCGCGGCGCATCGGCCCGACGGGGAGCGGGTGCGACCGGAGCGAGCGCTCAGGAACTGCAACCTCACCACGGTAGCTCCTACCGGGACGATCTCCATCTTTGCCGGCTGCTCCGGAGGGATCGAGCCTCTCTTTGCCGTGGCCTTCATGAGGAACCAGGCCGGCGCGCTCATGCCGGATGTCAATCCGGACTTCGTGAGGCTAGCGCGGGAGCAGGGGTGGTACTCCGACGAGCTCATGGAGAGGATCGCGCAGGAGGGCCACATCCACTTCGACGAGGTGCCCGAAGAGGTGCAGCGCATCTTCCGCACGGCCCACGACATCACGCCTGAATGGCACGTCCGCATGCAGGCCGCCTTCCAGGACCATTGCGACTCCGCCATCTCGAAGACCACGAACTTCCCGCACGAGGCCACCGAGGACCAGGTGCGGGAGATCTATGAGCTGGCCTTCGAGCTCGGGTGCAAGGGCGTCACCGTGTACCGCGACGGATCCCGTGAGGGCCAGGTGCTCTCCACAGGGAAGACGACACAGGCCGCGGCGGGGGAAGGAGTCGACGACGAGCGCGTGGCGGAGATCGAGCACGATCTCGCGGATGCCCGCGAGGAGAATCACAATCTGCGCATCGAGATCGAGAGGCTGAAGGCCGAGGCGCAGGAGCGGGATCAGACGGCGGCCGCGGCACGGCACAAGCGGCAGCGCCCCCAGGTTCTTCGCGGCCATACCATGAAGATGATGTCGCCCCTGGGCGACCTGTACGTCACCATCAACGAAGACGAGACCGGACGCCCCTTCGAGGTCTTCTGCACACTGGGGAAGGCGGGCGGCGCTGCGAACGCCGACGCCGAAGCCATCGGCCGACTGATGTCGCTGGCGCTGCGCTCGGGAATCCCCATCGGCCAGGTGAAGGACCAGCTCAGAGGTATTTCGTGCGATCGGGCCGTGGGTGTCGGACCTCGCAAGGTGCTGTCGGCCCCGGACGCCATCGGCCAGGCCATCGAGCGCTACCTCGATGAAAAGGAGGGCGTGCAGGAGGCTCTTCCCCTGGCGGTTCCTTCATCCGTCCAGGGTGCGCAGCGCCCGCAGCCGGCGACCTCTGCCTACCACGCCGCCCGGGAGCAGAGCTTCCTCGGTGCTTGTCCCGAGTGCGGTGCGGGGCAGGTGGCGTACGAGGAGGGGTGCATGAAGTGTCACGTGTGCGGCTACAGCGAGTGCGGGTAGAGGCACCCGCACGGGGACGCTGGACGGGCGCCTGAAGCGCGCACGGGCGCGGCGTACGACCCTCTCTGCAGACCCCTCGGCCGTAGCACCGACCTCACCCGAGCTTCACAACGGAGACGCTCTCGGCACGTGCGGCGGACCCACCCCACTCGCGCGCGTGTGTCAACTGTCCAACACGTTGCGCGGGACCAGGATACGTCCCCTCGGCGCCCCGTGTCGCAGCCGTGCCACGGGCCGGAAATGAGTGCCCCCGGTGAGAAGTATGTGCCGCGAATCGGAGCATCGGGACGCCTT
Source organism: Gemmatimonadota bacterium (assembly GCA_022340755.1). Taxonomy (GTDB): domain Bacteria; phylum Gemmatimonadota; class Gemmatimonadetes; order Longimicrobiales; family Gaopeijiaceae; genus SZUA-318. The sequence continues at coordinate 2,541 of JAJDNI010000200.1, forward strand.
GAATCAGCCCACCACAGGTGTCTTACATCCTTCCAACATATTGAAAAATAAGAACTTAGGTCATGTAAACACATGTCCCCGGGGAAGCGGTACGTCCGTTGCCAGACCATGCGCCCCAGCGGCATCGACGCCGCAAGGCGTGGTACGCCTGAACTACGGCTCCTAGCCCACACGCCCGATGCGGTGGGCAGAGTGTCACCCTGGGGGAGGAAGGCACCATGAAGGACGTCATGAAGCGTTTCTGGAGTGACGAGTCGGGGCAGGGACTCACCGAGTACGCCCTGGTCCTCGCGCTCGTCTCGATCGGCCTCATCGCGGTGCTCGTGCTGTTCCGCGATGCGATCGGCAAGGTGTTCAACCGCGTGGTGGACGTGCTGGACAGCGCCCCCGAGGGCGGCTTCCAGCCCTGACGCCGAGCGCTCAGGTCATGTAGGAGGGCAGCCGGGGGCGGCTTTCGCACGCCCCCGGCCCCCCCCTGCTGGACCGCTTGACAACGTCAACGGTCCGCCTGGGAATCCCATGAACATTGTCCTCGCCTCCGTTCTGTCGCTTGCCGTCGTCTACGACCTCCGCGAACGACGCATCCCGAACGCCCTCACAATGGGTGGAGCCCTGGCTGCGCTCGCGCTGCGCCTGCTCATCGATCCGGCCCTGGCGCTGAGCGGCCTGGAGGGAGCGGGGCTGGGACTGCTCATCGCCGTCGTGTTGTTCCTCTCCGGTGCGTTCGGCGCCGGCGACGGCAAGCTCCTCATCGCCGTCGGTGCCTTTCTCGGCATCGAGGGCCTGCCGACCGCCCTGCTGGCAACGGGGGTCGTAGGAGGGATCATGACGCTCGTGGTCTCGTGGCGCAGAGGGGTCCTGATTCCCGTGATTCTCCACGTGAAGGACCTCGCTATCTGGTGTCTCACGTTCGGTCGGGCCGGAGCACGGTGGAAGCTCTCCGACGCGGCTGCCATCACCATGCCGTACGGTCCGGCCATCGTCGTGGGTGCGACGCTCGCCTGGGCCATCCGGCCGGTTCTGCCATGATCTCCGGGGCGAGGGCGCGGCACGGCCGCACGTCCCTGCACCGGGATCGATCCGGGCAAGCTTTGGTCGAATTCGCTCTGGTCGTTCCGGTGCTGCTCCTTCTCATCGTCGGTGTGATCGACCTCTCGAGAGCCTGGAATGCCCACCAGGTCATCACCAACACCGCCCGAGAGGCTCTTCGATCCGCCGTGGTCGACAATCCCGCGTACACGCAGGAAGTCATGAAGGAGCAGATCGACAACCAGCTCAGGCTCGCGGCGCTCGATCCGTCGCGAGCCCAGATCTACTTCGACGGGTGGAGGTCCGGAGCCGGCAATCCGGCCACCATCGAGCTGTCCTACCGATTCGACTTCGACATTCTCGGACCTCTGATGGAATGGGCCGCCGGCAGGCGCACGGTGACCCTCCACAGCCGGTTCATCATGCGCAACGAGTAGCCCGGGACGACGGTGACCCCCATGAAGAACAAACGTGTCTGGATTACGCTGGCCGGTGCTCTCGGATCCGGCCTTCTGGCCGGATACCTCGCCCTGGCGTACGTGAGCGTGGATCCGCCTACCCTCATCGCGGCCGAGCCCAAGGGAACGCAGGTGGTGGTCGCATCCCGCGACCTTCCCATCGGGCACATCGTCAGTCGTGAGGATGTCGAGGTCGTCGATTGGCCCTCCAAGAACGTGCCCAACGGCTTCTACATGCAGCCGGGGGAGGTGCTGGGGAGAGGCGTGATGACGACGGTGCACCGAAACGAGCCTCTGCTCGCCGCGAAGCTGGCCGACAAGAACGCCGGCGGCGGCATGCCGCTCACGATCCCGGACGGAAAGCGAGCCGTGAGCGTCGAAGTCGACCAGGTCATCGGTGTGGCCGGCTTCGTTCTTCCCGGTACGCGGGTGGACGTTCTCGCGACGGTGATGCCCAACGCGAACCGCAGCGAGACCACCACGCGGATCATACTCCAGAACGTCCCCGTCCTGACCGCGGATCAGTCCTATCAGAAGGACCCGAACGAGGACCCCAAGATCGTGACCGTGGTCACTCTGCTCGTTTCGCCGGAGGAAGCGGAGGCGCTCACCCTCGCTGCGACGGAAGGGAAGATCCAGCTCGCCCTGCGCAACATGCTCGACGTCGACTCCGTGCCCACCAACGGCATGCGGATCGAGGGCCTGGTGCGCGCTGCGCCACGGCCGAAGGCGACCGCCACGAGCAGTCCGGTGACGCCGCCCCAGCCCAAGATCGTGGAGACCTACAAGGGCGGCAGCCGCACGCTCCTCAAATTCAACTCAAAGGGACGCTGATCATGACCTGGAATCATCGAGCCGGTTCCGGTTGGAGCCGCGTGCGTATCCTCGTGGCAGCGTTCGCCGTGGTGGCCACCGCGCTGGCCTTGCCCAGAAGCCTCGACGGGCAGGAGATCCTTCAAAACCCCGAGCGCGTGCTCACGCTGGCCAAGGGAACGTCGGCGTTGATTCAATATCCCGGGGAGCTCACCCGCGTGTCGGTGACCGACCCCAACGTCGCCGAGGCAGTCGTCATGTCTCCCACCGAAGTCCTGGTCAACGGGCTCGGCCTCGGGACGACGAGCCTCCTCCTCTGGGACACGGCCGGGGCCCGCCGCCTCTACTCGGTGGAGGTCACGGCTGACGTGGCCTCGCTCCAGCGGTTCATCGACGTGCTGTTTCCGGACGAGCACATCGAGGCGACTGCCCGGGGAAACACCGTCATTCTGTCGGGTCAGGTGAGCGACGCCCGCATCGCGGCCCGGGCGAACGAGCTGGCGAAGACTACCGGCGCCCAGGTCCTGGACAACCTGCAGACACCCGCGCCCCGCCAGATCCTGCTGGAGGTGCGATTCGCGGAAGTGAGCCGAGAGGCGCTTTCCACCTATGGAAACAACGTCCTGCAGACCGTGAATCCGCAGAAGCTGTCCGGCAGCGGTACGTGGAGCGCCGGTACGGACAGCGACGGCCAGATCGACCTCTCGCTCATCAACAGCGACGCTCAGCTCAGCGCGCTCATCCGGGCGCTGAAGACGCACGGGAATTTCAAGAGTCTCGCCGAGCCGAACCTGCTCGCGCTCGACGGGCAGGAGGCTTCCTTCCTCGCGGGCGGCGAGTTCCCCTTCCCGTCCATCCAGGGGGGGACCTCCAGCAACGCCGTCACGGTGCAGTGGCGTGAGTTCGGCGTCCGCCTGCATTTCACGCCCCACGTGACGAACATCGGCAACATCCGGCTGACCATCGCCCCCGAGGTCTCATCCCTGGATTTCGCGGGCGGGCTGAGCATGGCGGGATTCCAGATCCCGACGATCCTGACCCGCAAGGCGGAGACGGCCATCGAGCTCAAGGCCGGTCAGCATCTGGCCATCGCAGGCCTGATCGACAACACGATGCAGGAGAACGTCGACAAGCTTCCCCTACTTGGAGACATCCCGATCCTGGGGGCGCTGTTCCGGTCCAAAGACATGCGCGAGAAGCGCACCGAGCTGCTCGTGATCGTGACGCCGCGCCTGGTGGAGCCCACCGACCAGGACATCCCGGTGCCTACCGGTGAGCCCTCCTCATGGCAGTGGGACGGGAAGCTGCGGGGGCCCCCCTTCGACCCGGACACGGTCCGCGTGGGGACCCGGACCGGAGGCTGAGCCGGCGCTGAACGGCGCCACAACGTCCACCCCAACCGAGGAAGCCATCATGCGACGTCGATCGAAGACCTTGTGGTCCAATCAGCGGGGATCGGCCATAGCACTTGTCGCCATCAGTCTGGCGGCGCTCGTGTCGCTGCTGGCTCTCGGCATCGACGTGGGCATGCTCTTCAACGCACGAAGCGAAGCGCAGCGGGCCGCGGACTCGGCGGCTCTGGCCGGTGCCAGCGCATTCCTCGACTACCCGGCGATGGAAGCTCCCGCGCCCGCTCGGCAGCGTGCCATCGCCTATGCGGCCCAGAACCAGATTCGCAACGAGAACATCAACGCCGCCGAGGTCACCGTCTGGGTCAACGTGGACAGCGCCACCGTGACGGTCCGCGTCCATCGGGACGGGGTCTCCACGTGGTTCGCACGCGTGTTCGGGAGGACCTCGGTCCCCATCGGCGCGCAGGCGACGGCGCAGGCGACAGACGCCGGAACCGCCCAGTGCCTCAAGCCGTTCGCCGTTCCCGACATGTGGGACGAGACGAACGACGACACCAACCACAACCGGATCTGGGACGCCAACGAGAACTGGCACTTCGACCTGGGGCGTGACCGTTACGAGGGATACACGGGCGAAGCCGGCGACGGGACCGAGACCGGATATGGGAGTGACTGGCGAGACTTCTTCCCGGATGCGAACGGGGAACGATATCACCGAGACTATGGGCGTCGAATCAAGATCAAGGTATCCGACCCACACTCGGCATTCGTTCCTTCCTTCTTCTATCCCTGGGTGCTTCCCGTGGACCCGAATCAGCCCGACTGCGGCAAGGCCAGGGCCGGAAACGACGTCATCGGGAACGGGAACGGCAACGGCAACGGGAACGGCAACAACGGGAACGGCAACAACGGGAAGGGCAACAACGGGAAGGGCAACAACGGCAACAACGGGAAGGGCAACAACGGCAACAACGGGAACGGCAACAACGGGAACGGCAACAACGGGAACGGCAATACCGGTAACAACGGGAACGGCAATACCGGTAACAACGGGAACGGCAATACCGGTAACAACGGGAACGGCAATACCGGAAACAACGGGAACGGCAATACCGGTAACAACGGGAACGGCAATACCGGTAACAACGGGAACGGCAATACCGGCAACAACGGGAACGGCAACACCGGTAACAACGGGAACGGCAATACCGGCAACAACGGGAATGGCAATACCGGCAACAACGGGAACGGCAACACCGGTAACAACGGGAACGGCAACGGGAACGGCAACAACGGGAAGGGCAACAACGGCAACAACGGGAAGGGCAACAACGGCAACAACGGGAACGGCAATACCGGTAACAACGGGAACGGCAATACCGGTAACAACGGGA
>JAJDNI010000277.1 GCA_022340755.1 Gemmatimonadota bacterium
TTTCATTCTGCAGGTAGCCGGCGAACGCCGACGACAGCCGATCGAGCTCCTGATAGGTCAGTGTCCGCCCCAGGCAGGTAAAGGCGGGGTTGCCGGCGAACTCGCTGGCCTTGGCGTCGAAGAGATCGACGACCGTCTCGACGGCGTCGGCATCGATCGCGGCGTGCATCGTGCCGGGGTAGCTCTGATGCCGATAGGCGTCCATGAAGCCTCCCACCTCTCTGCGCCATAAGGTGCGCGAATCGACCTGGGAGCGAATGTAAAGTACACATTACGTATTGTCAAGATAGCTTTACGTATGTGCGGCGATGTGAAGGAAGCCGGCCGGCTGGTCGATCAGGCGTGGGGTGACATCTCGCCTCTGACTGCGATCCTTGCCTGGCGAGCATCCCCGCCGCCGACCACTTGGAGGAGTTGATGACGAAGGCACATCGCCTGTCCGTTTCCCTCGCGGCGGCGTTCGGCGATTCTTGCATCCCCAGCGGTCGCGGCCCAGGTTCACGCCGACCCAGATAGGAATCGGTACCATGAACGTGGGATCAGGGCCGCCCCAGCCTCCTACCGTGCTGGGCGACGGCCAGCGTCTATCCCACGCGTCCAGGCGACCGCCGGCAGATGCCGGTAGCGCCCAGGCGCCGCATTCACCCGGGAGGTGAATTCATGGAAAGCCGGATTGCCAATGCCAGGGCGCTGGGCTTCGCGTCCTTCGGCATCGGAGTGTGGATGTACTGCATGGCGCTGGCGGGGTGGTTCCCCGAGAGCGTGCTCACATCCTCCACCATGGGGAACGTCGCCACGACGGTGACACTCGGTCTCTTCATTGCCGCTATCGCGTCCTTCCTGCGCACCGACCACTGGGCCGCGTTCTTCTTCATGTTCTGGGCCGCCACCTGGTGGGGCGTCCGTGCCGGGAATGGTCCGGATGAAGGGAACATGGTCTACGCCGGGTGGTTCTTCGCAGCCATCGCTGTCGTCAATGTGATCCTCTTCATGGCGGCCATGCGGGACCTGGAGACGGGCCTCGTCCGGCTGGTCAACGGTGGCATCGCGCTGGCCTTCGTGTGCTGGGCCCTGGGAGCGTGGGGGTTGGGCATGTTCTTCGTGGCACTGGCCGGCTACATCGGCCTGCTGACGGCACTGGCCGCGTTCTGGGCCGCTGCGACGGAGGCCTTGGGCGGCGTGATCGGGAAGGGCGGCGCGAAGAGCGATGCCGCCACGCCTGAGGCCGGTGGCGTGTAGCCTCGGGCGATTGTAGAAGTCCGCTCCGCCGCCGCCACGGCCGGGCGGACGTGGGTACGGGCCCCTCTGCCGCGCTCCGCGAGGAGGGGTCCGTACCTTATCTCCCGACGGCCGGACTGGCTGACCGCTACTTCCAGGCTCCGAGCAGTCTCCGCACGAGCACGATCTGGCCGACGTGGTAGGCCGTGTGATCGAAGACAAGTACGACTTCCCTGATGTTCGTCTGGCCGTTTCCCCAGGGCACCTTGGCGAACGGATCGAACGCCGGGTCGTGGATCAACTTCTTGAAGGCCTCCACGTCCCCGTGGTAGCGGTTGATGCTGGTCTCCCATGCCTCGGCGGACTGGGGCGCCGGCGTCTCGGGCCAGTAGTCGTCCGGCCACTTCTTGTCTTCCTTGTACCCGGGATCGCGCGCGAACTCGAGGATGTCGTTCTGTGCGATTCGGATGTGCTCGACCAGCTCCCACACCGAGTACGGGAGGCCCTCGGGGCGCTCGCCCCGGAGGCTCGCCGGGAGGTCGGCGATGGCGCTGTCGAAGCTGGCGTGTGCCTGCTGCCAGTCGAGCATGTTGGCTAGGAATTCGCGAAGCTGCTCATTCATGGTGTTTCCTCCAGGTTCATCTTCCTCATGAGCCGGGTGAACCGGGGGTGCCCGTGGAGCGTCCGGAACAGGAACGACCCTTTCACTCCGTACAACCCTCCGGCGCGCTCGGCGTAGGCCTCTTCGAGGCAGTCGATGGCCTTCTCCTTCTCGCCCAGCCCCGTGTAGACGTAGGCCAGGTGGTAGCTCGACACGTGGCGCTGTCGTGACATATCCTGGACCTGCCGCAGGATGCGGTGGGCCTCGTCGATCTCCCCGACCATCCCGTAGGCCTGCCCGAGCTGAGCCAGGAACATCGGATTGTCGGGCACGAGCGACACGGCCCGCTCGAGCTCGGCAATCCCGCGATCGGCCTCGTCTTTGAGGATATGCGCCCAGCCCAGCACCGCATGGCCGTTCGGGAAGTCCGGGTGTAGCTCAAGGAGCTTATGAGCCTCCGCGATGCACTCGTCGACCCTGCCGGCGCGGAGCAGCACCGTAGCGAGAGACGAGACATGGGCTGCCACCAGCGGGTCGAGCTCCCGGGCGCGTCCGAGATGCTCCAGGGCTTCGTCCCAGCGCTCGAGGGCCGCGAACATGAGACCGGCGGCATCGTGAGCGAAGTCGGACCCCGGGCTCAGCTCGAAGGCCCGTCGAAACTCCTCCTCCGCGTCGGTCCATGTGAACTCGAAGGCGTACTTGATGAACGCGCTGATGAAGTGGGCGTCACCGAGGTCATCATCGATTTCGAGGGCGCGCAGCGCCGACGCTCGGGCCCTGCGATAGGCGACGTCGGGAGCCACGGAGCCGCCACCGTATCCCATCGAGCTGGCGACGTACGCCAACCCCAGACCCACGTACGCAAGCGCGTACCCCGGATCGCGCCGGATCGCCTCCTCGTAGTACTCGATACCCCGGTCGATGCCGTCCGAGGTAAAGCGCTGGGACGAGTACCTGCCCTTGAGATAGAGGTGGTACGCCTCCAGGTCGACCGTCGGCTTCCTGCGGATCCGCGCCTTCTCGTCCGGCGAGATCTCGGCCTGCAACGCGCTCGCGATGCGCAGAGCCACGTCGCTCTGGATGGCGAAGACGTCCTCGAGCTCACGGTCGTACGTGTCCGCCCACAGATGCGCGTCCGTGGCGACGTCGATGAGCTGCGCCACGATCCGGATCCGATCAGTGGACCTGCGTACGCTCCCTTCCAGCACCGTCGCGACGCCCAGCTTCGCCCCGACTTCGCGCAGGCTCTGGCTGTGGTTCTTGAACTGCATCACGGACGTGCGCGAGATGACCTTCAGGCCCCGGAGCTTCGCGAGCTGGGTGATGACGTCCTCGGTGACGCCGTCGGCGAAGTACTCGTTGTCCGGGTCGGCGCTCATGCTCACGAACGGCAGCACCGCGATGGATGGAGACACCGCCGGGGCGTCGGCGGGCGCGGCCAGTGCTTCCGCGAACGCGAGAGCGGACGGGAACCGGTCGGCGGGCGTACCGGCGAGCCCGCGCATCACCGCCCGCTCGATGCCAGGAGGGACGGTGTCGCGTACGACGCGCAGCCCGGGCGGCGGCTCAGACAATTTACGCGCAAGGATGGCTCGTGCGTTCGGCCCCGTGTACGGCGGCACGCCCGCCAGCATCTCGTACAGAACGCACGCCAGCGCATAGACGTCCGCGCGAGCATCGATCTGCGACTCGCCCGCCGCTTGCTCCGGGCTCATGTAGAGCGGCGTGCCTACCGCGATCCCGGTCTCGGTCAGCCGCGCCCCACCCGCGGCGCTCAAGGCGAGGGCGATACCGAAATCGGTCACCACGGCGTGGCCGGCTTCGAGCAGGATGTTCTCCGGCTTGATGTCACGGTGGACGATGCCGAAGCCGTGCGCATAGGCCAGCGCGTCCGCGACTTCACGAGTGATCTGCAGCGCGTCGTCCACGGGGAGCTGCTGCTCCCGGTCCACGCGATCGCGGAGTGACTCGCCGGCGACGTACGGCGTCACGTGGTACAGCAGGCCGTCCGCATCGCCCGAATCGTAGAGCGGCAGGACATTGGGATGGGACAGCTTGGCAACGAGGGAGATCTCGCGCAGGAATCGCTCCCGTCCCAGCCGTTCGCTCAGCTCCGGCTTCAAGATCTTGATCGCGACCCGGCGGCCGTGCTTGAGATCTTCGGCGATGTAGACAGTCGCCATGCCGCCTCGACCCAGCTCGCGCTCGATCCGGTAGCGCGGAGCCATCGCGACCTGCAATCGGGTGAACGACTCGGGGTCCGACACGCCGCTTCTCCGAAATGGCGTCTGGCCAACTAACGAAAGATGCGTGTGATCCAGTGAACCGTCAGGCGTTCGCCGGTTCTCAGGTTCGGATACGCGCCCACGGACGCATTCTCGGTCGCTGTGCGGAGGTTGTCAAAACGCCCAACACCCCGGCAGTGGCTCCTCCGACGTAGATTCGCGTAACTCAGGGTCAGACAATGTGTTGAATGGCTGGCACCGCACAACGCCCTCTCGGTGCCGGCCGTTCACGTGTTAGAGTTCATCTACGTGACACACCCTCGCTGACCTGCCGCGCCCGGTGCGACCCGTCCAGGCTCGTGCCGAGACCATCCCTGTCCGTGGCCTCATGCCCTCGAGGACGCATCGGGATCCCTGCCCCGCCGGTGGAGGCCTTCAGGCTCCATGATCCGCGAGGGGTAATCCGCCGCCCGGAACGGAGGGGAACCATGCAGACCTACATCCTCATGACCAAGCTGGCGCCCGACGTGTCCAGAGCCGTCGGAGAGCGGGAGAAGCTGGGCAGGGCATGGATGGCCCAGGTCAAGGAGAAGTGCCCCGAGGTGAAGTTCGTCGCCCACTACGCACTACTCGGCCGCTACGACTTCCTGGACATCTACGAGGCCCCGAGCGAGGAGAGCGCGGCGAAGGTCTCCATGATCAGCCTGTCGAACGGAGCCTTCCAGTCGGAGAGCTGGCTCGCCATCCCCTACAAGCGGTTCGTGGAGTTGACCGAGGAGATCTGAGGGTAGCCGAGGCCCATCGTGGCGAATGAACAGAGCCCCGCCCGGTCCTCCGGGGACCCGGCGGGGCTTTCGCGGTTCGCTCACCCGCGGGCTGTCAGTCCGCCCGGGTCGCTTCCTGGAATGCCCTTTCCAATAGATCAGCCACCCCCAGCCGGGGTGCCCACGTGCTGAGCCGGGATTGGTCGAGGCGGGAGCCCTGTATCCTCAGGATGGCGACGACGTCGCGCCATTGGCGCTCCGACACCTCTGCGCCCCGGCGAAACCACTCGAGCTTGCGCAGCACGGAGTGCTCCGCCGTGTCTACGTAGACGAGCGTTTCGGGGTCGGTGGGCAGGTGCAGAGGCTGGCGGAGTTCCAGGCGTTCGAGGTCGAAGGGGTCATCCCCAGCAAGAAAGAAGTCCACCTTCACCGCCGCGTCCATATGGATCACGTTGAAATGGTGCCCGGACCTGACAGCCTCACGGACCGCCGGCTCGCTCACATAGTAGTCCCCTCGGATCGCCTCGACGAAGGCCTCCACGTGCTCGGCGTGGAAATCCACGAGGATGTCGACGTCGTTCGTCGAGCGAGGCGCGCCGTGCACCGAGCTCGCCAATGACCCGCCGATGAGATAGCGCACGCCGAGACCTTCCAGCACGCCCGTGACGGAGGCGGCGACCTCGATGGGGTCAGGAAGCTCGACGGGTCCCATCGGGCTCCGGGGCGTTTCCATAGACGCGGGAGAAGGTCTCGGATCCCAGACGCTGCAGCGCGAGCTGCCGCAGGTGCTCTGCCTCGTCCGACTGCGGTTCTCTCATCCGCCTTCCCGCCAGCGCCAACCGGGCCACCGCCAGGGTCAATTGGCGGACCCGGCGGAGCTTGTCCGTAGGCGACATGCGGGCATATCGGGCGTCGAACTGCCGAAGCGCCGCCGGGTCGGTGTCCTGGTGTGTCGTGGTCACGCAATCAATATAGAAAGCGATCTTTCACCACGCCCGCCGTCTCCAGCCCTGGCCCTACCCCTGCGCCTCCCGTGCCCGTGTCCAGTACCAGTAGACCGGCAGCCCGATGAGGACGAGTCCCGACCCGATGGCGGTGTCCACCGGCTGGGTGATCACCTGGTTCACCGCGATCCCGAACGCCGACAGCGCGAAGACGAGCGGCACCCAGGGGTATCCCCAGAGGGAGTATTGCCTGGTCACGTCACTTCGGCGGCGAATGATGAACACCCCGACCGCCATGAGGCCGAAGAAGATCCACTCCGTGTAGATCACCCGCGTGAAGAGCGCACGGTAGGTGCCGGTGCCCACCAGAACGCAGGCCCAGAGCGCCTGTGCCACGATCGCCTTGTGAGGCGTGTGGTACTCGGGATGGACCTCTCCGGCCCACCGAAAGAGCAGATCGTCCCGAGCCATCGCGTAGTAGACGCGGGGACCGGCGAGAATGATGCCGGACACGCCCCCGAAGGCGGAGAAGAGCACCACCGCGGACATGACGGTGCCGCCTCCTCTTCCGAACACGGCGTCGGCCGCGTCCGCCGCGACTCGCGTCGACGTCGCTACCTCATGGAAGGGCAGCAGGTACAGATAGATCGCGTTGAGCGCGATGTAGAGAAGGGTGACCAGCACCATGCCGATCACGAGCGCCCGCGGGAGCGTCTTCCGCGGGTCATGCGTCTCCTCGGCGGTATAGGTGACCATGTGCCAACCGCCGAACGCGAAGAGGCCCGCCACGAGGGCGACCCCGAAGGCGGATAGGCTCATGCCGCCGCCCGGTGGAGGCGCCGCACTCGCCACCACCGCCTGATGTGCCTCGCCACCCATCGCAAGGCCGACGGCGATGATGGCGATGATCACAGCGACCTTGGCCCACGTGAAGGCGGCCTGCAGCACGCTTCCGTGGCGCACGCCGCGATAGTTCACCCATGAGATGAGCAGGATCGCGACCATCGCCACAATGCGCGTGCCGAGGTCGCCGAGCGGCACGAAATACCCGAGGTAGCGGGCGAAGACGACCGAGATCGCCGCGATGATCCCGGTGTGCATCGTCCAGAACATGGCCCAGCCCCACAGGAAGCCGAGCGCCGGGGAGAAGGACTCGCGCAGGAAGACGTACACCCCGCCCGACGCGGGAAACGTGGACGCCAGCTCCGCGCACACCAGGGCGCCGCAGAGCGAGAGCGCGCCGGCCACCGCCCACACGGCGAAGATCATGGAGATGGAGGGCACCTGGCCCGTGATCTCGGAGGGCTGCACGAAGATGGCCGCGCCGATGATCGTGCCGACGACCATCGCCGTGGCGTGGTTGAGCGTCATCACCCGCTCGAGCCGTGAGCCCTCCCCTGGTTCGTGCACCCGCACAACCTGACGCCCGGACCCGTTTCCGGCTAGCCGGGAACGGGGGCATAGGCGAGTGCTGAGGAATGGCCGTGGAGACGCTCCAGGAGGCCATACTGGCAGCGAGTGGAGAGCGCACCCAAGTTGGGAACCCCCGACGACGCATGCGGGAAGGACTTCCCCGAACGGTCGAACCTGCTCGACCCGTGATGAGCGATCCGAATGGAAGAACGATTGATCGAGTGTGACGTGCTCTGCGTGGGAGGTGGCATCGCGGGGCTGATGGCGGCGATCCGCGCCTCGGAGCGTGGCGCGAGCGTCATCGTCGCGGAGAAGGGCAACGCCCACTACAGCGGCTGCGGTCGCCGCGGAAACGACCACTTCGAGACCTGGATCCCGGAGGTCCACGGCGCCGACAAGGAGAAGTTCATCGACGAGCTGCTCAAGACCGCGAAGGGGGAGATCCTCATCGGCCGCGACATCCTGCGGGCCCAGTTCGGTAGGGCCTACGAGGTCGTCCAGCTCTGGGACGAGTGGGGCATCCCCATGCGCCAGAACGGCACGTGGGAGTTCGCCGGACACGCCTTTCCGGGCCGGATGATGACCCACATCAAGTACGAGGGGCGCTTTCAGAAGACCGTCCTGGTGCAGCAGGCCCGGAAGCGCGGCGCCAAGATCATGAACCGCATCATGATGACCGAGCTGCTGCGCAGCGGCGACCGCGTGACCGGGGCGGTCGGCGTCCACACCCGGGAGGACACGGTCTTCGTCTTCCAGGCGAAGGCGGTGATCCTCGGCACGGGCAAGTGCTCCCGGCTGTATCAGGGGCTCACGCCGGGCATGATGTTCAACGACGGGCATGGCGGCGTTCAGACCGGGGACGGTCGTGCGATGGCGTACCGGGTGGGCGCCGAGCTCATGAACGTGGAGATGCCCCAACGTCACATCGGCCCGAAGTACATGGCCAAGTTCGGCCAGGCGACCTGGGTGGGCGTCTTGAGGGACGCCCAGGGCAAGCCCGTGGGGCCCTTCGTGAGCAAGCCCGATCGCCGCTACGGCGACATCGTCATGGAGGTCAACAAGCTCGCACCGGAGCAGTACGCTGAGCGCGGTCAGGGCCCCGTCTACATGGACTGCACCGGAATCTCCGACGAAGACGCGGCCTACATGCGGCACTGGCACATCCACGAAGGAAACATCTCCCTCGTGAACCATATGGAAGACGAGGGGATCGATCCCCAGAAGCACCCCATCGAGTTCTCCACCTACCCGCTGAGAGGTGGCGGGCTGATCGTTGCCAACGAGAAGGCCGAGACCAGCCTCCCGGGTCTGTACGCGGCGGGTGACGAGGCGATGGGGGACATCTCGGCGGCCGCGACCTTCGGCTGGATCAGCGGTGACAACGCCGCGGTGTACGCGCAGACCGCGGAGCGCGGGGATGTGGAGGCCACCCGACCGATCATCGACGCCCTGAGGTCGAAGATCGACGAGCTCCGAGGACGCGAGAACGGTCCCGACTGGGAGGAGGCCAACATCGCCCTGCAGCAGGTCATGACCGACTACGCCGGCAAGGTGCGGAACGAGGCCCGCCTCCTTCAGGGGCTGGCCCACCTGCGGAGGCTGAGGGAGAAGGTCGACACTGAGTTGATGGCCCGGAATCAGCATGAGCTCGGGCGATGCCTCGAGGTGCACAACCTCTTCGACGTGGGTGAGCTGACCTTCCATGCCGCGCTGGACCGCAAGGAGAGCCGGGGTCTGCACAACCGCCCCGACTATCCGTTCACGAACCCTCTGCTCAGCCAGGCCCACATCGTTCGGAGGGAAGGCGACGCTCCGGTCACGGATTGGAGGAGTTACTGATGCCAC
>JAJDNI010000223.1 GCA_022340755.1 Gemmatimonadota bacterium
CATGCCCAGGATGACCGAGCCGAGGGCGGTGAGCAGCAGGGCGATGAAGAGATGGCCGCCGGACAGCGTCACGATGAGTCCCGACATGCGGAGGCCGATACCCGTGAGGGACGCCACTCCCACCACGATCCCCGCCGCCGCGCACGCCGCCGCCACCTGCACGGCACCCCGCCCAGCGCCCTCCAGGATCGTCACCAGGGTACCCGGAGAGGGGCGGGTGCTCCGGCGCGCCAGCGCCAATCCCAGAGCCGAGACCACCCCCCAGAACGCAGCGCGCATGGGCGATCGGCCGGCCGCGAGAAAGGCCACGATGATGATAACTGGCAAAAGCAGATGTAAACGGTTAGCTACCGGCTCGTGGTCCCGGCCGCCGGTGGGCTCGATCCCCATCTTCCCCGCCCTGAAGTGGATGGCCGCCAGCAGCGCCATGTAGTAGAGAAGCGCGGGAATCACGGCGGCGGCCGCGACCTCGACGTACGGAATGTTGGTCCAGGTGGCCAGAATGAACGCCCCGGCACCCATCACCGGAGGCATGAGCTGCCCTCCGGTGCTCGCCGCGGCCTCGATGGCGCCGGCGAAGAAGGGCTTGAACCCGGCGCGTTTCATCAGCGGGATGGTGAACGTCCCCGTGGTGACGACGTTGGCTACGGCGCTCCCGGAGAGCGATCCCATGAGGGCGCTGGCCACGGCAGCCGTCTTCGCGGGCCCGCCGCGGGTGCGCCCCGCCACGCGGTCGGCCAGCGCGATGAGGAGGGCGCCGCCACCCACCGCCTCGAGGACGGCCCCGAACAGGACGAACAGGTAGACGAAGTCGGCGGACACCCCCAGCGGGATCCCCCAGATGCCCTCGGTGGAGAGATAGAGGTGCTCGATGAGGCGGCTCGGACCGTAGCCTCGATGCGCGAGGATCCCGGGCAGCCAGGGTCCGGCGACGGCATATGCCAGCGCGGCGAGGCACACCACGACCAGGCCCCACCCCGTGGCGCGTCGGGCCAGCTCCAGGACCACCAGAAGGGCAACCGCTCCCGCCACCAGGTCCATCGGCGTAGGCGACCCGGAGCGCCGCACCAGCTCGGTGTGCTGTGCGGCGATGTACGCGCACACCGCCACCGACACCGCCGCGAGGGCCCAGGTCCACCATCGCGGTGATCCGGCTCCCGCTCCAGGGGCGGCGTCGGTGTCCCCGCTCCCGCCGGCCACCCGGGTCGCGCCCAGGAATCCGATGACCGCCATGAAGGCCAGGTGCACCGGCCGCTGTACCAACGCCGTGAACGGAGACACACCCGCAGCGAACAGGTGGAAGCCCGCCGCTCCCACCGCCGCGACGAGAAGCCCCAAGCGGGCCCCTCGGCTCACCCCTGATCTCTCTCCGTCACCGGAAACCCCACGGCGTCGTCGCGATGGCGCTGCCGGTGCGTCGCGCTCAACTCGTGGCCGGCGCGAAGATCGCAATGATCATGGCCATGGCGAGATTGAGCCCGATCAGCACGGTAGCCGCCGTGGCGTACTTCCGCTTCGGATCGATGGCGTGCACGCCGGCGGCCACGACCAGCCAGGCCCATATCTGAGACAGCGCCATCATGTTCAGAACCCTCAGGAAATACCCCTCGGGCAGGAAGACGAAGAAGCTCCCCAGGCTCACGGTGAGCTGAGGATTCTTCTGGGCGATCTTCAACGGGAGCACGAGGAGCTCGACCACCCCTGGGATGATCCAGGCGTGGGCGAGAATCGCCAGGTACTGCCGATAGCGCCCGTCGTCGCCCATGACGAACGCGAATACCAGCGTCACGAACCCGGCGAAGATGAACTCCATGATCGGAATCGCGATCGTCCCGAAAACCGGCGTCGACCACCGCATGAACGTCTGCATGGCCGCGGGCACCTCCGGCATCTCCCGGCCGGAGCGCAGGATCGCCTGGCGCTGCACTTCGCTCCAGACGTCTCCGGGAATGAGGCCGAGCTGAAGGGCCACGAGCAGGGTGCCCACCAACATCGCCAATCCCCAGGCCGGATGTTCCTTCAGGGCCCGAGCCAGTCGCCCCGGGTTGAAGAACACGTCCATCAGGCGCCGGTGGAACGGAGGTAGCGGGTGGAGATCCTCCGGGGGCGTCTCGGCTGCCGTCGCTTCCATGTTGGTCTCGTCCGTCACGCTACATCTCCTCCGCCAATCGGGTGCGAGCCTGGCCCCGCATGCGGATCGACAGCGGGTAGGGCGCTACGGACACGTCCATCGTCCCCGAGGCGTCGTTGTCGCTGTACTTCTCCACCATGAGAGAGCGCTGCAGGTCCCACAGTACCCATCCCTTTGCCGTTCCCGACAGCTTCTGTGAGAAGTCCATGCCGGCGAAGGCCCCGGATGCGCTTTGTTCCGTCGAGCCTTCCATGGCGATCTTCAGGACCCTCCGGTCACCCACCAGCGTGTCACCCAGAACCGTGTACGTGACGATGGACGTCGACCTGATGCTGCCGTCTCCCTGTGGTCCTTCGAAAGAGATGGTGTCTGTCCACGTGTCTCCCACATGGGCGGCCCGGCCGGGAAGCCGCGGGAAGAAACCATGCACCACCTCGAGGGGCTGGAAGTAGTTCCGGGCCATGCCCGTCAGCTGCGGCTCCGCCACCAACGTGGCCACTCCCTGTCGATCCAGCGTGAAGACCACCGGCCCGGAGATACCGCTGCCGTCTGCCGTCACCGGAGCGCCCATCGGATTGGTCTGGGTGGCGCTGAAGGACTTCACCTCGACGGACACCTGTACGCCGGTCGCCGCCCGGGTGAAGGTGGCTCCCAGCTTCGAGCTCAGGTTCATGTCCATCCGGTACATCTCGCCGTCGGCGTCGATGCTCATGGCCGCACTGTCACCTGTGGCGTAGGTGACCTCGGTGAGAGCAGGAAGGGAGTATGCCAAGCCGGGGGGAGAAGGCGGTCCGCCCCTGCAGGCGGAAATCGCGGCGGTCGCGGCAACGAGCGGGACGAGGCGGAAGCGCATGGATGACTCCTTGAGGACGGCGGTGCAGTCGACGGACGCGTACCGTGCGGGCAGGAGGACACGTAGCACAGTCTACGCTACGGGCCTCGGTGGGGAAATCTTCGGAGACTCCAGACTTGGCCGCCCCGGGTGTACTTGGTATCCTCATGGTCTCCGGTCGGGGCACGGCGCCCCCGCCGGTTACATGGGAATCTCCGCGCGATGGAGCGCTGCATGAGCTATCGGACCAACCCCGACCGCATCCTCGACAGCATCGACCGGGCCCGGAACCGGGACGCCGAAAGCCAGCGCTTTCACCTCGACCGTCAGGCCGTCGGGCGTGACCTGGACACCGAGATGCCAGACGTCGACGCCACCAATCCCGAGAGGGTCAAGCGGGTCTTCAAGGTCGTGGAGCGGGCCTACACGAAAGCGGCGCAACGGTCCGAGTTGGGTCGCCTGGCGGCGCGCTTCCAGTCGGTGGGTGACATCCACCACCATCACGCCCGCGGAGACGTCAGCGTCTCCATCCAGTATCTGGATCACGACCGCCCGGACGACGTGGGCATGGCGCCTTTCGAGGTCCGACCCTACGAGCTCGTCGAGGCGCGCAAGGAGACGAAGACCACGCGGGCGGACGTGAATGCCCTGAAGATCCTCCGCCGCGAGCTGCATCGCGGAGTGCTCTCGGCATATCAGAAGGTCGAGCCCCGCATCCGCGACGCTCTGCGCGAGCGCGCCGACATGGGACACGTGCAGGTCCAGGTGACCGTGGATCTGCGTCCGGCCGAGTGACCCCCCGGTTCTCGCCGCCCGCAGACCGCGGGCCGGACGAGGACGCGAGAGCCGACACCATGGACCCGGGACCCGGGACCCGTCGCAGGTGAGGACCCGCCGGTCCCGGGACATCGACGGAGGAGAGGGCGGCGGCGCGGCCGGGGGCGAGGCGCACGCCGCTGAACGCCGCCGAGTGCTCCTCGTCTTCCTGGACGGCGTGGGCATCAGCGAAGAAGACCCGGACGTGAACCCGTTCGCGCGCGCGGTGCTTCCCACCCTCCTACGGCTTCTGGGTGGGCGGCTGCCCTGGCTCCACGACCCAGTGGCCCACGGTACCGACGCGGTCGCGTTCCCGATGGACGCGAGCCTGGGAGTCGAGGGCATCCCTCAGAGCGGCACCGGCCAGGCGGCGCTGCTCACCGGCGAGAACGCGGCACGCCTCCATGGCAGGCACTTCGGTCCATGGACGCCGGTACGACTCCGGCCCCTGGTCGAGGAGCGAAGCGTGTTGCGGCGGGCTCGGGACGCCGGCCTGATGGTGGCGTTCGCCAACGCGTATCCTCGAGGTTGGCCAGGACGGAACGGCGGGCGCCGCGTCGCCGGCCCACCCCTGGCTGCCCGGGGCGCGGGGGTCCTCGATCGCCACGAGGAGGCCCTCGGCGCGGGACACGCCGTCGCGAGCGAGATCGTAAACGACGGATGGCGTCGACATCTCGGCCACACAGCCCTTCCCCGTGTGACCCCGGAGGAGGCAGGCCGTCATCTCGCCGGCATCGCCGGGCAGGCGGAACTCACCCTGTACGCCCACTACGCCACCGACACAGCCGGGCACAGGGGAGGCATGAACGGGGCCATCGTAGCGCTCGAGCGCGTCGACCGCTTCCTCGCCGGAGTGCTGGAGAGCCTCGCTTCGTCGTGCACACTGCTCGTGGTCAGCGACCACGGCAACGTGGAGGACGTTCGTGTGGGCCACACGCGCAATCCGGCTTTCGGGATGGCGGCAGGACGGGACGCCGGGGAGCTCGCGACCCACCTTTCCTCGATCATGGACGTAACAGGAAACGTGCTCCGATTTCTGGGCGTCGAGGATGGTCCCACGCCGCCATCCCCCCGCCCCAGCCAGGACCGCACCGTGGTGGCGTGAGCCACCGACCCCGAATCCTCGGACAGCTTCTGCAGGAGACCGGCGCCGTCACGGCGGAGGCGCTGGAAAAAGCCCTCGAGACCCAGAAGGGCACGGGCCTTCGTGTCGGCGACGTGCTCGTGCGCATGGGGGCGACGGACGAGGAGTCCGTATCCCGCGCCCTGGCTCTCCAGCTCGGTCTTCCCTTCGGCGCGAGCCCACTGCAGCCGGAGCCGGATGCCGTCGCGATGGTCCGCCGCGAGCTGGCTCGAGCCCACAGCGTGGTACCCCTGCGGGTCAGCGCCCGGACGCTGGTGCTGGCCATGGCGGACCCCCTGGACCTCGCCGCCGTGGACGATCTCCGGTTCCAGACCGGGAGGCGCGTCGAGGCGGTGGTCGCCACCCCCGCCGCCGTGGCCGAAGCGCTGGACCTCGCCTATGACGATGCCTTCGGGCACCTCGTCGAATCGCTGCCCGAGGAGCTCCGCTCACGACGAGGCGCCCCGGCCGACGACCTCGAGCGCGCGACTCAGTCGGCCCCCGTGGTGCGCCTCGTGAGCACGATCCTGGCCGAAGCCGTCACACGGCGCGCCAGCGACATCCACATCGAGGAGACGGGCTCGGACGTCCGCGTCAGGTACCGTGTGGACGGCGTCTTGCGGCGTGCTCTGGACCTCCCGGCGGCGTCGCGCCGCGCCGTGCTGTCCAGGGTCAAGGTCATGGCGGGCATGGACATCTCCGTGCGCCGGCGTGCCCAGGATGGCCGTATCGCCCTCCAGCACCAAGATCGATCCCTGACGCTGCGCGTCTCCACGCTTCCGGTGAACGGTGGCGAAAAGGCGGTGGTGCGCATTCTCGACCCCGAAGCCGCGCCGGCCAGCCTGGACGCCCTGGGCCTATCCGGCGGTGACCTGGGCCGCATCCACCGGCTCCTGTCGGCCCGCGAGGGGGTGCTCTTGTCTGCTGGCCCCACCGGGAGCGGCAAGAGCACCTCCCTGTTCGCGGCCTTGTCGGAAGTCGATCGGGAAAGCCAGAACGTCGTCACGTTGGAGGACCCGGTGGAGTACCGTCTCCCCGGCGCCAACCAGGTCCAGGTGGACCGCCGCGCCGGGCTGGGATTCTCCGACGCCTTGCGCGCGGTGCTCCGGCAGGACCCCGACGTGGTCATGATCGGCGAGATTCGCGACCGGGAGACCGCCGAGATCGCCATGGCGGCAGCCGTGACGGGTCACCTGGTGCTCTCCACCATCCACACCACCGACGCCCCCGGCGCCATCACGCGGCTCCTGAACATGGGGGTGCCTCCCTTCCTCGTGGCGGGCGGGCTGGCGGGCGTCGTGGCACAGCGGCTGGTGCGCCGCGTGTGCCCAGGCTGCCGCGGCGCCGGGTGTGAGGCTTGCGGGGACGGGCACCGCGGCAGGACGGGCGTCTTCCAGGTGCTCACGGTCACGGACGCGCTGCGCGACGAGATCACGGGCGACGCGAACACGTCCCGTCTCCGAGCGCTGGCCCGTGACGCGGGCATGACGAGCCTCGCCGACGACGCTCGCCGGGCCGTGGCCGAGGGCCTGACCACACCTCACGAGATCTCACGGGTGCTCAGCGCCGACCCGGCCACCGCGTTTCCCTGCCGGAGCTGCGGCCGCGGCGTCCCGATGACCGCCGTGGCGTGCCCTTCGTGTGGCGCCCACCGCAAGCGGGTATGCGTTTGCGGCGCTACCCTGGAGCGGGGCTGGCGCTACTGTCCGTGGTGCGTGCGCCCCGTCGTCGCCTGAGGCCCACCGCCCCGTTTCGGCGTTGCCGCTGCCTGTTCGGACGACCTACCTTGCCTCACTGCGCAAGGGACCGGCACGATCCTCACTCGATTCGCTACCGATGCACCTTCCTCGCGTCCGCAGCTTCCAGGGACGCATCTTCCTGGCCATTCTCCTCGTCGTCCTCGTGCCGGCGGGCGTGGGGGTGACGGGCGGGGTTCTGACGCTCCGCAGCATCGGCACGCGCACCGGCACGCTGGGAGCGTGGGATGCGGTGGCGCAGTCCGGGCGGCAGCTGCTCGACGCCATCGACAGCGCGGGAGCGATGGACCCCGCGGTCCGGGAGGCGGCGGCGGCCCATCAGCAAGCACTCTCCGAGTCCGTGCGCTTCTCACGCTTCTACGCCTTCTTCGTGGACCGCGCCGTCGCGGCCCTTCCGCTGGCAGCGCTCATCGCAGGTCTGGTGGTCGCCGCCTTGGCGCTCTTCACCGCGAGGCGCCTTGCCCGGGGCTTCGGGAGGCCGGTGGCGGAGCTCGCCGGATGGACCGAGCTCATCGCTCGGGAGGAGCCTCTCCCCCCGGACGACGACGACGCATCCGAGGTCGAGGAGTTGCGCACGCTGCGCCTCGCCCTGCGTCGCATGGCCGAACAGATCGAGGACGGGCGACGCAGGGCCGTGGAGACCGCCCGCATGCGCTCATGGACGCACCTCGCCAGGAAGGTGGCCCACGAGATCAAGAACCCACTCACGCCCATGCGCATGGCGGCGACCACGCTTGCGCGGGACCGTTCGGGACCACAGGCCGAGGCCGCCCGCATCCTCATCGAGGAGATCGGCCGGCTGGACGAGATGGCACGCACCTTCTCGCAATATGGGAAGATGCCGGAGGGCCCGCGCTCGGTGGTGGATCTGGGAGAGCTCCTCGGCGCATTGGCCGGACGGCACGCAACGGCGGGGGTGCCGGTCGAGGTGCACCAATCGGCCAGCGTCTCCGTGGAGGCCCACTACGACGCCCTCGAGCGGGCGTTCCGCAACCTCATCGTCAATGCGGTGGAAGCCCAGGAGGACGGCACCGCCGGTCGCGTGGATGTGCACGTCGAGGTCGCCGACGGGATGGCGGTGGTCCGCGTGGAGGACCAGGGGCCAGGGATCCCCCCGGAGATCCTCGAGGAAATCTGGAACCCGGACGTGACCACCAAGCGACGGGGCACGGGCCTCGGCCTGGCCATCGTCCGGCAGACGATCCAGCATGACGGGGGACAGGTAGGGGCCGCCAACCGGCCCGAGGGGGGTGCGGCGTTCACTGTGGTGCTTCCCCTGTACACCCCGGCCCCTGCCGACACCTCCGACGAGCAGCTTGCGTAGGCCCGGCCACAGCGACTGATTGCAGCACGTGCCTTCACCGGGAACGGCCGTGGCCTCACTTTCCAGGCATCCGGCCGCATCCTTCGAGGAACGCCATGGACGTCCTGATCGTCGACGACGAAGGCAACATCCGCCGCATGCTGCGGGCCCTGCTGGAATCGGAGGGATACACCGTACGCGAAGCGGGCACCGCCGAGGATGGGATCGCCGAAGCCCAGCGCGAGCCCCCCGAGGTCATCCTCCTGGATCTGATGCTTCCGGGCATGAGCGGCCTCGATGCGCTTCCGCGCCTCGGGGAGACCGTCCCGGGCGTGCCGGTGGTCATGATGAGCGGCCGGGCCACGCTCTCCGACGCCGTGGAGGCCACCCGCCGCGGGGCCTTCCACTTCATCGAAAAGCCCCTCACCCCCGAGGCGGTGCTCATCACGCTCCGCGGAGCCTTGGAGATCAGCCGCGCCAGGGACCTCACGCGCGCCCTGGCGGCCGAGATCGGACCCGAAGCGGAGCTGGTGGGCACCACCGCGTCGATGAGCCACGTACGGGACCTGGTACGCAAGATCGCACCCACCGACGCCCGCGTGCTCGTCACGGGGGAGAGCGGCACCGGGAAGGAGTTGGCGGCGGCGGCGATTCACGGGCTGTCCCGCCGATCGGGCGGCCCCTTTATTCGCGTGAACTCCGCCGCCATTCCCCGGGATCTCGTCGAAAGCGAGATGTTCGGACACGAAAAGGGAGCCTTCACGGGAGCCACCGAGCGAAGGCGAGGACGATTCGAGCTGGCCAACGGCGGTACGCTCTTCCTGGACGAGGTGGCCGACCTCGGCGAGGAAGCCCAGGCCAAGCTTCTGAGGGTCCTCGAGAACGGGGTCGTGGAGCGGGTCGGAGGAACGGGGCCAATCTCCGTCGACGTAAGGGTCATCGCCGCAACCAACCGGGACCTGCACGCGGAGGTGAAGGCCGGGCGGTTTCGGGAGGACCTCCTGTTCCGTCTCGAAGTCCTGGTCATCCGCATGCCGCCCCTCCGGGAGCGACAGGACGACATTTCCCTCCTGGTGGAGCACGCGCTGCAGCGCCTGCGTAAGCGGCAGGGGATGCGCGTTCCCAGATTCTCGCGGGAGGCTCTTCGCGCGCTCGAGGCCTACGCCTGGCCCGGCAACGTCCGTGAGCTCATGAACGTCGTAGAGCGATTGGCCATCCTGGTGCCCGGCCCCGAGGTCCAGCCCGGCGACGTCGCCGCCGTCCTTCCTCGGCCCGCCACCCCAACGCCCGAGACGACGCCCGTCTACGAGGACGCCGACACGCGGGGGCTCCGCGATCGTCTGGACGACTACGAGCGCGAGCTCATTGCGGGCGCCCTTCACGCTTCCGGCGGCAACGTCGCGGAAGCCGGAAGGCGCCTTCAGACGGACCGGGCCAACCTCTACCGGCGGATGCGACGCCTGGGAATCAGGGACTGATGCCCCGCCGCACGACCCTGTGTCCAAACGCCACGGTCGGCACACGGAACCGTATGTCTCGGACACATGGAGCCGGCTCGGCGAGTGTCCGTAAGATCTGGTCCGACCGGATGTTACAGATATTGCACTTCTTGGTATGCTCCCTGCCTGGTCTGGCCGCAGGCACGAACGTAGCTCCAGAGGGAGGGCGAAGAGCCATGCGGTGGAGGACGGGATGGATGGTGGCGCTCCTGGCAATCGGCCCAGGGGTGCGCGTTGCAGCGCAGGAGCGAATCGATCAGGTCGACCTGCCGAGGAGCGTGGCCGACCAGGCGATCGACTTTTTCAACGACCCCTCGACTATCCGGTTCACGGGGCGGGTGGACATTCCCGCGGGTCGCGTGGTGATGGGAGACGTGGCGGTGCTCGGTGGTCCCGTCACCATCGCGGGCGAGATCCAGGGCGACCTCGTCGTCGTGAACGGCAACCTGACCATCGAGGGCGCCGGGATGGTGTCGGGCGACGTCACCGTCATCGGGGGAGTGGCTCACGTCATCCAGACGCAGATCAGGGGTCAGCTCGCCGTATACGACGAGAATCTTCCCTATCGCCAGTCCGGCGAGCGGATCACCTACGACGAGCACCGCTGGAACCGATGGAGGGAGAATCGGGACCTCTCGCACATCTCGGTGCGCGTCGAGCAGAACTACAACCGCGTCGAGGGACTTCCGGTGATGTTCGGCCCCGTGCTGCGAACCTCGGGTCCCAATAGCTTCCGCCTGGACGCCCTGGCCATCTGGCGCTCCGAGTCGGGACCCCACCTCGCCTCCAACGAGCTGGGGTACCTCGTTCGGGCGGAGCAAAACCTGGGGCCCGGAGGCCGCTTCGTCGTAGGAGGCTCCGCGTACTCGCAGGTACAGCCCATCGAGAACTGGCAGCTGACCAACCTCGAGGCGTCCCTCGCGGCGTTCCTACTCCACGACGACTACCGGGACTACTACAAGCGAGAGGGATTCGGGGCGTTCGCCGGATACGACGACCCTTCCACCGGGGTCCGCCTCACCGGTGAGTACCGGAGCGAGGATCAGGGATTTCTCGCCCCCGTGAGTCCCTGGACCCTCAGGCGGAACGCCGAGCCCTGGAGAGCACAGCCCCTGGTCGGCGAGGGACGAATCAGCACGGTGTCGGGCGACCTCGTCGTGGACCGCCGCAACGATCCCGATGATCCCAGCGACGGCTGGTACATGCAGGCGCGAGCCACGTTCGGGGTTTCGGGCTCGCTGACGGTTCCCGCGTATTTCGAAGCCGAGCCGAACGCCCCCACGCTCGCCTCCGAGGCTCGCCCCTTGCCCACGGACTTCCAGGCGGGCTTCGTGGACCTGAGACGCTACGCCCGGCTGGGCCCCGACTCGGACCTGCGCCTCCGCGGTGTGTTGGGCGGCTCCCTGGATGGTAGATCTCTCCCGCCCCAGTACCAGCACATGCTCGGTGGGGAGGGATCCCTTCCGGGGTACGCCCTCATGTCGGTTGACTGTGGTGCACGATCCCGGCCGTATTCGATCTTCCAGGGGCCGACGGACGACCCTGTGCGCACGCCCACCTTCGCCCGGTACGGGTGTGATCGCATCGCCCTCTTCCAGGCGGAATATCGGGGAAGCCTCTCGTTCAACATGAACCTGGGCTCCAATCGGGAGGCGGACGTGGATCCCGACTGGAGCTGGTACCCCGCCATCGATCTCACCCCCAGCTGGGTCGTGTTCTTCGACGCCGGGCGCGGCTGGGCCCTCACCGGCGATACGACGGACCCGGGGCTGGTCGGATCGGATACGCAGACGCTCATGGATCTGGGCGCCGGCATCTATCTCGGGGACGTGGGAATCTACTGGGCCTGGCCGCTCAACGGCAGCGACAGACGTGTGAACTTCTTCCTCCGTATTGCTCATCGCTTCTGACGGGAACTCCACCGCCGGGGGGGCCCGACCGCGTCTCACGGGCCCCTTCCCGAGAAGAGGGGGCCCTACCCTCCGGGCCCTCGTGGTCGTCTTCGGCCTTGCGGCCCCGTGGGCGCATCCGGTTGGAGGGCAGGACGACGCGCCCCTCTACCTGTCGGTCTCCCCGATCGACGGCGATCTGCGCATCCGCATCGGCAACCTCTTCGAAGATCCCGGCCTCGCCGATGCGCTCCACTCGGGGCTTCCCGTGCGCATCCGCGTCGTGGCCGAGCTGTGGAAGGACGGCTTCTTCGACAGCCAGCGGGGCCGCGGGGAATGGCGGGCCAGCGTCATCTACGATCCCCTCGAGCAGCGGTATCGCGTATCCATCGGAGCCGCCCCCGACCTGCCAGTGGACTCCTTGGGCGGGCTGGTGGACGCACTGCAGACTGGTTTCTCCCTGCCGTTGAAGCCCAGCGAGAAAGGACGCTACTACTACATCGGCCAGGTCGAGGTGGAGACGCTGTCACTCTCCGACCTCGAGGAGCTACAGCGTTGGCTCAGGGGCGACCTGGCTTCGGCGGTGGCGGGCAACGAGAAGGTGGAGACCGCCGTCGGACGTGGCATGCGCAGGGTTCTCGTACGCATGCTGGGGTTGCCCGCCAAGCGCTTCCGGGTAAAGACGGCGACCTTCCAGGTGGACGAGAGCGGCCGGGTGACGACCGGCTCCTCCTAGAGGGGGCAGTGGATGGTGACGATCCACGCACGCGGACGGGCTCTGGGACTGAGTCTTCTCATCGGCTCGGTCCTCGCAACGAGTTGCACGACCCAGCACGGGACCGATAGGCGGCCCGGTGCTGTCACAGTCGACACGACAGTATCCGGGATCACGCGGGTGACCTACGGGAGCGTCCCACGAGGCCCGATCTTCAACCTGACGGCCGACCTCGAGATCGGCCGCGGCGCAGGGGTGGTCTTCGGGGACATCCGGGGCATCGCGCTCGCCGGTGACAGCCTGGTGTTGGTGCTCGACTACCAGGCCTCCGAGCTCCGGGCTTTCGATCTGTCGGGCGCCGATCGCGGCGTTGTCATGTCGAAGGGTGAGGGGCCGCGCGAGATCGAGACCGCCAACGGTGTGGCGCTCGACGATCACGGGGGGTATTGGATCAACGACCATGGCCGGTTTCGACTTACCCACATCCTGCCCGGTGGTCAGGTGGAAACCGTGCCGTTCTTCGTTCCGGGCTTCCAGTACCTATGGGACGGAGGGGTGACCGACGACGGTCGCATCTGGACGGCATGGAGTCACGGCTCGGGTTCGCAGCCGAGCCGAAAGCTCGGTCTGGTCAGTGGGACTTCGCGCGGCTACTACAAGTCCTTTGACCCAGCCACCGGCACAGTGGACTCCGTGTTTGTTGGCGAGACCACCGGCGAGTCAATCGTGCTCCCTCGCGCGGTCGTGTCGGTGCCGCTTCAATCGAAGCGACTCGAGGTCCTCGATCCAGCGGGCGCGATCTGGACGGCGATGTCGGATCGGTATCGCCTCGTCCGCCTGTCGCTGAGTGGGGACACACTGCTGGTCGTCGACGTGCACGCCGACGCAGCGTCAGTGTCACCCGACGAACGAAGGGAGGCCATCGCTAGCGTCGAGAAATACATGGCAGGAGCCAACCGCGTAGCCGTGGACTGGGAGACCGCACTGCCGGAGCGCAAGCCGATCCTCCAACACCTAGCTGTTGACGACAAGGGGAACGTGTGGGTGCAGCGGGAAGCTGCGGGGAAGCCAGTGCTGGACGGGTACACGGAGGGAGGCGGGTTTCTCGGGACCCTGGCACCGACGTACACGTTCTACCAATACTTCCCTCCCGTCATCTGTGGGCATTGGCTGCTAGCCGTCCATTCGGATTCACTCGACGTCGAGTCGGTCATCGGCTCGCGCTTGCCGACGCTCGGCGGGTGAGGAATCCGTGCGAGTTTGCGCCCTGCACCGCGGGTGAGGCGCACCGGATGACGTCGCTTCGGCTGACAACGAACCCTATCCGAACTGCGCCCGACGGACCGTGAGCGAGTCGATGAGCTCCAGGTCCGGCTGCACTCCGATGCCGACCCCCGTGGGGACGGACATCTCCCCCTCCGAAACCTCGAATTCCGGCTTCACCAGGTCGCGCTCCCAGTAGCGACTCGACGCCGAGATGTCACCCGGCAGGGTGAAGCCCGGCAGCGACGCGAGCGCCACGTTGTGGGCCCGTCCCACGCCCGACTCCAGCATGCCGCCACACCACACGGGAAGTCCCCGCGCACGCATGACGTCGTGGATGCGCCTCGAGGTGCCGTGGCCTCCGACTCGCCCGGGCTTGATGTTGACGATGCGGCAGCTGCCCAGCTCCAGGGCCAGCTCCAGGTCCCCTTCCGATTCGATGGACTCGTCCAGACAGACGGGAGTCCGCAGCTGCTCCTGGAGACGCGCGTGGTGGAGGAAGTCGTCATAGGACAGGGGCTGCTCGATCATCATCAGATCGAGGGCGTCGAGCTCCTTGAGCCTGTCCACGTCGGCCAGCGTGTACGCCGAGTTGGCGTCGGCCATCATCGGCAGGTCGGGGAAGCGCTCCCTCACCGCGGCAAGCATGTCCACGTCCCGGCCGGGCTTGATCTTGATCTTGATGCGCGCGTAGCCCTGAGCCACGAATCCGGCCACCTTTTCGTGAAGCGCCTCGTCCGTCTTCTGCAGGCCGACGCTCACGCCGACGGGCACGCTGGATCTCGTCCCGCCCAGTTTCTTCGAAAGCGAGACGCCGTCCAAGCGGGCGGCGAGATCCCAAGCCGCCATCTCCACGGCCGCCTTGGCCATGCGATGGCCCCGGATCCACCTCACCGGCGCGAGCACGTCCTCTGGACCAGCCGCTTCCCTGCCCACGATGGCGGGCAAGATGAACGCCGTCAGCACGTGCCAGCCAGTCTCGGTGGTTTCGTAGGAGTAGGCCGGACTTTCGCCCACGACGCATTCACCCCACCCCTCCAGCCCCTCACCCCTCAGCGTGAGCAGCAGGATGCGGCGGTCCTGCATCCCGCCGCTGCTGATCTCAAAGTACTCCTTGAGGCGCAGTGGAACCTCGCGCAGCTCGGCGCGCTCGATCTTCATTCGTCGACTCTCGTGAGGAGGTAGTCGGAGGTTCGTGGACCGCGGAGAAGCTCGCGGACCACGTATCCCCGGTCGAGATAGTGGACCAGGGCCGTCCGTGTCGCCTCACGCCAGGCCACGGCCAGCTCCATGGACGTCGCCATCACGGCCGAGATGTCCGACGGGATGGCGATGCGAACACGATCCTCGCCTACGTCGAGACGGGGCTCGCCGGGATGCGGGTGCCCGTCGGACGGCGCAGGAGCCCGCTCTCCCATGACCACGGACACGCCCTCGCCGGCCTCCGGCCCGGGTCCGCGCTCCTTCCCGGACATGCGGCCCACCACCCGTTCCGAGTCCATCAGCCAGAGCGCGATGAAGCGGTCGGTCCCGATCCCCCGGTGCAGCGGCGAGTCGGTCTCGCCGTACATGTCGCGCGCGTACTCCCCCACGACGATCCCCAACTTGGAGAAGTTCACGTACGCGTTG
>JAJDNI010000225.1 GCA_022340755.1 Gemmatimonadota bacterium
CATGCCCAGAGCGGAGAGGCACGCCCCGCCTCCGACCTCCTAGTACCCCGCGTCCTTGTCCACGACGTTCTCCCACTCGTCGATGGGCGCACGCGCCAGGTATCGCTCCAGGTTCCGCACGATGAGTGCGGTTTCGCGCTCCCAGAAGCGACGCGTCACCGCGGACACGTGGGGCGTGGGGAGCACGTTCGGGAGCCCCCACAGAGGGTGGCCCTCGGCGAGGGGCTCGTGGGCGTAGACGTCGAGGCCGGCCCCACGCAGGCGTCCGTCCTTCAACGCGGCCACCATCGCCTCCTCGTCCACCAGCTTGCCCCGGCCCACGTTCACGAGAACCGCGCCGGGCTTCATTCGCGCCAGGGCGTCGGCGTCCAGCAGGCGTCGCGTCTCGGCGGTCTCCGGTGCGCACAGCACGAGGACGTCGCTCTCCTTGAGCACGCGCTCGAGTCCCCCGGGGCCGTGACCCACGCTCACGCGGCCCCCCAAGGTTCCACCCCCGGCCACCGGCTCCAGCGCGGTCTCCTCCGCCGACGCCGGCCTTCGCTTCACCGCCACAACCTTGGCCCCCAGGCTCGCCACGCGCCGGGCGATCTCCCGGCCGACGCCCCCAAAGCCCACCAGGCCGACCGTCATCTCCGAGAGCTCCCGAAGGGGTGCGCCGGCCACGTAGTAGGGCTCGGTGGACCAGATCCCCTTCGCCTTGTTGGACACCGCGAAATCGAAGCCACGGGCGAAGTACAGGATCATCCCCAGCACGGTCTCCGCCATGGGCACGGCATGGATGCCGGCCGAGTTGGTGAAGATCACGTCCCGGGTGCGCATCTCCTCGGTGAGGGAACTCCCCACCCCCGCGGCACCCGAGTGCACCCAGCGGAGCCGCGGCCCGCCTCGCAGCAGATCCGGCGCGACGCCGTATCCGAAGTACACCTCCGCGTCGGCCACCGCCGCGAGGACGGCCGGGGCCACCCGCCCCGCCCCATCGCCCGATCCGTCGGTGACTTCCTCCACGACCTCGATCTCCCACTCCGGCGGGAGCACCTCCCGGATCATTCCGGGCACCCATCCGGGCATGGCCCAGATCGGCCGGCGGTCGTTCATGTCCAGGACGACGCGGGGCATGACGTGGGACTCAGTCGGCGGAGGGAAGAGCCACGACCCGACCCTCGGCGATGAATCGCGACACGGTCCGGTCCTCTACGGGAAGAGCCGGTTCATCAACCGGGGGAACGGGATGAGCTCACGGATGTGGTGGCGGCCGGTGATCCACGCCACCGTGCGCTCCACCCCCAGGCCGAAGCCTGAGTGGGGGAAGGTCCCGTAGCGCCGCAGGTCCAGGTACCAGGAATACGCCTCCTCCGGGAGCTGCTCCTCGCGGATGCGCTCCAGGAGGCGGTCCAGGTCGTCCTCGCGCTGACTGCCCCCGATGATCTCGCCGTACCCCTCCGGGGCCAGGAGGTCGTCGCACAGCACGGTGCGCGTATCCTCCGGGTTTTCCTTCATGTAGAAGGCCTTGGCCTCCTTGGGGTAGTTGGCCACGAAGACCGGGAGGTCGTAGTCCTCGGTGAGGACGGCCTCGTCACCGGCTCCGAGGTCGTCGCCCCACTGGATCTCGCTCCCCTTCGCCTGGAGGCGGGTCACGGCGTCGGTGTAGCTGATGCGCGGAAAGGGCGGCTTCACGTGCTCGATCCTGCTCGTGTCCCTCTCCAGGATCTCGAGCTCCTCGGGACACCGCTCCAGCGCCCGCTCCACCAGATACGACACGAAGTCCTCCTGGAGGCGCATGTTGTCCTCGGAGTCGGCGAAGGCCACCTCGGGCTCCACCATCCAGAACTCCGTCAGGTGACGCCGGGTCTTGGACTTCTCCGCCCGGAAGGTGGGGCCGAAGCAGTAGACCTTGCGGAAGGCCGGGCAGGCGGCCTCCACGTACAGCTGCCCCGTCTGTGCCAGGTACGCCTTCTCGCCGAAGTAGTCGGTGGAGAAGAGGGTGCCGGCGTGCTCACCGATGGAGCCTGTGAGGATGGGAGTGTCGATGCGGACGAATCCCCGCCCGTAGAAGAAGTCGTGGATGGCCTGCTCCACCTCGGCCCGCACCCTGAGCCCGGAGCGCTGCATGGACGAGCGCAGCCAGAGGTGGCGGTGGTCCAGGAGGAAGTCGACCCCGTGCTCCTTGGGCTGGATGGGATACTCCGCCGCCTGCCCCGTCACCGTCATCTCGGTGACGCCAAGCTCGTAGCCGCCCGGAGCGCGATCGTCGGCCCGCACCTCGCCGGTCACCGAGACCGCCGATTCCTGGGTGGCGAGGCCGTGGGCCTCCCAGGTGGCCTCGCTCACCTGCTTCTTGACCAGGACGCACTGGGCGAGCCCCGTGCCGTCGCGAAGGACGACGAACGCCACCTTTCCGTGGCTGCGGGTCGTCTCGACCCAGCCGGCGACGGTGACGGTCTCACCGACGTGCTGTCCCAGGTCCTTGATCTCCACCATGTCGCGCATTCGTCGGGGGTGTCTGTATGCAGGCGCGGAACGTTATCAGCCGACGCCGAACATCTCCAGGCGCTGTGCCCACCGGCCGTAAAGGTGAGCCCGGATGCGGGCGTGCTCGGGATGCTCGATCTCGGGGTCCGACTCGACCAGATGACGCGCCATCCCTTGAGCCCACGACAGGATGTCCTCGTCGCGGGTGAGGTCGGCAAAGCGGAGCACCGGGTCACGGCCGTGCTGCTGAGCGCCGAACAGGTCGCCCTGGCCACGGATGGCCAGGTCCGCCCGAGCCACGGCGAAGCCGTCGGTGGTGTCGCGCAGGACCTTGAGTCGCTCGTAGGCGTCGGCTCCCGCGTCCGCGATGAGGATGCAATGGCTCTCTTCCGCGCCGCGCCCGACACGACCCCGGAGCTGATGGAGCTGCGACAGGCCGAAGCGCTCGGCGTGCTCCACCACCATGACCGTGGCGTTGGACACGTCGATGCCCACCTCGATGACGGTGGTGGCCACCAGGATGTCGATCTCTCCCGCCAGGAACGCGCGCATGACGCGGTCCTTCTCGTCGGTGGCGAGCTGGCCGTGCAGCAGGCCCAACCGCCGGCCCGGAAAGACCTCCGTTCTCAGCCGCTCGTATTCCTCCGTGGCCGCCAGCAGGTCGATCTTCTCGGACTCCGCCACGAGAGGATACACGATGTAGGCCTGCCGCCCCTTCTCCACCTCCTCGTCCACGAACCGGTAGACGGATTCACGCCGGCTCGGCGGCCTCAGTGCCGTTCGCACCGGAGTGCGACCCGGCGGCAGCTCGTCCAGCACGCTCAGGTCCAGGTCACCGTACAGGGTGAGGGCGAGCGATCGCGGGATGGGCGTCGCCGACATGATGAGGATATCGGGCCGTACGTCGCCGTGGTCCGCCAGCGCCATCCGCTGTCGCACACCGAAGCGGTGCTGCTCGTCGACCACCACCAGGCCCAATCTGTGGAACTCGACACCCTCTTGAATGAGGGCGTGGGTGCCCACGACGAGCTTGGCGCCCCCGGACGTCAATGCTCCCAGGGCCGCGCGACGCTCCGCCGCTCCCAGGCTGCCGGTAAGGAGCACGACGTCCAGACCGAGAGGCTCCACCATTGCCCGCACCTTGCGCGCATGCTGCTCCGCGAGGATCTCCGTCGGCGCCATGAGTGCTGCCTGGCTGCCGCCCTCGACGGCCAGGAGCATGGCGAAGAGGGCCACCACGGTCTTGCCCGAGCCGACGTCCCCCTGGAGGAGACGGTTCATGCGGCGCTCGACCCCCATGTCGGCGTAGATCTCCCGGAGCACCCTCGCCTGAGCTTCGGTGAGCTTGAACGGGAGGGATTCGTGAAGGGGGCGGATGAGCTCGTTCGTGCGTCGGTGGGTGATGCCGGGAACCAGCTCCGTCTGCCGGCGTCGGGCCTGCGCCTGGACGAGTTGCAGGAAGAAGAGCTCATCGAAGGCCACACGCCTGCGGCCCATGTCCGCTTCGGCCACCGTGTCCGGTCGGTGCAGACGCCGCAGGGCGTCCGAGAGCCGCGGCAGGCCGAGGTCTCTCAAGTCGCCGGGGTCCAGGAATTCGTCGTCGTCCGCCCACTCCAGGAGCGCCGTAAGGTTGCGCTCGAAGATGCCGCGCAGCACCCACTGCGGTGCCTCCTCGCTCGCCGGATAGGTGACGAAGATCGTGCCGGTGCGCTTCGCCTCTTCCCCACCGCGGGCCAGCACCGTGTGCTCCCGCGGCTGCAGCTGCCTGCCGTGGAAGAAGCGGACCGGGCCAGTGACCAGCAGCACGTCGCCTTCTCGAAGCTTGCGGTCGAGCCACGGCTGGCCAGGCCACGCCACCGTGATCATCCCCGACTCGTCCTGGAGCACCGCCTGGAAGATGCGCAGCCCCTTCCGTGTCGGAATCACTCCCTTGCTGCGCACCCGGCCGATGACGGTGGCGTCCATCCCCACGTCCAGCCTTCCGATGGGGTGGACGGTGGAAGCGTCGTCGTAGCGCCGCGGCAGATGGTAGAGCAGGTCCCTCGCGGTGGAGATCCCCATCGAGCCGAGCGCCTCAGCTCGTCGGGGGCCTACCCCCTTCAGGAATTGCACCGGACCGTCCAGCCGCGAATAAGCCACGTGAGGCTACTCTCCGAAGATCCCCTCGAGGAAGGCCTCGGCGTCGAAGACCTGAAGATCGTCGAGCCCTTCCCCCGTCCCCACCAGCTTCACGGGGATGCCGTGCTCTTCCTTAAGAGACACGACGATGCCGCCGCGGGCGCTCGAGTCGAGCTTCGCCAGGATGATCCCGGAAACCTCCACCGCCTGCCGGAAGGTCTCCAGCTGGCGCACGGCGTTCTGCCCGACGGTGGCGTCCAGCACCATGAGCGTCTCGTGAGGAGCTCCGGGAAGCCGGCGGCGCACCACCCGATCGATCTTCTTCAGCTCCTCCATGAGGCCGCGGTTTGTGTGCAACCGCCCGGCGGTGTCGATGAGCAGCACCTCGGTATTCCGCGCGACGGCCGCGTCGATGGCATCGAAGGCAACCGAGGCCGGATCACCTCCCTGCTGGCCCCGGATGAACTCCGCACCCACACGCCGGGCCCACAGCTCCAACTGCTCCACCGCCCCGGCCCGGAAGGTATCCGCTGCCGCGACCATGACCGACCGGCCCTCCCGCCGGAGGTGGTGCGCCAGCTTCGCCACCGACGTGGTCTTTCCCACACCGTTGACGCCGACGATCAGGTAGACCGTGGGGGCCGCCGGCGCCGCCGCGAGCTCCGTGTCGCCTCCATCGGAGAGTATGCTCCGCACTTCTTCCCGCAGGGTCTCTCGTAGCGCCGTACCACCCCGGGCCTTTCCCCGCCGAGCGACGTCCTCCACTCGCCCCACCAGCCGGAGTGTCGCACCGACGCCGAAGTCCGCCGCCAGGAGGCTTTCTTCCAGCGCCTCCAGAGACTCGTGGTCCATGCCCCCGGCCACCACCCGGACATCGGTGAGGGCGAGGTCAACCACCCTGCGCCAGAGTCCCTTCTTCCTCTCCGGCGCCCTTTTGAACAGTCGTGCCATGTCTCGCGGCTCTTCTTTCGAATGCTCTCTATGGTTCCCTTCGCAGGCGTGCAGGCCGCCTCCTGCGTGACGCAGCACCGGTGGCGCCCGAGCACCTCGGTGTCACCGGAGCCCGACGCGCCGCCTCCCAACCCATTCGGCGCACAGCAGGGCCAGGATCGCAAGGTAGGGCCACGGGAACAGGTGCAGGGGACGAGGGCCGCCCGTCGTGGCCCTCGGCGACGCCGGTGCGGCTCCCTGCTCGCCCGCGGTATCGGGGGTCCACCTGACCGGGAGCATCTCCGCCGTCTTGCTCTCGACGTCGAACCGCCCGGTCACCGAAGCGTCCCCGGCCCCTGCCACAGTGTACCCATAGCTCCCCGGAGGCAGGGTGCGCACCGGCACCGAAGGCCCTGCGGCGAGCAACGTGTCCAGAACGGTGTCAGCATCGGCCACCAGTCTCAACCGTGCCGTATCTCCAGTCTCGCCAGGGATGCGCCAGCGGACCTCCCGCCCCCTCGAGAACACCCAACGCACCGGCCGTGCCTCGGGTGTCGCCGCGTCCAGGCCTTCCTCCAGCAACCACCCCGCCACCCCGGACCAGAGGCGTCGGTACGCTTCCCGACCGCGGTCCTCCCGGGCGGACCAACGCCAGAACCCCGAGGCCAGGACCACCACGCGTCGTAGCCCCTCCTGCCGGTCCAACAGCAAGGCGGGCACGAAGGGACCCGATCCGCGAAACTGGATCTGGAGGGGAGTCGATCCTCCCTCCGTCGCATCGAGGGGAAGAACGCCACTCAACGGAGGCAGGTCCCGCAGATCCAGCCCCGCCAGATCCGCGGACAGCGGAGAAGACGGGACTTCCGGAGAGACATACCACTCGCCGTCGCGAACCGGCCCGACCCGAAGACCGAGGCCTGCGGCCGCGGCACCGTCCAGCGGCCAGAGCAGTGCCCGTCTCGACGCTCCCGGGAGAGCTCGACCCCAAGCGTCGGTTCTGCCGTCGAGCCCGTGGACCACGAGGATGGCGGCGCCCTGTGCCGCCTTCCGCACCGACGCGGAGTCCACAGGAGCGCCCCGCTGCATCGCACGGCCTATGGGGGTGAACCTATTGGCTCCGACGCGCAGATAGCCGGCGACTCGAAGACCGGTCACCTCCTCCAAGACCGCCAACAGCGCGCGGGGCTCCCAATCCGGATGAAGGGACACCAGCACCAGGCCTCCGTCTTCGCTTCCGACGGAAGCATATGCCACTCCCTCGTCGTCGGAGGGGAAGCCGTCGCCGACCGCGTGCACGGTCGCCGTGTACCGCACGCGCCCGTCGGACCGTGCGGGAGGGAGCCGGAAGGTGGCTTCGGCCAGCCGGCCCCGTGCCGGCGTGGCCACGGAGCGGGTGAGGACGAGTCGGCCCTCTTCCCGGACCTCGAGCGCCACCGAGTCGGGGGCATCCTCCGCGAAGATCCGGACCTCGGCGGTGGCCGTATCCCCCTCGCGGGGGACGTCCGTGACGCTGAAGTGCGCGAGCCCCGCGTTCACGACGTCGGTGCCGACATCCTCGAAGGCCACGCGTGCCGGCATCGACGCTAGGGTCGCGGCCGCCTCGACCGCGTCGTCGATCCGGAAGTCCGAGAGCACGATGACCCGGCCGATACCGGATTCGGCGGCGCGCTCCAGCGCGGGAGACAATCGGGTCCCGATCCCCTCGGGCGCGTCGGGTATCCCCGAGGCTCCGATGGAGTCCCTCTCTCGCACGCCTCCGAACGCCACGATCCGCCAGCCCAGCGCCACGAGGGAGTCAGCCCGTCGGCGCGCCTCTCCCCAGGCGAGCCCGCCCCCCGCTCCCATGCTCAGCGACTCGTCCAGGAGCACCCACCGGTCATCCGATCGGGCGGATCTCGAGACCGGGATCGGGGGGTCGAAGAGAAGCGCGAGAATCAGGATCAGCGAGGCGGCGCGGATCGCAGCCAGGACACGCGCTCCCCGGACCGGCACCTCCGCCCGTCCATAGATCCAGAAGGCATAGGCGGTGAGCGCTCCGGCCAGGAGCAGGAAGAGGAGGATCACCCTCCGCTTTGGTCAGGCATCTCGTCGATGGCGTCCGCAGCGGCGGTAACGGCTCTCACGGGGCCCGCTCCCGGGATCGACTCCAGGAGGGACAGGCGAGCGGCCCTCGCGACGCGCCAGCGTGCGCCGTCATCGGCGGGGATCGGATCACCTCTGGGAAGGTCGACCGACAAGGGGTCCCGGGAGACGCCGTGGAGGATCATCTCGTAGTGGAGATGCGGCCCGGTGGCCAGGCCGGTCATGCCCACGTAGCCGATGATGTCGCCCTGGTGGACGCGAGAGCCGACGCTGAGGCCGCGCTTGAACCCCTGGAGATGCCCGTAGCGGGTCACCCATCCGTTGGGGTGCCGGATCTCGATGCAGTTGCCGAAGTCGCCCTTCCAGGCGCGGTAGATGATGACTCCGTCCCCGGTGGCCATCACGGGGGTGCCCGCGTCGGCGGCGAAGTCGATGCCCTTGTGGGCCCGCCACTTG
>JAJDNI010000228.1 GCA_022340755.1 Gemmatimonadota bacterium
CAACGCCGTCCAGTATTCGGGCGACGCCCGGTGGATCGCCGTCCGTGTCACGGCGGACGACGGAGCCGTGAGCGTCTCCGTGGAAGATCGGGGGGTCGGAATCCCGCCCGACGAAGTGGACAAGGTGTTCGATCGATTCCACCGAGGCAGCGGGGAGGTGACGCGGTCGATCAGGGGGAGCGGCCTCGGGCTCACGCTGGTCAAGGAGATCGCCGACGCCCACGGAGGCACGGTGGACGTGACGAGCCGACCCGGGAAGGGCAGCACGTTTCGCATCACGCTTCCCGCCATGACGGAGGCAGGTCGTGACTGACATCCTCATCGTCGAAGACGAAGACAGGATCCGGATGGCCCTGGAGGACGACCTCACCCTCGAAGGGTACGCGGTTACCGGAGAGAGAGACGGGACGAGGGCTCTGGAGAGGGCCCGAGGAAGCTCCTTCGACCTCATCATCCTGGATCTCATGCTTCCGGGCCTGGATGGGCTGGAGATCTGCAAACGGCTCCGGGCGGAGGGCGATCTCACGCCTATTCTCATGCTGACGGCGAAGAGCCAGGAGGTGGACAAGGTCCTGGGTCTGGAGCTCGGGGCCGACGACTACGTCACCAAGCCGTTCAGCCCCCGGGAGCTCCTTGCGCGCATCAAGGCGCTCCTCCGACGACATCGTCCGGCGACGGACTCGCCGACGTCCGCGTCGTTCGGTGACGTGGAGATCGACTTCAAGGGCTACACGGTGACGAAGGCCGGAGCTCCGGTCGAGCTCACAGCGCGGGAGTTCGATCTCCTCCGGTTCCTGTTGAGTCACCCCGGTGAGGTCTTGGATCGGGGCTCGATCCTGGAGGAGGTGTGGGGGGACGATTGGGACATCTTCCCCCGCACCATCGACACCCACGTCGTCCATCTCCGGCGGAAGCTGGAAGACGAGCCGGCGACCCCGAGATTCATCGTGAACGTCCGCGGTGTGGGCTACAAGTTCGTGCCCGATCCTCCTTGACCGTCGCTCAACACAGGCTCAACCGCACCTTCAATCATCCCGCGAAGCGCGTCGGCATGTTGAGGTCGATGTCGTGCCGAGAGCACTTCCAGGGAGGCCCACCATGAGGCCACGACGATTCGTTCCGGCGGTGTTCGCCCTCTTCCTCCTCGGTGTCGGAGGGCCCCTCTTCGCCCAGCAGAGCGCCGAGGAGCTCTATCAGGCCGCGCTCTATCAGGAAGAGGTGCAGGGGGACCTGCACCAAGCCATCGATCAGTTCGGCCGGATCCTGGTCCAATACCCCGACAACCGAGCCGTGGGGGCCAAGGCCCAGCTCCACATCGGACTGTGCTACGAGAAGCTCGGGCAGCAGGAAGCCCAGCAGGCCTACCGGCGGGTCATCGCCGACTTCCCCGAGCACGCGGCCGAGGTAGCCGTGGCGAAGGAGCGATTGGCCGGGATCGAGCGGTCAGCGGCCGAGCGGAACCACGTGCCGGTGTTCCGAAAGGTCGAGATCCCGAGCCGACCGGAGAACGGCGTCCTGTCCCCGAGCGGCGACAGCCTTGCCTTTATATCCCAGGGGAGCCTGTGGGTGATGCCGTTGCACAGTGAGGTCGGGCCGGAGGTCACGGGCGAGCCGACGGCGATCGCCGAGGGCATTGGCGCTTGGGACGTGGCGAACTTGCTCGCGTGGTCCGCCGACGGGAAGTGGATCGCGGTGAACAGCGAGGTACCGCAGCCGGAGGGGAGCGTGTACGTCGTGCCGGTCGACGGTGGCCGGCCACGTATCCTGCCTATGCCAGCCCGCGGCGGACACGCATACAGCTACAGGCTCGGCCTCTCTCCGCAGGGAGAGAGAGTGGCGTTCAGCGCGTTGGGGGACAGTCCGCCGGACGGCGCGTCGGCACGAGTATACGAGAGGTATGTCTACTCCATGTCCACCGCCGGGGGCGAGCCGAGACAGCTGACCTCCCACTGGGGGAGGACGCCAGCGTTCTCGCCCGATGGTGAGGTCGTGGCCTTCGTCGGATTCGGGGAGCGTGACGACCGGCCTCGAGGCACGACGCGCGGACAGTTG
Source organism: Gemmatimonadota bacterium (assembly GCA_022340755.1). Taxonomy (GTDB): domain Bacteria; phylum Gemmatimonadota; class Gemmatimonadetes; order Longimicrobiales; family Gaopeijiaceae; genus SZUA-318. The sequence continues at coordinate 2,053 of JAJDNI010000228.1, forward strand.
GAGCAGCTGGAAAAGGGCCTCTGGGTCGTTCCTTCGACAGGAGGGACGCCGGTCCGCCTGGCCATCACCGATGGGACCCTTGCCGGGCCTGTCTGGTCACCCGACGGGCGCTTCATCGCGGCTCGCCACGAGCCGGCCGGCAACAACAGCACCCGGGAACTTCGTATCTACCCGCTGAACGATGATCGGTCGGGTGCAGGAGAGCCGGTTCGGATCACCTTGCCCCGGGCGAGCCTGGACATGATCGCCGGGTGGACGACGCACGACGAGCTCGGGGTCTTCATGCACTCCGAGTCACACGAGGCCATCTATTCGGTCCCTTCCTCTGGGGGGAAGGCAGTCCAGGTGAGCCCCGAGACCGAGGCCCCCCTCTACCCGAGATGGTCGGCCGACGGAGAGCGGATCTACTTCCGGCGGCTCACCCGGAAGAGTGGGGTGCGGGTCACGGTCGGGCAGGTCCCCTCCCGTGGTGGTGACATCAGCGACATCCCGGTGCAGTCGGACCGACATCTCGTGTCCCGATATCCGGGTGGCGGGGCTTCCGTCTCTCCGGACGGGCGTCGATTGGTGTTCAGCGCCTATGAGGAGCCGTACCGGCCGGAGGAGGGTGTGGATCTCTGGGTCGTCCCGCTAGACGGTGGCAAGGCCGCGCGTCTCACACAGGATCGCACCTTCGAGGGGTATCCGGCCTGGACGCCCGATGGCGGGTGGGTGGTATTCCTGGATCGCGTGACCGACACCGGGGATCCCGAAGGCTGGTACTCCGCCGTCTTCCGGATTCCCGCGAACGGTGGCGAGCCGGAGCAACTGACGTCACGGGAGGACAGCGTTGCCGGGGGCCCCATCGCTGTCTCCCCGGACGGACGCCGCATCGCCTTCCTGTCCAACGGCGCCTTCAAGACCATCCCCGTGGCAGGTGGTGGTAAGCCCGAGTTGCTCCTCGACGCTCCGCAGGCCAACGAGGAGAGCGACTTGGCCTGGTCCCCCGACGGCTCCCGCATCGCGTACAGCGGTGCCGGCAAGATCTGGATCGCCCCGGGTGACGGTAGCGGGCCACCCGTCGAACTGCGCACGGGCCTCCCTACGGAAGCTCGTCACGACACTTTCAGCTGGTCACCAGATGGCACCCGTATCGCGTTCTACGGCGGCATCGGCGGTGAGGATGAGCTCTGGATGATCAGCGACTTCCTGCCCAAGGAGGCGGTACGATGAACACGCCCCGCATGGTCAGGACGGTCTCCGCCGTCGTCGCAATCGGCGCTCTTCTTCTGTGGGCTCAACCGCTGCTCGCGCAGCAGAGTGCGGAGGAGCTCTATCAGGCCGCGCTCTACCAGGAGGAGGTGCAGGGGGACCTGCAACGGGCCATCGATCAGTTCGGCCGGATCCTGGTTCAATTCCGCGACAACCGGGCCGTGGGGGCCAGGGCCCAGCTCCACATCGGGCTGTGCTACGAAAAGCTGGGGCAGCAGGAAGCACAGCAGGCCTACCGCCGGGTCATCGCGGACTTTCCGGAGCACGCGGCGGAGGTCGCCGTCGCGAGGGAGCGATTGGCTGGGATCGAGCGGTCGGCGGCGGAGCGGCACCCGCAGCCGACGTTCGAGAAGATCGAGATTCCCACCATGCCGAGAGGGGGGGTCCTTTCTCCGGACGGTACCCGCCTCGCGTTCGTATCCGAGCGGGCCGTCTGGACCGTTCCTGTTCGCGGACGGGTAGCGCCCGGCCTGGCAGGTTCCCCCGTGCGGATCGCCGCCCTGGAGGATGTGTGGGACAACTGCGGGAACCTCTCCTGGTCGGGCGATGGTCGGTGGATCGCCGCGAACGGGGATTCGGTCGTCTACGTCGTCCCTTCGGAGGGCGGCGAGCCTCGGGTCGTTCCCATGCCCGGCCGAGGCTCCCACGCTTACGCATACCGTGTGAGCCTCTCACCCGACGGCGGAACCCTCGCCTTCTCCGCGCTTCGTGAGGGGCAGATCGAGGGACTGAACGAGACCGAGAAGCGGATCATCTACACCGTTCCCACCACGGGAGGAAAACCGCGAGCGGTGACAGACATCTGGGGACGGATGCCGGCGTTCTCGCCTGACGGGAGGACCATCGCCTTCGTTTCGACACATCAGCCCCCAGAGGGTGACTGGAGCAGTGAGCTGTGGACCGTCCCGACTGAGGGAGGCCAGCCGACAAAGATCGCGGCAAGCAATCCCGGACGATTCCGCGGGCCGGTGTGGTCGCCTGATGGTGATGACCTGGCGGTGAACTATGAGCCCGGCAAAAACAACTTCAGCCGCGAACTCTGGGTCATCCGGGTAAACAGCGGGGAAACCGAAGGCCCGATCGCGAAGATTCGTCTCCCGGAAACGAGTTGGACCATGCCGGCAGGTTGGACGCCTGACGGCCGCCTCGCCGTGTTTACCCGCACCCCGTTCAGCTACGGGAGCGCCTACGAGGTTCCCGCATCGGGTGGAAAGGCGGGTCGGCTGACGCCCGAGGGCGGCTACCCGCTGTACCTGGAATGGTCCCCCGGTGGCGAGCGCCTCTTCTTCGTCTGGAACTCCGCCGAAGGCGGAGATTCCATTCCCAACGAACGTGCGGCGACCATTGCTTCGGTCCCTGCCGCGGGAGGACCGGTGTCGTCTGTGCCTCTCCCGTGGGGTCGTGAGGTCAACGTGGGCGTGGGCCTCGACGTTTCTCCCGACGGCAACAGGGTCGTCTTTATGGGAGTTCGTCCCGATCTCGGCGCTGTTCGGCCGGGGCCCGAGGATGTCGGTATCTGGACCGCAGGTCTGGACGGTCGAGACCTTGCGCAGCTCACTGAGGGTCCGTGGTTCGATGCATTCCCCGCCTGGTCCCCCGACGGCCACCAGATCGCCTTCATCCGTCTGCTACAGGACAACTCCAACAGAGCGAATGTCTGCATGGTGCCGGCCGCCGGGGGCGAGATCCGCCAGATCACGACGGACGCGGATACGGTGCGGGTGGGCAACATCGACTTCTCCCCGGACGGGCAATCGGTCGCGTTCTTCTCCCGGCGCGCCATCGAGACGGTTCCAGTCGCGGGAGGGCCTGCGCGCGTCATCCAGCGGGTTGAGAAGTTCGGCAGCTTTCCCGAGCTGTCGTGGTCTCCGGACGGGGCTCGGATCGCATACACCAATGCCCAGGGGGGCGACATCAGAGTCGCGACGCTGGCCACCGGACGGGCCGTTGAGCTCTCCACGGGCCTGAGCCCAGAAATACGCTATTCCTCGGCCGCCTGGTCACCGGACGGACGGCGAATCGCTTTCATTGCCGCGACGCCGGAGAGGGATGACTTCTGGCTCATCAGCGACTTCATGCCCGGTCGACGATAGGCAGGGCAGCGGGAGGCCGGGACCCGTCCGCTGATCACCTGTCAGCGCCTCCTCGAGGGTTCGGATTTCGAGGTCGACGTGCCGGCCGAGATGGACCTGCCTGCCTACTCGGCGCCAATCCACCTACATCATGTCAGGCAAAGCCCCACCGTCCATACAGCAGCTTGCCTGACAGCGACCTGCCCGCCCGCGCGTGTATCCTGTTCCCAGTGAATGGAGCCAAGCACCGAAGGGCTCCGTGAGGCGGTGAGGGTACCTGTTGGCGGGAGGGTCGCAGGCACCCGAACCGTGGCCCGGTGAAGCGAAAGCCTCACCGGGCCTTTTTTCTTGGTGCGCCGGGTATGCCCTGGCCGGTTGGGCAGCCGGCGACGAGCTGGCGTGTGCATCGTCTCAGAGATCCACGACGCCCTCTGCACGGTGCTCCCTTTCACACCTCGGCAACCGCCTGCGCCACCGCCTCTCCCAGCTCCCGGGTCGTGGCCGTGCCCCCCAGATCCCGAGTGGGCGCGATCCGCGCCTCCAGGACCGTCTCGATGGCACGCACCACCGTGCCGGCCGCCTCGGCCTCTCCCAGGTGCTCCAGCATGAGGGCGCCCGACCAGATCTGACCGATAGGGTTGGCGATCCCCTTGCCGGCGATGTCCGGGGCGGACCCGTGGACAGGCTCGAACATGGAGGGGTACTCGCGCTCCGGGTTGAGGTTGGCCGAGGGCGCGATGCCGATGGTGCCCGCCACGGCGGGCCCGAGGTCCGATAGGATGTCCCCGAACAGGTTGCTTCCCACCACGACGTCGAACCAATCGGGGTGGAGAACGAAGTTGGCCGCCAGGATGTCCACGTGGTACTGGTCGGCCCGCACGTCGGGATACTCCTCGGCCAGCGTCCGGAAGCGCTCGTCCCAGTAGGGCATGGTGTGGACGATGCCGTTGGACTTGGTGGCGGAGGTGAGGTGGCGGTCGGGGCGGCTCCGCGCCAGATCGAAGGCGTAGCGAAGGATGCGATCCACGCCCCTGCGGGTGAAGACGCTCACCTGCTCCACCCGCTCGTCCTCAGTGCCCTCCGCGAAGCGACCTCCCTGCTCCGAGTACTCCCCCTCGCTGTTCTCCCGCACCACCACGAAGTCGATGTCCTGCGGCCCGCGATCGCGGAGAGGCGTGGGCACGCCCGGCATGAGGCGCACGGGGCGCAGGTTCACCCACTGCTTCATCACCCGACGAAGGGGGATGAGGAGGCCCCAGAGAGAGACGTGGTCCGGGACGCCCGGGTATCCCACCGCTCCGAGGAAGATGGCGTCGTGCTGTCGGATGGAGTCGAGCCCGTCCTCCGGGAGAAAGCGGCCGGTCGTCAGGTAGCGGTCACAGCTCCAGTCCTTCTCGTCCCACTCGAAGGAGATGCCGTGACGCGCCCCCGCGGCCTCCAGCACCCGGATGCCCTCGGGCACGACCTCGCGCCCGATCCCGTCTCCGGGGATCACGGCGATGCGGTGATGGCCCATCTACCCCAGCAGGATCGGGCTCACGAGGTCCAGCACGTCCGGGCCGGTCCCCTTCTTTCGGGCCTCCGCCAGCTCGTCGCGCTTGGCATACACACGCACCGCCTTCAGAGCGATGTTGGCGAAGTTCACCATGCTGCGCTCCATGGCCCGGGTGGGATCGTCGCGGTAGGTGAACTGGTCCTGGCTGTACCAGCCGCGGTAGTCGCGCTCGAAGGTGGTGTAGAGGTATTCCACCGCTTCGGGGATGGAGACCGTGCCAAAGATCAGGTCCTGGTCGTTCCTGCCCTGACGCGCGTCGTTGACGTCGAACTTGTGGATGGGCACCCCGGCGAACGCCGCGAGGTCGCACGCCGTCGACGCGGTGGTGGCCTCCATCTTCTGGTGGCCGTAGTCCACCGTGAGCCCACAGTTCTTGCCGCCGCAGGCATGGTTCACGTGCTGCGCCACCAGGATCGCCGCACCGGCGGTGGGCACGATCATGTACAGCTCCCGGGGCTCGTACGGCTTGGGCTCGATGGCCAGCTTGATGCCCGCCTCGATGCACGCCTTGTTGGCCTCGGCCAGGGCGTCCGCGAACCACCCCAGCGACTCCAGGTAGTCGATCTGGAAGTGATAGTCGGCGCCGTCCGAGCCGGGCCACACGCTGATGACGCCGATGCCCAGCTTCTTGCCGATCTCCACCGCCTTGAGGAGCTCGTCCAGGGCCTCGCGGCGGAGCACCGAGTCGGGGTTGCACGCGCCACCCAGACGGAAGCGCGGGTTCGTCCATGTGTTGATGTTGCACGCCGTCACGGTCATCCCGAGCTCCGGCAGGTACCCGTCGATGGCCCGGTCCAGCTCCGCCCAGTCGATGTCGCCGTTGAGGCTCTTCTCGAAAACGTGCTGGTGGATCTCGATGGCGTCGATGCCCGCGGCCTTCGTGCGTCGGCACTGCGACTCGAAGTCGTTGCCGAAGGTGGGATCGTCGGAGTGGTAGCCCGGAGGGGCGAAGCGGTCGACGAAGTCGCCCGCCGACCAGTGTCCGACGCTCATGCGGATGTCCAACTGCTTCATGAAGTCGATGGCCTCGGCCCTTCCCAGCGGGGCCTTCAGCGTCGACGCGTATGCGATCTGGTCCTTGGTGAAGCGTGCCATCTGTATGGTTCCTCAGCCGCGGAAGTAGAGGTAGGCGAGCGAGATGGCGATGAGGACGAACGCCGAGCCGGCGATGTCACGCCAGTCCCAGCTCGAGCGTGTAGCCATCCTGTGCTCGTCGGTCACGGTGGCGTACGTGAGGCCGGAGATGCGCTCGTAGGACGGCTCCGCCGTCGCGTAGCTCACGACCAACATCGTCGCCACCGATACCAGGAAGATGAAGAGGCTGTAGTACTGGAAGTAGATGTTGTTGACGATCCACAGGAATGAGCCCTGAGCGTACCCGTTCTCGAAGCCCGACAGGTGCAGGCTCACCGGCGTATCCACCGCCAGGCGGAAGGCTCCCAAGGTGAAGCCCACGATGAGCGCCCACAGGCACCCTTTGGCGTTCAGGCGCTTGTTGAAGACGCCCAGGAAGAAGACGGTGAAGATGGGCGGCGCCAGGTATCCCTGGACTCCCTGGAGGTACTCGTAGAGCCCGCGCGCTCCCTGGATCACCGGGATCCACGCCAGGCCGATCAGCACCATGATGGTGGTGGCCACGCGCCCGATCCACACCAGCTGGTGCTGCGACGATGCGGGCCGGAAGCGCTGGTACAGATCCATGGTGAAGAGGGTGGACGACGCGTTGAAGACGCCGGCCAGCGAGCTCATCAGCGCGGCCAGGAGCCCCGCCACCACGATCCCGCGGATCCCCACCGGGAGGACGGTCATGACCATCATGGGGAAGGCTGCCTGGGCCGCGGCGGGGATCACGTTTCCGGCGCCGTCCACCATGGTGCTCAGCTGGCCGTATTGGCCCGTACGCGCCAGCGCCAGCGCGATCATCCCCGGGATGATGAAGATGAAGACGGGGAGGATCTTCAGGCACCCGGCGAAGATGCTTCCCCGGCGGGCCTGGGTCTCGTCCCGGGCACCCAGCGCCCGCTGCACGATGTACTGGTCGGTGCACCAGTACCAGAGGCCGATGATGGGTGCGCAGAAGAGCATCCCCAGCCAGGGGTAGTGTCCGTTGAAGTACCAGGCGATGCGGGTGGGCTCGATGACGGGAGCCCACGTGCCCTGCAGTCCGTGGGGGATGAGCGGCTTCCACAGGTTGAACATGTCCGCCGGAAGCGCCGCCCGGAACGCGCCCCACCCGCCCAGCTTCGACAGCCCGAAGAGGGTCAGGAGCGCCGAGCCCACCACCAGGATCAGCGTCTGCAATGCTTCCGTGTAGGCCACCGCTCGCATGCCGCCGGCCACCGTATACAACCCGGTGAGCAGCACGACGACGATGGAGCCCAGCCAGAAGCTGTTGAGCTGGAGGGAGCCCACCCGGAGCCCGATGTCGGGAAGGAGCGTCGCGAAGACGACGCCGCCCGCGAAGATCCCCACGGCGATCTTCGTGAGGATGTAGCCTACCAGCGAGATGACCGTGAGGACCATGCGCGACGCCGGGGAGAATCGCTTCTCCAGGAACTCGGGCATCGTGTAGACGCGGGAGCGCATGTAGAAGGGCACGAAAACCCAGCCCAGCACCAGGAGGCACCACGCGTGCAGCTCGTAGTGCGCCATGGCGACGCCGTCGGTGGCGCCTGAGCCCGCCAGACCCACCAGATGCTCCGAGCCGATGTTCGACGCGAAGATCGATGCCCCGACGATGAGCCAGCCCAGGTTCCGGTTGGCCAGGAAGTAGTCGTCCGGTGTGTCCTTTCGCTTCTGGAAGACCCAGCCGGCGAGGCCGAGAACGACACCCAGGTAGGCGAGGATGATCAACCAATCCAGAGTGGCCATGGATCTCCCTTGGTCGTCGGGTGGCAGGCCGAAGCAGGGACGAGCTTCTCCGGCCCGCGACCTACCGCGCTGCGCGAAGGCGGGGGGATGGTAGGGAGGGGGGCGGTGAGGCGCCAGGGATGCCCTGGACGAGGAGGGCGGGCCGCTTTTCGCCGGTCACTCCTGGCGCAGCGCCTCCACGGGATCCAGGCGCATGGCCCTCACGGCGGGCACGAGCATGGCGGCGATCCCGACGACCAGGAGCACGCCGGACACGGCCGCGAAGGTCGCGGGGTCGCGGGGCCGCACATGGAAGAGGGCTGCGGCCACGTATCGTGACACGAAGAGGGCGAGGCCGCTACCGAGCACCAGCCCCAGCGCCACCTGCCGCAGTCCGGATCGGAGGACGAGGCTCAGGATGTCGCCGCTACCGGCGCCCAGAGCCCGGCGCACACCCATTTCGCGTGTACGCTGTGTGATAGAATGCGCCAGGACGCCGTACAGGCCCACGGCGGCGAGGAAGAGTGCGGCCAGGCCGAATGCCGAGAAGATCGATCCCAGGATCTTGATGAGCCAGAACGCCTCCCGGATGAAGCCTTCCAGCGTGTCGAGCCGCGGGATGGGAAGCTCGGGATCGAGGTGGTTGACCTCGTCGCGCAGGGGCGCGACCAGGGAGAGCGGGTCTCCGTCGACCTTCACCAGTAGATATCCGCCCCCCAGGGTTCCGGGGGGAGCGTATTGATAGATGCCCTCGGGAGTGCCCTGATTGTCCCCGCCCATCATCAGGTCCGGGACCACCCCCACCACCGTGTGCTCGACGAGGCCGAACATCTCCTGGGCGAACACGTGTCGCCCCAGAGGATCTGTGCCGCCGAAATACCGGTCCACGAAGGGCTGGTTGACCACCGCCACCGGTGGTCCGTCCCGGTCCGACGGCTCGATGAGGCGCCCCGACGTGGGTTGCACCCCGAGGAGCCCGAAGAAGTCGGGGAGGACGCGGGCGACCCGGACCCAGGGACGGTCGATGTCTCGCAGATACTCGACGCCCTCGACGCCGACGCGGTTCATGCCGGTCCCCACTCCCGGCAGCGCGCTCGTGTACGACGTGGCCGTCACGCCCGGCATGCCCCGCGCCCAATCCAGGAGCTGATCCCAGAACGCCCGGCGGGCGTCGTCGGTGGCGTACTCGCGTCCCGGGAGGTTGATGCGGGCGGCCAGGACCCCGTCGGTCCGGAAAGCGCGGTTCCGACTGGAGGCGTCGACGCTCCGGAGCATCAGCCCCGCGCCCACCAGGAGGGGGAAGGCCAGCGTGATGGCCGTGACCACCATCCCCTGGCTCCACCGACCCATGCGCAGGCTGGACGCGCCCCGGCTCTCGTCCTGGAGAACCTCGTGCACGGAGACGGCCGCCGCACGCCATGCCGGCATGAGTCCGGCCATGAGGGCCGCCAGGGCGGCGATGGCCAGCGTGAAGAGCAGCACGGGCAGGTCCACCTTGAACGAAACCCATGCGGGCGCTCCCACTCTCGCGATGGCCTTCGCGAACCAGGACACGACCCCGTTGGCCAGGAGCACCCCCAGAACGGCCCCCGCGCCGGCGAGGACAGAGGCCTCGAGGAGGAGGCCGCCCACAATCCGTCCTCGGCTGGCCCCGAGGGCCGTGGCGATGGCCAGCTGCTTGCTGCGGCCGGTGGCCCGGGCCATGAGCAGGTTGGCGACGTTGGCGCACGCGATGAGCAGCACGAAGAAGCTCGCCGCGAGCATCGCCCCGAGGATCGTCCGGTCGTCGCTTCCCACGAACATCCTGGGGAGGGGATCCGCGTGCACCGACGCCGGCCGGTTCGTGTCGGGATACTCCCGGGCCAGCGAGGCGACGATGGAGCTCATCTCCGCCTCGGCGGCGCCCCTCGACACCCCGGGACGGAGGCGCCCCACCACCCACACCTGCCCGTTCTCGCGGGTCAGCGCGCTCCTGTTCCAGGGTAAGGGAAACCACAGCTTCTGCCCGCTGGGAAAGTCGAAGCCCGGCGGCATGACCCCGATGATCGTGTACGTCTCACCGTTGGCGCGCAGGGTGTGGCCGAGGATCGATGGCTCGCCGGCGTAGCGGCTCCTCCAGAGCGCGTCGCTGATGATCACCACCGGGTTGCCGGGCCCGACCTCGGTGCTCTCCAATCCGCGCCCCATCGCAGGCGCGATGCCGAGCGTGGGAAAGAGGCTGGGCGTGATGGACGCGGCGGCCACCTGCTCCGGACGGCTCGTCTCGTCCGAGAGATTGCGGTTGTACGTGACGTACGCGCCCAGATCCACGAAGCTCGTCTGCCGCTCCCGCCAGTCCTCGTAGTCCAGGTAGGGCGCTACCCGCGTGTAGCCGCCGCTCTCCTGGAACGTGCGACTGAGGAAGTAGAGCGCCTGGGAGTCGCGGACCGGGAGCCCCCGGTAGAGCACCGCGTACGCGATGGAGTACATGCTCGCGGTCAGCCCGATGCCCAACGCGAACGCGATGACCGCCACCACGGCGAGGCCCGGGTCGCGGATCAGGCGGCGGACGGTGACGCGGATCTCTCGTAGCAGGCCGACCATCAGGGCAACCTATGCGCGTGCACTGCGGCGGGGTAGTGAAAATTTCATGCCCGGAAAGCCGCGAGCGCGTGAGCTGGCGCCTGCTCTACCTCCGTACGCCCACTCCCCCCACTGCGTCCGGCGGCAGGGTCGCATCCGGCTGAGGCTCTTCGCCCGGATTGATGAACAGGTCCACCATGAGGCCGTGCTGCTTCTCGTACAGCCTTCGATAGAGTCCGTCCAGGGCCATGAGCTCGTCGTGGGTGCCCCGCTCGACGATCGCGCCCTCGTCCATGACCAGGATCTGATCGGCGCTCCGGATGGTGCTCAGGCGGTGGGCGATGACGAAGGTCGTGCGGCCGCGCCGCAGGTTGCGGAGCCCGTCCTGGATCATGGCCTCCGCCTCGCTGTCCAGGCTCGAGGTCGCCTCATCGAGAATGAGCAGCCTCGGGTTGGCCAGGATGGCACGGGCGATCCCCACCCTTTGGCGTTGACCTCCGGACAGCTTCACACCGCGCTCACCGACCACGGTGTCGTACTTCTCATCGAATCGCTCGATGAACTCGTCGCAGTGCGCGATGTGGCTCGCCTCGCGGATGTCGGCGTCGCTGGCTCCGGGGTTGGAGAACGCGATGTTCTCCCGAATGGTCCCGTCGAACAGGAAGTTGTCCTGCATGACCACCCCGAGGAAACGGCGGTAGTCCTTGAGCTTCAGGCTGCTCAAGGGGAGGCCGTCCACCGAGATGCTTCCCTTCATGGGCCGGTAGAACGCCATCACGAGGCCGATGAGGGTGCTCTTGCCCGCGCCCGACGGGCCCACGAGCGCGGTGGTCGTGCCCGCCGGCGCGTGGAACGAGATGCCCTTGAGGACGGGCGTGTCCGGCTTGTACTCGAACCACACGTCGTCGAAGGCGACTTCCCCGGCGACATCCGGAAGCGCCGCACGCTCGTCGTCCTCGTCGTCCTCTGTCTTCACCGAGCGCAGCTCGTGGATGCGGTCCAGCCCCGCGAACGCCTCGCTGATCTGCGTCGAGATGGACGAGATCTGTACCAGTGGCGCAGCCATGACGCCGACGTACAGCAGGTAGCTGACCAGGTCTCCGATGGTCATCTGGCCGGCGATGATCGCCTTGCCACCGATGAGAAGGCTGAGCACGAGGACGCCCCCCACGATGAGCGTCGAGAACGCGCCCACCGCCGACGTTCCAGTGATGGTGGAGGCGATATTCCGAAAGAGGCGATCCACGCCTTCGCCGAAGACCTTCTCTTCGCGCTCCTCCGCCACGTACGTCTTCACCAAGCGGACCCCGCCCAGAGCCTCGTTCAGCCGGCCGGTGACCTCGGCGTTGATCTCGCCCCGCTTGCGGAAGATGGGTCGCAGCTTCTTGAAGGCCATGGACATGGCGCCGGCGAACGCCGCCAGCAGAACCACGGTGCCCAGGGTGAGCTTCAGGTTCAAGTAGAGGAGGACCCCGAATGCCAGCACCGCCGTCACCAGGCCCCCGATGAGCTGCACCAGCCCCGTTCCCACCAGGTTCCGGATGCCCTCGGGGTCGGTCATGATCCGGGAGATGAGCACGCCGGTCTTCGTGGCGTCGAAGTAACTCACCGGCAGGCGAAGCACGTGGGCCTGCACGTCCTTCCTCATGCGGGCGATGGCGCCCTGGGCCGCGACGCTCACCACCTGCGCGAGCGAGAACGACGTGACTGCCTGGAGGAGTGCGGCAGCCGCCGCCGCGAGGACGAGCGGCATGAGCATGTCGGTGCGCCCTTTGCCGATGACGTCGTCGAAGAGGAACTTCGGCATGGCCGGCATGACGAGGCCGGCGAGCCGGTTGACGAGCATGAGCACCATGCCGATGGCCAGCGTGCGGCGGTGCTCGCGGACGATATGGCCCGCCTCGGCACGGACGTTCTGGAAGTCGACCTTCGGGCGCTTGCGGTGGTTCCCGCTCGGCGACGTGGCCGAGGCGGGATGCCTCCCCGCGGAGTGGCGCCTGCCGTGCCGCTCACCCCCACCCATGACGCCTCGCCCGAGGCGAAGGTTCATCTTTGTACCCCGAACTTCCACACGGTCTCGGATCGGTATTCCTGATCGGGACGCAGGATCGTCGACGGGAACGACGGCTCGTTTGGCGAGTCAGGGAAGTGCTGCGTCTCGAGGCAGAACGCGTTCCGATGCCCGTAGACGTGGCCACCCTTCCCGGTGATCGTGCCGTCCAGGAAGTTGCCGGAATAGAACTGGATGCCGGGCTCGGTGGTGTACACGTCGAGCGTACGACCGGACTTCGGGTCCACGGCCTCGGCCGCGTGTACGAGCTTACCCGCATCGGCCTCGGTGCGGTTCAGGACGAAGTTGTGGTCGTATCCGCCCCCGTCCTTCAGCTGCTGGTCGTCGTCGCCGATGCGGGCGCCGATGGCCGTGAGCTTGCGGAAGTCGAAGGGGGTGCCCGCCACCGGTGCGATCTCCCCCGTGGGGATGAGCGTGGAGTCCACGGGCGTGTAGCTGTCGGCGTTGATCATCAACTCCTGTCCCAGCACGTCGCCGCTGCCGTCCCCGGCGAGATTGAAGTAGCTGTGCTGGGTCAGGTTGACGGGTGTCGCCTTGTCGGTGGTGGCGTAGTAGTCGATGACCAGCTCGTCGTCGTCCTTCAAGGTGTAGGTGACCTGTGCGTCGAGGTTGCCGGGATAGCCTTCCTCGCCATCGCGGCTGTGGTACTGGAAGACCACGCCGACGGTGCTGTCGGTCTGCACCGAATGGGCGTTCCACACCCGCTTGTCGAAGCCCTTCAGACCTCCGTGCAGCGCGTTCGGCCCGTTGTTCACCGCCAGCGTGTACGTCTGGCCGTCGAGGGTGAAATGCCCCTTGGCTATGCGGTTCCCGTACCGGCCGATGATGGCCCCGAAGTACGGAGAGTTGGCGACGTAGTGATCCAGGTCGTCGTATCCGAGCACGATGTCACCCAGCGCTCCGGAGCGGTCCGGCGTCTTCAACGAGACGATGATGCCGCCGTACGTCATGGCGCGCACTTCGATGCCGTGCGGGTTCTTGAGAGTGTAGATCTCCACGGCTTCGCCGTCGGGCGTGGTGCCGAAAGCGGCCTGGGTGACGGATCGGGACATGGCGGCTTCCTTGGGCGCGCAGCCCCATACGGCGAGCAGGGTCAAAGCGGCCGTGAAGGCTGCACCGGGACGGCGGGGGCGGCGCGAAGGATCGGCGTTGTGGTTCGACATGAGGCCAGCGGGCGGCGGTGAACGTGTCTGTCGACGCATGAGGATACCACTGCGGGCGCATCGATGCGAAGGGGGGCATCTTCGACGGTCGTGGCTTCTCGCTTGAGCCTCGCGAGGCCCCTACGCCGGGGGTACCCCCCTGTTCGGCGACGTGCTAGGTTCGCCGCGGCCGCGCCGGAGGGTCTGGTTCGGCCCCTCCCGCACGCTTGCACGCGCCGCACTCGACACCGAGGCTAATATGTTCCGCCGTACGCACTTCCTGCTTGCACTCGCCACCACCCTCATTGCCGCGAACGTCTCGTCGGCGACGGCGCAGACTCCGCGCATCGACCCACGAGTGGCAACCATTCTCGACAACGTTTCCCAGGACAGCCTGCACGCATACCTGGCGAAGCTGGTCAGCTTCCAGACCCGGAACGCCATGTCCGTGTCGGATCGCCCGGATTGGGGCGTGAAAGCGGCACGTGAGTACATCATGCACACCATGCAGAGCTTCAGCCCGAAGCTGCAGGTCTCCCTCGATTGCTACGACGTCGACCAGCAGGGACGAATCATGCAGCCGACACAGCTCTGCAACGTGGTGGCGGTGCTGCCCGGGAAGAGCGCTCGGCGCATTTACATCAGCGGCCACTACGACACCGTGGCCCGGCAGGCCAATGGACGCTTCGACTGGTCCAAGTGGGACAACCCGGCTCCCGGCGCCGACGACGACGGCAGCGGCACGGTCCTCACCATGGAATCCGCCCGCGTCATGGCCCAGAGCGGCCTCGACTTCGACGCCACCCTGGTATTCATGGCCGTGGTGGCGGAAGAGGAGGGCCTCATAGGCGCGAGCCTGCACGCGGCGAAGGCCGCCAAAGAAGGGTGGCGGATCGACGCGGTCCTGAACAACGACATGGTGGGGAACGTCGAGGGCAACGACGGCATCACGGATTCACGCACGGTGCGCGTGTTCTCGGAGGCTCCGACGGACTCTCCCTCACGTCAGATTGCCCGCTACATCAAGCGGTGGGCGGCGGTATACGTCCCCTCCACCGTGATCCGCCTCATCGCCCGTGAAGACCGCTTTGGGCGGGGCGGAGACCATACGGCTTTCAACCGCGAAGGCTTCCCCGGGGTGCGATTCACCGAGTCCCTGGAGAACTACTCGAGGCAGCACATCAAGGACGACACCCTGGGCGGCGTCGATTTCCACTACCTGACCAGGAACACCAGGATCGACGACGCCGTGGCCGCGACGTTGGCGCTGGCGCCACCGGCCCCGGACGTCATGAGCGAGCGGAGCCACCAGCCAATGCTGGGCCGGGGCGAGTCCGGGTATGACGCGGCCCTGCGCTGGCAGGCCTCTCCCGGGGCGGCGGGGTACCGCGTCGTGTGGCGCGAGGCGTGGACCCCCGATTGGCAGTACGAGGTCAACGTGGGCAACGTCACCGAGCACACGCTGCCGAATGTGTCCATCGACGACTACGTGTTCGGTGTGGCGGCCGTGGACGCCGACGGCCACGAGAGCGTGGTAGCGGCGTATGAGCGTCAGCCGCGTGCCCGCACCAACGTCCGGCAGGAGGGCGGCGGCAGGTAGGTCGAGCTCATCCGCCATGTCCGCGTGACGACGAGCGCCCGTTCGGTATCCGCCGGACGGGCGTTTCGATGTCCGGTGAGGTCGTGCGTCAGTTGATCCGGACGCCTGTAGCATGGTCGAAGACGTGCAGCCGCGCGATGTCCACTTCGAGCTCCACGGTGTCGCCTTCCCTCGCAGTGCTCCCCGCGGCCAACCGCGCCACGATCCGCTGATCTCCATGGAGGGCGGCGGCCCCTGCAGGTGGATCGGCAGAGCCGGATTGCGGTCTGGCGGCAGCCTCCACCACCGCGTGTGCGTAGGTCTCCGAGCCCACCCACTCGACGAGGTCAACGCGTGCGCGGAACCGGAGCGCCTTCGCGTCGAAGGGTGGAGAGGCGGTGGACGTGACTTCGCGCACGTCCTCCGGCCGAATGCCCACCTGGACCGGACCCCGGAGCATCGTCGGCGTGTCGCGGCGCACTCGTCCCAGTGGGCACACCAGATCTTTCCCCTCGGCCTTCCCCTGCATGAACGTCATCGGAGGTGTTCCGAGAAATTCAGCGATGAACCGGTTCGCGGGCTTGTCGTAGACCTCCCGAGGCGTGCCTATCTGTTGTACTTCCCCCCGGCTCATCACGGCCATGCGGTCGGCGAGCGTGAGGGCCTCGGTCTGGTCGTGGGTGACGTACACCGTGGTTGTACCCAGGCGCCGATGAAGACGGGCGATCTCGATGCGCATCTGTCCACGGAGGCGTGCGTCGAGGTTCGAGAGAGGCTCGTCCAACAGGAAGGCAACGGGGTCTCGCACGATCGCCCTACCCATGGCGACGCGCTGTCGCTGGCCGCCTGAGAGCATGCCGGGGCGGCGGTCGAGGAGATCCTGCAGCTCCAGCATCTCGGCGACCTCGACGATCCGACGGTTCCTCTCTTCGGCGGGCACGCCGGCGACCTCCAGGGGGAACGCCAGGTTCTGCCGGACGGTCATGTGGGGGTAGATGGCGTAGCTCTGGAAGACCATGGCCATGTCGCGCTTGCCGGGCTCGACCCCGGCCATGGATCGGCCGTCTACGGATACCGTACCTGACGTGGGCGTCTCCAACCCCACGATGAGGTTGAGGAGCGTCGACTTCCCGCACCCCGACGGTCCCAGCAGCACGAAGAGCTCGCCGTCCCGTATCTCCAGGCTCAGCCTACGCACTGCAGTCGTGCCGTCGGAGAAGCGCTTCTCCACCCCGTCGAGTCTAATGGTCGCCACAGGCTCAGCCTTTCACCGCGCCGGCGGTGAGGCCGGCGACGATGGGTCGGTTGAAGACCAGAACCAGAGCGACCACGGGGACCGTCACGACCACCGACGCGGCAGCGATGGAGCTCGTCGGTTGCTGGAAACGCGAGGCCCCCGTGAAGAAGGCGAGCATCGCGGGTACGGTGCGGGCATGGTCGGTGGACGTGAGTGAGAGCGCGAACATGAAGTCGTTCCACGCGAAGATGAAGACGAGAACCGCAGTCGCGGCGATCCCGGGAGCCGCCAGGGGCAGGATGATCCTGCGCAGCGCCTGCATCCGTGTGGCTCCGTCGACGCGGGCCGCCCGTTCGAGGTCCCAGGGTAGGTCCCGGAAGGATGCGGCAAGCGTCCAGATGGCGAGCGGCAGGGTGAGCGAGAGATACGGTAGCACGAGTCCTGTCCATGTGTCGTACAGCCCCGCCCGGCGCCACAGGTCGAAGAGCGGGCCGACGATGGCCACGGGCGGGAACATCGCCACCGCCAGGGATCCCCCCAGGAGGTAGCGGCGCCCGGGAAAGCGCAGGCGGACCACTGCGTAGGCCGCCAGCATGCCCAACCCCAGGGCCAACACCGTAGCCAGAGACGCGATGGCCAGCGAGTTGCGCATCGCTGCGGGAAAGTGGGGATTGGCGAAGACCGCGCGGTAGTGATCCAGGGTGACATGCCGAGGGATCAGGTGGCCATCGGCGAGATCGGACGCGGGCTTGAGGGACAACGACACGATCCACGCGAGCGGGAGCCCGACGTAGACGAGGACGACGAGCGTCGTTGCTCGCCAGAAGAGGCGCTCGAAAGGGGAGCCGCGGGCCCTCACCGGAGTCGGTCCTCCGGGAGCGCGTCGCCCATCCCCCTGACGATGACCAGGGCTGCCCCGGTGACGAGCACGAAGATCAGCACGGCGACCGCCGAACCCAAGCCCAGGTTGAGGCTCACGAGCAGCGTGTCGTACCCCACCAGCGACACAGGTTCGGTGCCCAGGGCTCCCCGGGTCTGAACGAAGACGGTGTCGAAGATCCTCAGAGCATCGACCGTGCGGAACAGCAATGCCACCAGGATTGCCGGCTTCATGAGGGGGAGCGTGACGCGGAAGAACCGCTGCCAGACCGTAGCGCCGTCCACACGCGCCGCCCGCATCACGTCGGTGGGGACCAGCGCCAGGCCGGCGAGCAGAAGGAGCGCCATGAACGGGGTCGTCTTCCAGATCTCCGTGAGGATGATGACCGTGAAGGCCGACCACCTCGCGCTGAGCCACGGTCGATCGAGCACTCCGAGTCCCTGCACGAACCCCGTGGTGGGGTCGAACGCGAAGCGCCACGCGAGGGCCGCCACCACCGTGACGATGCCGTACGGTATGAGCACCGCCGTACGCACTGTACGGCGCCCGATGAGGGCACGGTGCATGACGAGCGCCAGTCCCATGCCGAGGACCAGCTCCACGGAAACCGACGGAACGGTGATGATCAGGGTCGCCGCCACGGACTTCCACCAGATGGCGGACGTCAGGATCGTGGCGTAGTTGCGCAGGCCGACGAACGTGCGTGCATCGGGGAAGCGGAGGTCGTAGCGGTAGAGGGAAAGCCGCACTGCGGCCAGGATCGGGTACGCCGTCACCGCCGCCATCGCGACGACCGCCGGCGCGGAGAGCAGCCATCCGAGACGATGCTCCCTGGGCATGCGCATCAGCGGAGCCCCCTCGAGTCGAGGGCTCGCTGCACCGCCGAACGTAGTCTGGCGACGTCGGCGACGGAGTCGATTTCACTGGGAGGGTGGAGCACGCGCATCATCGCCAATGACACGTCGGTGTACAGGGGCGTGCGCGCACGCTGCACCGCCTCGCGCAACGTCTGCCGGAGCAGATCGGCAAACGGGAAGACGGACCGCACGTCGGGATCGTCGTACAGTGCCTCCGTGGTCGGAGGGAGCCCGCCCATGGTCACCGCCGTGCGCTGGCTCTTCACGGACGCGAGGCAGAGCGCGGCCCTGAAGGCCAGTCGCGGGTGGCGCGTGAATGCGCCCACGCCGACGTCGATCCCCCCTACCGTCACGCGGCTGGGACGTCCGGCCTCCACGGAAGGCCAGCGTGCCCATGCCATGTGGCGGGCGACTTCGGGGGCGTCGGTTCGGGCGCTGGGCCACACGTACGTGTAGTTCACCATGAACGAGGCCTTTCCGGCCTCGAAGGCGAGACGACCCTGATCCTCCCGACTGGTCGAGAGGGTCGGATCGGCGGCAGTGCTCGTTGCAAGGCGCTTCAGGATGCCGAGCGCCCGCTCGGTGGCTGGCGGGGGGAGTGCCACGGTGGTATCACCCGGGGCGAGCACCCGGCCCCCTGCGGACGCGAGCAGCGAAGTGAAGAAGACCGTGAGGCCCTCGTAGCGTGCTCCCTGGACCTCGATGGTGCCCGAGTCTCCCAGGGACTCCGCGGTACGAATCAGATCGTCCCAGGTCGTCGGCACACGGTCCACCCGATCGGTCCGATACCAAAGGAGCTGGGTATTGGTGGTGAGGGGCGCGGCCCACACCCGGTTCCGGAACCTCACGGTCGCCGCGGCGGAAGGGAGACGGCCCCGGACGGCCTCTCGGGCATCATCGCCTTGCCACGGGAGGATCCATCCGGCGGCGGCGAACTCGGGAACCCAGATGACGTCCATGCCAACCAGGTCGATATCGGCGTCTCGGGCAGCCAGCCTTCGCACCAGCTGTGAGCGCTGCTGATCCGCGGCAGTGGGGAGGGGAGTCATCTCGATGCTGTAGCGACCACCGGACTCCTCTCCGCAGCGCCGGGCAGCCGTGGCGAACGCCCCCGAAGGCTCGTCGAAGACATACCAACGGAGCACGGGAGGACCGGAGGCCACGCCGCCGGAGCAGGCCGAGACGAACACCACACCGGCGACGCAGGCCCGACGGAGGATGTGGGCGGCGCGGCATCCGGAAGGAGCAGGCATGACTCAAGAGGGTACGGGATCGACGCTTTCACGTTCCCCAGGAGCCCACGATGCCACGTATACCCTCGTGGTGTGTCGCCACGGTCTTTGCTTTCGTGTTCCCCGCCTGCGCCGTCTCATTGACAGCCCAGGAGACGGGGGAGACTCCGCCGGATTCGCTGGGGTGGCACCGCCAGGCGGTGGGCCAGCTCAATCTGACGCAGGTGACCTTCGACAACTGGTCCGAGGGCGGCGAGAACGCCGTGGCCTGGCAGACGACGTTCGCGTCGAGCTTCGCGTATCGGACTCCGTGGTATGCCTGGGAGAGCTCCCTGAAGCTGGGGTACGGTAGAAGCAAGCTCGGCAACTCGGATTTCCGGAAGTCCATCGACGAGATCCGCCTCGAAAGCGTCCTGTCGCGTCGGACCAAGAGCCCCATCGCACCGTACGTGGGGTTGCTGGCGCGGACCCAGTTCTCCACTGGCTACATTTACGAGGACAGCACCCGCACCGCGACGTCGGGCTTCTTCGACCCGGCGTATTTCACCGAGAGCCTCGGGATCGCCTACCAGCCGACGGGCGTGCTGAAGACGCGTGTGGGCGCGGCGGTGAAGGAGACCTTCACCCGCCTGTACAACACGTACTCGGACAACCCGTCGACCGCCCAGGTGGAGAAGCACAAGGTGGAAGGGGGCATCACCTCGGTCACGGACCTGAACGCCAAGCTTCGTGACGACGTGCTCCTCGTCTCCACATTGGAGCTCTTCTCCGATCTGAAGGCCCTACGCCGCACCGACGTGAACTGGGAGTCGACCCTGACCGTTCAGCTGGCGAAGTACGTGAACCTCAACCTCGACGTTCGTGTGCTCTACGACAGCGACGTATCCGCGCGGCGCCAGCTGAAGCAGTCGCTGGCGCTGGGTCTGAGCTACGCCCTCCTCAAGGACCCTGCCGGCTGAGGGGAGGGCGTCGGGGTCAGGGCCGCTCCGCACGGCCCTGGCCCCGGGGACATGGCGTCCGGAAGGAGCGCCGCGCCCGGGTCGTCAGTCGCTGACCGTGACCTTCTCCATGACAACGTCGTCCACCGGACGGTCGCCGGGGCCGGTCTTCGTCTTGCCGATGGCCTTCACGACGTCCATGCCGTCGGTGACCTTGCCGAAAATGGCGTGCTTCCGGTCCAGCCAAGGCGTCGCCACCAGCGTGATGAAGAACTGGGAGCCGCCGGTGTTTGGGCCCGCGTTGGCCATGGAGAAGAGGCCTTCCGTGTCGTGCTGGAGCCCCGGAGCGAACTCGTCGGGAATGGTGTAGCCCGGACCGCCCCGGCCCGTGCCGGTGGGGTCTCCACCCTGGATCATGAACCCATCGATGACCCGGTGGAAGATGACGCCGTCGTAATAGCCCTTCTTGGCCAGGTCGATGAAGTTGCCCGCGGTCTTGGGTGCGACGTCCGAGAACATCTCGGCCGTGATGGTGCCGTGGTTGGTCTGGATGGTGACGGTGGGGTTGGCCACTGAACGCTCCGTTGTTGGGTGGAGGCGAAGGGTAAACCCCCACCGTGGCCGAAGCCAACCCCGTCAGCTGCTCACCACCACGCGGCTGGCACTCCCGAAGGTGACACCCACGAAGACGTTGAAGCCGCACCCCGCTCCCTGGGAGGTCATGCGGGCCGTCTCCTCCATCATGAGGCTGGTGAGGTTCGCAGGGTCACCATCGACGAATTGCCCGAGGTAGATGCCCGGCACGCCCAGGGCCACCAGGTGGATTGGCCCCCATGAGGCGAACGGGGTGGCCGGGGCACCCTCCGGAATCGGGAGCACATCGGCGATCCCTCTGGGCGTGGGCTCACAGGCGTTTCGGGTCGCCCACCGGGACGCATTGTACGCCACGGAGTACGGCCGTCCCAACGCCATGTGCCACAGCAGGGGGGTGGACATGACCTCGTAGGTGCTGGTGTGGAGGCCCGTGGGTCTGTCGGGCGTTTTCGCGGTGGCCGATGGCTGCCGTAGCTGTTCGACCCCTCCTCGGCCAGGGGCATCGGAGTCGTCCTCGACGCCCGCCCGCCCCAGGGCGGCTTTGATGAGGCTGGCGCACCCCGCGGTGCCGACGGCCACGGTGAGGACCATGGCGGCCCTCGCGAACGATCCGGATCGCAGGCCCATGACGGGACTCCTTGCTGGCGTCCGAATTGCGATCTTCTGGACGATACGGCCCGGACGGGCAGAGGCCCATGCGGCGGAACAAGTAGCCCGGGGGGCCGAGGCTACGTGGCGCGGGCCTGTCTCGTGCCACGGTTGCCTATACCCGTGATGCGCTTCTAGTGTTCGCGGTCATGAACCCTGCGAATCGACTGCTCGTGTGCGCCCTGTCGCTCCTGGTGGCGGCTTCGTGCGCGCCCGCCATCAAGCTCACTCCCGGCGACGCGAACGTGGTGCTGTCGCGGCAGATCCTCGACGCGCCCGATCCGGGCCTCCCGGGCTCGCACAAGGTGCGCACGCTCTACTACGGGAGCGGGACAGACAAGAACCGCGCCATCTATCGGGATTCCGTGACCATCAAGACGCCTCCGGTGGACGTGTCGAGGATGGTCGACCTCGGTCGGTCCGCGAAGGAGCGA
>JAJDNI010000233.1 GCA_022340755.1 Gemmatimonadota bacterium
GCGCTCCGGATGTGGGGCATCCTGTTGCGGGCGGAGCTGGCCCTCCGACGCCATCCCCTTCCACACGTCGTGGACCACCTCATCCGTCCCCCGAGACGTTTTCGCACGCCCCGCCTGGATCCTCATCGGCTGAGCTGGATCAATGGCAGGGTCCTCCGGATCGGATCACGCCAACCTCGCTGCCTGCTCCGGTCCCTCGTCCATCTGCGCTGCTTGCGGGTCCAGGGTGATCCCGCCGAGCTGGTCATCGGCCTGCCTCGTGGCGGCGGAACCTCCGACGCTCATGCGTGGGTGGAGCTGAATGGTGCAGTGGTTGGGCCGGCACCCGGCAGGGCGGGTCATGAGGACTTCGTGCGGTATCCCCGCCCGTCCGCTCCCGAGTAGCGGTTGGTCCGAATCAACGGGGAGGCCCCATTCTCCCGCGACCTGCTAGCCCGGGTACCTGACCTTCTTCCCCGTGAGGTCCCGGTGCCAGTCTCCCGGGGTGAAGTCCGTGGCCGGATGCACGGGCCCGTCCACGCAGGTGCGCTCGCCGGTGGAGATGGCGCATTTGCCGCAGATCCCGATGCCGCAGCTGGTGTAGCGCTCCACGACGTGGAAGATGTCCTCCGGGGGTGCGTAGGCTCGCTCCACGCGGTCCAGCTCCCGCATGGCCAGCTCCGGCCCGCAGTTGACGAAGATCGGCCTCTCCAGGCTCATCTCGGCCAGCGTCCTCTCCACCAGCTCGTGGATGAATCCCCGGTGCCCCGCCGAGCCGTCGTCGGTTGAGACACGCACGTCGCACACCTTCTTCAGCGACTCCCAGTAGGCCAGCTCGTCCTTCGTGCGTGCGCCGAGAAACACCGTCTTCGGCCCTGGATGATTGACGGCTCCCCAGTTGATGGGGGCGATGCCTACGCCGGCACCCACGAAGACCACCAGCCGATCCCCGGGGAGCGAGAACTCCCGTCCGTAAGGACCGCGGACCCGGACCACGTCGTTGGGCTTGAGGCGGCACGCCTTGGAGGTCATGGGCCCCACGTCCCGCACGAGTACTTCCAGGCCGTTCTCGTTGGCGGCCACCGAGAAGGGCTTGGAGTCGGAG
Organism: Gemmatimonadota bacterium; assembly: GCA_022340755.1. Classification (GTDB taxonomy): domain Bacteria; phylum Gemmatimonadota; class Gemmatimonadetes; order Longimicrobiales; family Gaopeijiaceae; genus SZUA-318. The sequence goes on from JAJDNI010000233.1 coordinate 1,085, forward strand.
TTGCTCACCTTGAGGAAGACGAACTGTCCCGTGTGGATGGGGCCTTCGATCTTCTCGCGGAACTTGATGACCTTCACCGCGTCGCTGTAATGCTCCACCTCGCGGACGACGAAGGGCCGGTACTCCATGAGCATCCGGTTCAGCGTCCAGCCGGTGGCCACGTCGGTGCCCTGGGCCAGATCCTCCTCGAGCTGCTCGAAGTACCGACGGATCGCCTCGGAATCCATCCCGGCCAGCGCCGTGCCGATGGCGTAGAAGAGGGTGGAATCGATGGCCTCGAGCTGCCGGATGTCGCCGGCGCCCCGGATCCCCCCCATGGCGACGATGGGGACGTCCACGGCCTTCCGAAGGCGGCGGATGGAGTCCACGGTCACGGGGAAGATCTGCGCTCCGGACAGTCCGCCGAACGTGTTGCTCAGCTCGGGATTCGGGCCGCCGATGGTGTTGATGGCGGAGATGGCGTCGGCTCCGCCCTCCACCGCGGCCACGGCGATCTCCTCCAGCCCCACCACGCCGGCGTTGAGCTTCACGATGACGGGCTTCTTCGTGGCCTTCCGGGTTGCTGCCGTTATGGTGCGGACGCTGTCAGGGTCCGAACCGATGAGGATGCCGCCCTTGTCGGCGTGGGGGCAGGAGACGTTGACCTCGTACCCGTCGCAGACGTCACCGGCGTCCTCGAACGCCTGCACCGAGTGGGCGAAGGCTTCGCCGGAGCTCTCGCCGATCTGCGCCATGAGGAAGACGTCGTCCGGGGTGGCCTCGCGGAGCTCCCCGAAGGCCTCCACGGTGGCGACCAGCCCGGGGTTGGTGTAGCCCACCGCGTTCCAGAGGGAGTCGGGGGTGGGCTGCGTCAGAATGTCTTCACGGTTCCCGGCGCGGGGCTCGATGGTGGTGCTCTTCCCCTGGTAGAAGCCGAACTGCGGCACGTGCCGGAACATCCACCTGGCGACGTCGCTGTTGGTGGTGATGATGCCGGAGGGGAAGCCGAAGCGCCCCCGGATGTCCTTACCGAGGAGATTGTACATGCCGCCTGCTCGATTCAGATGACGTTGACAATGTCCTGCAGCACTTCCCGAGCGGCCTGCGCGCGGTCGGGGGCTCCCGTGATGGCCCTGCCCACCACCAGAAGGGACGATCCGGCCGCCACCGCCCGGCCGGGAGAAAGGACGCGCTTCTGATCCTCCCCGGCGGGGGTGGTCGTGCCCTTGATCCCCGGCGTGACGAAGAGGAAGCCCTCGCCCAACTCGCCTCTGAGGGCGTGGAGGTCGGCGGCGGAGCAGACGATCCCGTCGAGCCCCGCCGCCTCCGTGCGTTTGGCCAGGTGCAGGACCTGATCCTCCACGCTCCCCGGGACCCTCAGCTCGTCGTTGAGGATCTCCTGGTCGATGCTGGTGAGGACGGTCACCGCGATAATCTTCGGCCGCACCTCCGCGTCGGACAGTGCCTCGTCTACCCCCTGCCGGGCCGCCGCCATCATCGCCGTGCCGCCGGAGGCGTGAACGTTGAACATGGCCACTCCCAGCTCGGTGGCCGCTCGGGCGGCGCCACGCACCGTGTTGGGAATGTCGTGGTACTTCAGGTCCAGGAAGACGCCGCCTCCGCTCGCGTGGACCGCGCCGACCACCGTCGGACCGAAGCGGGTGAACGACTCCTTGCCGATCTTGAAGAGGCCCACGAAGGGGCTCAGCTCCTCCACGCGCTCCCGCACCGCCTCCATGGTGTCCAGCCCGTCCAGCGGGAGGCACACCATGGCGCGTGCCGCCAGCTCCTTGCCGGACAATGCGATCACGCGCGGGATGGGCCCGGTCATGAGCTCATGGGGAAGCCGTGAGCTTCGCCCCAGCCGAAGGGATCCTCCTGCCAGGACTCCAGAAGGGCGATGTGCGCGTTGTCCAGAAAGCCGCCGGTCCGCGCGACGTCCAGGAGGACGGGGAAGGTGAGGAGCGAATCGAAGCGGCAGGGCGGGTCCAGCGAGTCGAACTGCTCGGCGGCCTTGTCCAGCCCGTAGCTGAAGATGGAGAGGCACCAGTCGGCCCGGCCGTTGGCCTCGCGCACCGCCTGCACCGCCTTGGCCGAGCTACCTCCCGTGGAGATGAGGTCCTCGATGACCACCACCCTGCGTCCTCCCAGGTCCGACTCCGCGTCCAGGCCCTCGATCCGGTTCTTCAGGCCGTGCGCCTTGGGCTTGTCGCGGATGTAGATGAAGGGGAGGGAGAGGAGGTCGGCGAGGAGCGCGCCGTGGGGGATCCCCGCCGTGGCCGTTCCCGCCACGACCTCGGGGTCGATGCCCTCACCCTCCACCAGGTCGGCGAGCCCACGGGCGATGAGGCGCCGGATCTCGGGGTGGAAGAGGAACATCCGGTTGTCGTTGTAAATGGGCATGCGGTAGCCGGACGCCCATCGGAAAGGGTCGTCTGGATTCAGCTTGATGGCCCCGATCCTGAGCCCTTGCTCCGCGATCCTGCGGCCGATGTCTTCTATGGGGAACCTTCCTGCGGGCGCCTGGGGACGTCGAAAGCTCGCCGGAATCAAAGACGGCCCCGGGGGGGTGTCAACCGACCCCGGGGCCGCCGTCGAGCAAGCCCTACCTCCCTCCTCCTCCGGCGCATGACAATTGCGTCTCTGACGCCCTCCGGCGCATGTAGGGCGCTCCACGCGATCCTGCGGGCGCCTCCACTACAAGCCCGACGTGGCCAAGTGGCCGGGATACGTGCCCGGCCTCAGCGCCGGCGCCGAGGTCGACGTGCCCCTGATGATCGACGGGACTACGATAGGTGTGCTCGTCATCGAGTCCGAGACCCGCGACGCCTTCGGCCGGGAGGACCTCGAGATCCTCGGCGCCGCGGCCAACCAGGCCAGCATCGCCATCGGGCGAATGCGGCTGGCCCAGGCGCAGAACCGCCTTCTGGACGGCGACCGCGACCTCATCTCACGCGCTCTTCGAGAAGCGAGTCGAACGCCGGGTTGCCTCGCAGCGAGTCGAACGCCGGATCCGCGCGGATCCACGCCCGCGTGATGGGCGAGTAGCCATCCAACATGAGTCGAAGCTCGGGGACTGCGCGCTCCGCATCTCCTGCCATAGCCGCCAGGCGCACGTAGTTGAGCGCGTTGGCGGCTCCCGGATAGAAGTCCCAGTAGGTGTTCAGAGCGGCCAGGCTGCTGTCGGCCTGGATAAGGGCCTCTTCCCTGTCGCCCAGAAGGAATCGCGTGTACGCCAGGCGCATCCGAAAGCGCTCATCCCTGGGGTGATCATTCACGAGTCCGCGGAACCCGGCGCGGGCCGAGTCCGCCAGGGCCCGCGCCCGAACGAGGTTTCCGCGGCGCCACTCGTCGATTCCACACGCGAGCTGGCGATCGTGTTCGCTGCCACGCCAAACCGCGTCGGAGGCCCGGCAGGCCCGCAGGCGGAGGGAGTCCTCCAGGAGCCATCCGGGAAGGTCCATGTCACGGAGCTCCACCGCCGCCCTGACCCTCAACCTGGGATCGGAGAGATGGGAAAGGTAGGCGCGGGCCGAGTCCGCCTTTCCCTCGGCGGCGAGGATCAGGGAGCCGTCCACCAGCGCCGGGACGAATCCCGGTTGGATGGCGTAGCGCCGTGCCTGGAGGTGGCGGTCCCATGCCGCCTCCAGGGAGTGC
>JAJDNI010000254.1 GCA_022340755.1 Gemmatimonadota bacterium
TTGATGACGGTGGAGAGTCTGAGCGCAGGGGAATGCATCTGGCGTCTCAGAGCTCGGTTCTCTCCCGGGGGTAGGCGATCACGGAGCGTCGGTGCTCGATCCCACAGCCTGGCTCACCACCTCCGCCTGGGTCAGCCGTCCTGGGGTGCGCCGCTGGGCATTGGAAGCGCTGTCTAACACCGTCTAGGCCCGGCTGCAAGAAGTTGTCCCCACTATCCCGATCCTGTTCTCAGTGGATAGTCTCGGTGCTCAGCCGGAGTCGGTGCGGATAACCTTCCCACTAACACCAAAGCTGCCCGACCAGAGAATTCGGAATTCTGGCCGGACGGCTCTCTCGTGGGACGTGGATCCTGCACTCGGCGCAAGCAAGAAGGCCCTACCGGGAGCTACCCGGTAGGGCTGAGTGGAGGCGGCGGGAGTCGAACCGGAGTGGGCCGGAAAGGGCTGATCGGGCGTGTGGGCTACTGCCGCAAGGCATCTGGGGCGCCTGGCCCGCGAGGGTGTGGGGTGGGGTGTGGGATTTGAGTCGCCTCCTCGGCTGGCTGGCGAGTATCATCGTGAAGACCGACGCCCAGCCGGGTGCCGTCGCCAACGTGCTGGTGGGTGTGATCGGCTCGGCGCTGGGCGTCTGGATCGCCGACCTAGTGGTCATCTCGGCCACCGGCGGCATCGCGCGGTTCGGCATCGCGATCGCGGTGCTGCTGAACTTCATCCTTGGGAAGGTCGGCTTCTTCACGAAGAGCTGACCTACCTCTGCCGGGACCGCCAGGGAACGGGCCTCGGCACCGCGAGGGGTAGCGGTGAGGTTTGGTGACCCCGCCCCACCGGCCGTTCAGCTCAGCGGCCAGAAAACGGGGATGAGGATCACGGAGAGGACGGCCAGGAGGGTCTGAAGGGGGAGACCTGCTCGGACGAAGTCACCGAAGCGATAACCGCCGGGGCCGTAGACCATGAGATTGGTCTGATACCCCAGGGGTGTGGCGAAGGCCAGCGACGCGCCCACGGTGATGGCGATGACGAAGGGGCGGATCTCCAACCCCTGGGAGGTCGCGGCGGAGAGCGCCACCGGAAAGATCAAGGCCACCGCGGCGGTGTTGGTGATGGTGAGGGTGAAGAACATGCAGGCGAAGAGGACGGTCGCCAGGATCCCGGGACCCCCGAACGGCGCGCCCAGGGCGACGATCCCCTTCCCCAGCCAGACGGCGGCGCCCGTGGTCTCCAGGGCGTGGCCCAACCCGATGGCGGCCCCGATGACGATGAGGACGGACCAGTCCACGGAGCGTCGGGCCTCGGTGGGGCTGACGAGCTTGAGCGCCACCATGGCTACGGCGCCCAGGAGGGCCGCCACGGAGATGTGCAGGATGCCGCTGGTGGCGGTCGCCACCACCAGGGCCAGGATGATGAGGCCGGCCTTGGCCGCAGAGGGACGCCAGAGGGGCACCGGCGCCGCCCTCGCTCCCATGGCCTCTTCACCCACCATCAGGAACTCCTTCTCTTCCCGGAAGGCATCGGCGAACTCCTGGTGTCCCTCCAGAAAGAGGGTGTCACCACGGTGGAGCACCACCCCTTCGGGGTCCCCGGCCAGTTCCGCTCCGTGGCGGATGATGGACACCACCCTGGCTCCGTAACGACCCTGGAAGTTGGCGTGCTCCACCGTGTCGTCGGCCAGCACGGAGCCCTCGGGGATCACGATCTCCATGACATTGGCCTCGCCTCCCTCGCTGTCCATTTCCTCGGGATGAGGTCCAACGTCCGGATCCAGTTCGGCATGGTCGGGGAGGAAGCGGGGAGCCACCAGGACCAGGTAGGCGAAGCCAACGATGGCCAGGGGCACACCCACCATGCCCAGCTCGAAGAACCCCAGCCCTTCGAACCCGTGCTCCCTCAGGAGCCCGTCGGACACCAGGTTTGTGGAGGTCCCGATGAGGGTGCAGATCCCGCCCAGGATGGAGGCATAGGAGAGGGGGATGAGGAGCTTGGACGCAGAGACCTCCTTCTCCCGGGTCCAGGCCAGGACCGAGGACATCCCCATGGCGACGATGGGGGTGTTGTTGAGGAAGGCTGAGGAGATCCCCGATGCCAGGACCAGCCGGAGGAGGACGGCCCGGAGGCTCACGAACCCCCCGAAGAGGAGCTCGGCGGCACGACGAAGGATTCCCGTGGAGCGGAGCCCGCTGGCCACCACGAAGAGGGAGCCGATGGCCAGGATGGTGGGCTCGGAGAAGCCGGCCAACCCCTCCTCCAGGGGCACCACTCCCAGGGCCAGGAGGATTCCCAGGGCGCCCAGGAGGAGGACGTCGGGACTGAGGAGCTCCAGGGCCAGGAGGATCACGGCCAGGGTAATGACCCCCAGCGTGATACCGATGTCGACCGTCATGGGCGCGATTCTCCGTTCATAGCGAGGTCACGGCTTCGGCCGCCACCCTGGTCCCTGGACACCTCCTCTGCCTCTGCCTCTGCCGGATCGGGGGGGAATACCCCCCTCCTCCCAGGGATGAGAAATCCGACCGGAGGCTGGCGTCGGCGTAACACGGTAGGGCGTCGGATGGCCGGAAGGCAACGAAGGAGCGTGGATGGGGGGTGAGCAGTCCGATTCGGCGATGTGCATCCTGCCGCAACGCGTCTGGTACCTCGTCCCGCGTCGCCTCCCTACGGCACCTGTGGGCAGCCCGAACCTCGTCCGCGGCGACCCCGAAGTCGGCGCCGGCGTCATGTCGGCGTCACCCGACGTGGAATGGTCGACTCCGCCGCTCCCTGGTGCCGACGGAGGATGCCCACCGCGACCACCGGCTCGGGACCAACGAAGTGCCGCCGGTCGTCCAGCCCCCCTGGGACCCGAGATGCACTCGGGCGGGTGGGGGGACTCGTCCGGTGGGGTGCGGAGCCCCATCTTGCTGGACATGGACGTCCAATTCGAGGGGAAAGGTCGCCCGGGTCTTCCGATCGTGGTTGCCGGGCTCGTCGTCCTACTGGCGTGGGTCGGCGCCGGGCCGTACCCCGCGGCGGGCCAGGAGCGCCCGGACAGCCTGCTCCAGAGCGAGCTGGAGGCCCGGGTCCGGGGCTTCCACGGGGAGGTGGGAATCTACGTGCGGCACCTGGAGACCGGTGCCACGGTCTCGATCCGGGCCGACACCGTGTTCCCGACCGCAAGCATGATCAAGCTCCCCCTCCTCATCGGACTCTACGACCACGTAAAGCGCGGACTCCTCGACCTCGAGGACCGCTACGCCTACGAGGATTCCCTCTTCTACGGCGACGTCGACGACGACGACATCGTCAACAAGATGCTCCCCGGGGCCACGCTGACGCTGTCGAAGTTGGCGTTCTTCATGATCTCCATCAGCGACAACACCGCGGCCCTCTGGATCCAGGGGCTGGTCACGGGGGCCGACGTAAACCGCTGGTTGGAGGAGCACGGCTTCCGGGCCACCCGCGTGAACTCCCGGGTGGAGGGTCGCGAGGAGGCGCGACGGGAGCTCGGCTGGGGGCAGACCACCCCCCGGGAGATGGCGGAGCTCCTGGTGATGGTTAGGGATGGGCGTACCGTGAGTGAGAAGGCCTCCTCCGACATGTACCGGACCCTGACGGACAGCTACTGGGACGACGAGGCCCTCTCTCCCCTCCCCCCCACCGTCCAGGCGGCGTCGAAGCAGGGCGCCGTCTCAACCTCCCGCTCGGAGGTGCTCCTGGTCAACGCCCCCGGCGGGGACTACGTCCTCTGCGTCATCACGAAGAACCAGGAGGACCGGGGCTGGGAAGCCGACAACGAAGGCTTCGTCCTCCTCCGCGACGTGTCCCGGATCGTGTGGGTGCACTTCGCCGGTGGGGGACCCGGAAGCTGAGGCGTAAATCCCATCTCACTCCGAGGAATCGAGAGGTGCCAGGCCGTGGTGAGGTGGCTCGCGGCGTGACACGGACCGGAAGGACCCGAACACCCGATCCCCGAACACCCTGCACCGAAGCGCGGCCATTCTGATACCCGACGCCGGACTCGTAGCCAGACAAACCAGGCCGCATCAGGGCTGCCCTCTCTTAGCCTGCGGCTAGCTACCGTCTAATCCCCTCACCCTGCCACGCCAATTCGGCCCGAATTCTGCCGGAATGCATGGGAGTGCTGCGGGTCCGACGGGATTCGAACCCGCGTTTGGCTAGCCATCCGTAGCCACACGAAAACCATGGGGATCATTGAACGATCTCGGACTCCGGCAGCATCCCGTGTGGGCTCAGGTGTGGACCCGACTTCCGTGAACGTGAAAGCCGCCCGGCCAGAAAATTCCAAATTCTGGCCGGACGGCTCTCTCTCAGGATGCGGATCCTGAATAGTGGAGGCGGCGGGAGTCGAACCCGCGTCCGCGGATGGGTCCGGCGGAGGCGCTACGTGCGTAGACCACTATCGGCTCTCACCCCTGGTGGTCAGTGGTCAACCGCTTCGGGGCCAGCTACCTGAAGTCTCACTCATCGCCGCGGCAGCGTCGGCGATGGGCCAGTCCGACTTATCGACGCTTCACGGGCCGCCTCGGACAGGCAATCCGTGAAACGGGCCGGTAAGGTTACGCGGCCAGCGCCAGATCAGAGTTGGCAGCTATCGAAAGTTCCCGAGGTTTAACGAGGCTTCGGGGACCTCGGCACGCTCCTCCACGTTCACCAAACACGTCGAAACCGTGACGCCCCCGGTGACGGGTGGGTCTGTCAAACAACCGTCATGTGAAAGTTACCCTTCCGGTGGGGGCGAGGTCCACGGTGGCGCCCCTTCACGCTCAGGCCGGCGCCGCGCTCCTCTGCTCGTCCAGATACCCCTCGAGAAGCCGCTCCACGTCCTGCAGCGTTGTGGCCTGGAACAGCTCGGTTCGGAGCCTCCGACCGCCCGGCAGGCCTTTTGTGTACCATCCGAGGTGCTTGCGGAAGTCGATGATGGCCCGGGAGGGATCCCGCTCGAAGGCGATGGCGTTGCGCGCGTGCTCCAGGCAGATCTCGAAGCGCTCCTCGGTGTCAGGCGTGGGAGGCACAGGCTTCCCGTCGAGAGCCGCTCGGGCCTGGGCGAAGATCCAAGGGTCGCCGTGTGAGCCACGGGCGATCATCACCGCGGCGCAACCGGTCTCGTCGCGCATGCGGGCTGCATCCGCGCCGGTGCGGATGTCGCCGTTGCCGATCACCGGGATGTCCAGCACATCCACGACGGCCGCGATCTCGTCCCATCGGGCCTGACCGGAGTACATGTCGGCACGGGTCCTCGGGTGGAGGCACAACACGGCCGCGCCGGCGTCCTGACAGCGGAGGGCGATACCGACGGGGTCCCGTGTCGCCTCGTCGAAGCCCGAGCGGATCTTCACGGTCGTCGGCACCGGGGTGGCAGCTTTCACCGCTCGGATGATCCGCTCGACGAGATCGAGGTCCCGGAGGCAGCCCGAGCCCCCGTTCCGCTTCACGACCTTCTTGACGGGGCACCCGAAGTTGATGTCCACGAAATCCGGACCGTACACGTCCGACACCAACGCCGCGGCGTCCGCCATCTGGGCCGGATCCGCTCCGAAGATCTGGATGCCGATAGGCCGTTCGGCCTCGTCGAAGCGCAGGTAGTCCCGGGAACGCCGGGTTCCCATGACGATCCCGGCGGCGCTCACGAACTCACTGACGACCACGTCCGCCCCGAACCGCCGGCAGAGGCGGCGGAAGGGCGACTCGCTGACGCCGGCCTGCGGCGCCAGGTAAAGAGGAGTCCGGGGACTCCGCAGGAGGTCGAGGAACGTCGTCATCCCATGGAAACTAGGAATGGCGGCGGCGCGCTGGAACCGGAGGCTTGGGATCTCGGCGCGTCGGATGTTAACATACACCGCTTAGCTACCGACTTTGTTTGCGAACCCGAAGCGATCTTCGGAGGCGATAGAATGCGGCTCAGAGAGCTTTTCTCGGCGGATGTCGTGAAGCTCGACCTGGAGGGCGAGACGAAGGACGACCTGCTCAAAGAGCTGGTCGCTCTCCTCGGCCTGGACGAGAAGTCCGAAGCCATCCTGTTCAAGACCCTGAAACGACGTGAGAACCTCGGCTCCACCGGCATCGGGAAGGGCATCGCGATCCCGCACTGCCGGTCGCTGGTGGTGAACCGTTTGCGGCTCGCGTACGGCAGAAAACCATCGGGCGTCGATTTCAACGCCATCGACAGCTCACCGGTGCACAACTTCTTCCTCATTGTGGCGCCTCCCCTGGAGGTCTCCAACCAGTACCTCCCGGTGCTGGGCAAGATCGCCCAG
>JAJDNI010000283.1 GCA_022340755.1 Gemmatimonadota bacterium
CTCGACCGGAAGTCGGCAGGGATCGAGATGGGCGCACGGTGGGGCGGCACGTCCACGATGCGCTTTTACATCAGTGCTCGCCGCACGCAGTACGACAAGCAGGGAACCTTTGATGCCTCGGACCCCTTCCGCCGGGATCACACGGCCCGGGTCGGGCTGGAGTGGACGTATGCGAGCGACATCTTCGCTCAGGTGGGGCTGGAAGGGGTCGTGAACCGCTCCAACTCGGACCGTCCGGAATACGATGCCGTGAGCGGCCGCCTGCTCTTCCTGGCGCCGCTACCCCAGGAGCTCACGCTGAACGTGTACGCTGTGCTCCTGGCCAAGAGCTACGTGCGCAGCACCGGCTTCGCTCTTCTGGTGCCCGGCGAAGAGGCCGACAACGCATCACAGGCGTACATCCAGCTGGCCAGACCCGTGTCCCCGAACCTCGATGCGGCGATCCGTCTGGGTTGGACGCGGGCGGAGACGAACACGGGCAACGCCTACTACCAGCGTTTCGGCGGGTCGCTTCAGTTCAACTTCCGCCCCAACGGACACTGAGGGGCCGCGCCGGCCGTCAGCCAGTATCCGGCGGCGGCGCCAGCCCGAAATCCGGGTGGCTCCACAGGGCCCACCCGATCCATGCCCCCGCGTGAGACAGGGACACGTCGGCTGGAGCTTCCCGTCCGTCCAGCAGGACGAAGGGAGGTCGACGACCGGTCGTCCCCGGCCGGCTGACGATCTGCAAGCGGTGCTCCTCGACCCCGGCGCGAGCCGCCAGCGCTCGACGCGCGCCGAGCCGGACCGCCGCCGACGCCAGGGAATGGATGGCGTCGGCCTCCCGAGGGGTGAAGCGGCGCAGGAGCTCGTCGAGACCGGCCGCCCACGGCGCGCCGGCGTCGTCCAGGCGCCCGAGACCCACCTGGACGGCAACGTCGGCGGCAGGCGCCCGATGCGTGTGTCCCACGGCGTGCAGGACCCCGGCCCGGTGCAGGACCGAGACATCCACACGGACCTCTCCGTGGCGGACGATTCCGGCGCGCACTTCCGTCTCCATGGAGCTCCGTGACGTCGTCCTGTTCCAGGAAGTCACGAAGGCGTCATGCTCGAAGACCGGCGGCGTGCCCCGGAGCTTCGACACTACCTTGAACGCCGCTTCCTTGGCGGCCCATAGGCTCCACAGCTCCAGGTCGGGGTCGTCCGCCCGGTCCAGGCCCTCCCGCTCGACTTTCGCCAGCACACGGGCGACGAAGCGCCTGTCGGCGGCCTTCCCGGCGCTCCGTGGCTCCTCGAGGTCCACGACGTCGTTGCCCAGGACGACGTCGGGCTTCATGACTGTTCCCCCGGGCGCATCACGCCGTACCAGCCTCGCCGGCTATCGTCATCCCGAGGGCCACCCGGACCGCTTCCGGCACCCGCGTGGGGCGGCGATCGGGCCCTACCCAGACGGCGGTGACCCGCGCGCGGGCCAGGACGACGTCGGGCTCGGCCGCGCGGCAAATCTCCTGCGCGAAGACCACGCTGCTTCGCCTGGAGCCGGCGACCGAGGTGCGAACGAGGAGACGATCCCCGAGGCGCGCTTCCTTCAGGTAGTCCACCTCGATGCGAACGACGTACACTCCCCATCCGCGCGCCACGAGATCTTCGTACGGGAAGCCCCCTTGCCGAAGAGCCTCGAAGCGGGCGTATTCCAGGTAGTTCAAGAACACGGCGTGGTTGACGTGACCGAAGGAGTCGAGCTCGTAGCTACGAACCTCGACGAGGGCCTCCGCTACGCACGCACCGTCAGATGAATCGCTCATGACCATGAAACAGGCGCACGAACCCGGGTTGAGGCAAGGCGGGTGGCCCGATGGTCCCAGTGCCAGCGCCGGTCCCGGGCTCGAGGCCGCCTGGCGCCGGTCCTGGCCGGTGGCTTGCGCCCACACGGTTCCGGTACCCGGCCGGTCGTGAGCCTCTCTTCGCCCATCCGAGCGCTCCAGGAGGGCGGCGCCCGCTTGTCTGCCCTCCTCGTGGTGGTTGTGGTGGCTTTCGGCGGCCCGAGCACCGTCCGCGCCCAGAGCGGAGGCGACGAGATCCTCGTGCTGGCCGCCGCCAGCCTGACGGATGTGCTTCCCCGGGTCGCCGAAGCGTGGAGACAGGACGGGGGCGCCGACGTGCGTTTCTCGTTCGACGCGACTTCGAGGCTTGCGCCTCAGGCCGTGCAGGGAGCGCCGGCGGACGTATTCTTTTCGGCTGACGACGCGTGGATGACCTGGCTCGAGGACCGCGGGGTCGTCGTGCCGGGAACCGAGCGCCGCTTCCTCGGAAACAGCCTGGTGGTCGTGGTGCCCAGGGGAGCGACGGCGCCGGCCGGACCCGCGGACCTGGCCAAGGTCCGGAGGCTGGCGCTGGCCGGAGAGAACGTGCCTGCGGGTCGGTATGCCCGGGAGGCCCTGGAGGCCACCGGTGTATGGCAGGCAGTCGCGAGCCACGTCGTGCGGGGCGGCTCGGTTCGCGGCGCCCTGGAGTGGGTCGCAAGAGGTGAGGCCGGTGCGGGCATCGTGTACGGCACGGACGCTTTGGCGGAGCCGAGGGTGTCGACGGCCTTCACCTTCCCGGAAGACACGCACACCCCGGTGCGCTATCCGGCCGCGGTCCTGACCTCGGCCCCCCACCCCGAACTCGCGCGCGCCTTCATCGACTTCGCCGCGGGGCCTGAGGCGCGCGCCATCTTCGAGCAGGCGGGCTTCCTGGTGGCATCGGGGCCGCCGCCGCCCGCGACCCCGCCCCTTGTGGCATCCACGCCCGATCCCATCTCCGCTATACGGATCTCCGTGCTGGTAGCGCTGCTCGCCACGCTTGCGGGGCTTCCCGTCGCGGTAGGGTTGGGGTGGCTGATGGCACGGCGGAGCTTCAGGGGGAAGGTGCTGCTCTCCACCATCATCCTTGCGCCCCTGGTCATGCCGCCCGTGGTGACGGGCTTTCTCCTCCTGAGCGTCTTGGGGAGCCGGAGCCCCCTGGGTCGCCTGTTGGCCGGCCTGGGTGTCCCTGTGCCCTTTACGATCCTCGGCGCGGCACTTGCCGCACTGGCGGTGGGGCTTCCGCTGTACGTGCTCACCGTGCGGAACGCATTCGAAGCGGTCGATCCCCACTATGAAGAGCTCTCGTGGACGTTGGGAGTCGGGCCGCGTCGGACCTTCATGAGGGTGTCTCTGCCACTGGCCGTGCCCGGGATCGTGGCCGGAGCCGTCCTGGCGTTCGCTCGGGCGCTCGGCGAGTTCGGCGCGACGGTGGTGCTGGCGGGAAACGTGGAAGGACGCACGCGCACGATCGCGCTCGCGATCTACACGCTTCTGGAAGCCCCCGCGGCCCGCCGGGATACGTGGATCCTGGTGGGGGCGAGTGTCGCCATCTCTCTGGCTGCCCTCGTAGGCTACGAGGCCCTGTCGCGCCGTCAGCGCCGGCGGCTGGAGGTGCACGATGGGAGGTGAGGGGTGGAGAGGACTCCGTCTCGACGTTCGCGTGCCGTTGGAAGATCATCCCCTGGAAGTGCGACTCGAGAGCCAGGCTCGCTCCGTGGCCATCGTGGGACCGTCGGGTGCCGGCAAGAGCACGGTTCTGCGTGTCTTGGCCGGGGTCGAGACCCGCGCCCGGGGTGAGGTCGTCGTGGATGGGGTCACCTGGCTCGACCCCGGGCGCGGCATGGTGGTGCCCCCCTGGGAACGGAGGGTGGGTTGGGTGCCCCAGGACGTTCTCCTCTTCCCGCACCTCTCGGTCCGTGAGAACCTGGCGTACGCAGGAGCCCCGCCGGAGGAAGTGACGGCCACTGCGGATATGCTACAAGTTTCCGGACTCATGGAGCGGCGGCCTCGCCGCTTGTCCGGTGGAGAGCGGCAGCGGGTGGCCCTGGGCCGCGCCCTGCTATCCGCGCCGAGGCTTCTCCTGCTGGACGAGCCCTTCTCGGCGCTGGACCGGCCGCTGAGAGATCAACTCTCCGCTACGGTCAGGCGGGTGGCGGCGCAGCGGAGTATTCCCCTCGTACTCGTGAGCCACGACGAAGCCGACACTCGCGTGCTGGCCGACGAACGCTGGCACCTGAGAGGAGGCACCCTGGAGCCACTGTAGCGCTGTCGCCGACCCGGCGGGGGCCGGGCTATCCTTCCATCAGCCCCTGATCCCGGATCATGTCTCCCAATTCGGTCCGAGACCCGACCTCGAGCTTCTGGAAGATATTCGAGAGGTGCGTGCTCACCGTCCTCGGTGAGATGCCCAGCTCTTTGCCGATGGCCTTGTTCGACTTCCGGCGGGCGACAAGGCGTGCGATCTCCAGCTCGCGACCGGTCAGCCCGGCCACCCCTTCTGCGATTGGCCGGGGCGGCGGTCGTTGGTTCCACTGCCGGAACTGAGCTCGCGCCATCTCCAGCTCCGGCTCGGCCCCGAGGCGCGAGAGCACCCTGTGGACCCCGCGCAGCTCCGCCATGGCACCGTCGATGTCACCGGTTTCGGCCAGACGAGCGGCGAGCTGACGGCGGACGCGGACCGCGTACGGGATCATCGGGATCTCCTCCAACGCCTCGGCGGCCTTGCGCATGAGTTCGATGCTCCCAGCCGGATCCCCGTGCTTCCAACAGACCAGGGCGTCGCACGCATCCGCCCAAGCGATCCCCAGCTTGTGGCTCAACGCTTCGGCCATCGAGCGCATGCGCTTGCCCACCGCCTCGGCTTCGTCGATGTGCTCCGCCCACAGGCACGCCTCTGCGAGGGCGGGAAGAAGCCGGTAAACCGCCCACAGGCGGTAGCCCGTCCCTTCGGTGATCTCGAGCCCGCGGCGGGCGGCCCGAATCGCCCCCTCGTGATCGCCGATACCCGAGAGGTAGTAGGCCAGCCCGGTATAGGTCGGCACCGCCATGTGGACGTCACCGAGACCCTTCGGGTGGTCGATCCCGGCCATGGCGGACGCTTCGTCCAAAAGGGTCTTTGCGCGGTCGAATTCGCCGCGACCGACGTGGATGGCGGATGTCCACGCCAGGACGCGGGCCAGCAGGGGTGCCTGGTTGAGGCTCCGCGCCAATGCGATGGCTTGTTCGCCCAGCGCGAGACCCGCATCCCAATCGCCGGTGGCATACGCCATCTCGATGGACATATCGGCGGTCCAGAGGCGGAGCACCGGTGACCGCAGCCTGTCGGCGATATCGGTGGCCGCGGCCACGCCTTCCGCCATCCGCTTGGTGTCACCGGTCATGCCCGCGAGCACGGCCAGACCCCACCGGGTCCAGAATTCCACCGTGAGGTCGCCGGTGGCCGACGCCAACTCGATGGCCCGGCGCCCGTGCTTCTCCGCCACGTCAGGGGGGCCGATCCACACATGGAGGAGCGAGAGCGCCCGATGCGCCCTGGCGAGAAGCTCCGGGCTCCCCACCGCCTCCGCGTCGGGCAATGCCGCCGTGAGCACCGCCAAGGCCTCTTCGGAGCGGCCCAACTCCTGGAGGCAATGGCCTCGAACCAACCGGATGTGAACGCCCTCGGCGGTATTTCCCGCGGCCTCGGCGGCCGCCAGGCCGGCGTCGAAGTGCTCCAGCGCCTCTTCGTGACGGCCGCACCAGAAGGTCACGAGCCCCATTGCTCGGCGCATTCCGGCTTCCTCGGCCCGGTCTTCGGGCGCGACAGCCAGGACCTCGGACCACATGGCTCGAGCGCTCTCGTAGTCCCCCAGGCGCATCAGGGCGTGCGCGAGCTCCTGACGAAGGGTCTGAGCGTTCGTCCCGTCGGCTGCCCGATACCCCTCGGGCATGCGATCGAGTGCGGCGCGCAGATAGTCCGCCGCCTCTCGGTTGGCGTGTCGCTCGTTGGCCCTGCGTCCCGCCGCCGTGAGGTACAGCACCGCCTTCTCGCTCAGAGCATCCGCGTCGCTACGGGCGAAGTGGTACGCGAGCTCGTCGGCGTGATCCATCACCTTCGACCCCCAGAACGCCTCCATGGCTTCGGCCACCGTGCCGTGCAGCATCCGTGCGCGCTGCAGACCGAAGGCCCGGTAGATCGTCTCCCGGACCACCGGATGCAGGTAGGCGTAGACGACGGAGTTGCCGTCTGCCTGCTCGGTGAGGATCCCGTGTGTGCAAAGCTCGTCCAGGGCCGACAAGAGAGCCGGACCCGGGAGGCGGCTGATGGAGGCCAGGAGTGCGTAGTCCGTGCGAGCGCCGATCACGGCCGTGAGGTCGGCGACGGTCTGCGCGTTCTCGGTGAGGCGCCGCAGATGGGTCGTGACCGCCTCTCGAATGGACACGGGCAAGACCAGGTCCTTAGCGTCCCAACCCACCCACGTTCCCTTGTGGCTGGTGAGCCGGCCGCCAGCCACCAGCGACTTGAGAATCTCCTCCACGAAGAAGGGGTTCCCGCGGGTCCAGCCATCGAGCATGGCGGTGAACTCGCCGACGAGCCCCGCGTCGACCGCGAAAGCACGGGATACCGTCTCCGCCACCTGCTCACGAGAAAGGGGCCCGAGCCGCATCGCACGGGCGACCCCCATCGATTCGAGAGAACGGCTCAGCTGGGCCAGTTGGGGACTGTGATCGCGCTCTGCGTCGTTGTACGTGCAGACGATGAAGAGCGGGTGGCCGGGAGCCTGGCGGGCGACGAAGTGAATCAGCTCGAGCGACGAGTGGTCGGCCCACTGAAGATCTTCGAGAACTACGAGCAACGGTGCCCTCGCGGCGTAGTTCTTCAAGAACTCTGCGAAGTTCCAGAGCAGGCGCGTGCGGATCTCGTCCGGCTCGCCGTCCGCGATGGGGAGCCGCTCCCTGCTCTGTCCGAGAGCCGGGAAGAGGTATCGGAGCTCCGCCTCGCCGCCTCGGGACAACACCGACAAGGTTTCCGGATCCAAGCCACGCAGCAGGGGGAGAAAGGCGTCGGAGAACAGCGCGTAGGGCACCCCGTGCTCCACGGGGTAGGCGCGGCCCTGTGCCACCGACCATCCGCGCCTCTCCGCGCCGCTCGCCAGCTCTGCAACCACCCGGGATTTGCCGACGCCGCCGCCGCCCGAGACCAGTACGGCGGACAGCCTGTCTTCGTGCTTCTCCATGAGGGACTCGAGAGCTGCGAGCTCCTCGGTGCGGCCCACCAGGGGCAAAGGGAAGACGGGGCGTGTGCCGTTGGCGGCTTGCGTGGGGGCCGGGTTTTTCGTGGAACCACTCATGACGTCACCCGGGGTGGAGTCACTGGCAGGTGCTGCAATACTACGGACCACGCCAGGATCTCGACAGGATAACGCGCCTTGATGGAGGGGTTACCCGCTTCCGTCGCACCTGAACGGCCCGGAAGGTGCCCGAGCGCTGTGATCAGGCGAGGAGAACGAGATGTGCTTCGTATCATGGCGTCGTACCTCGACCGTGACGGGGGCTTACGAGCCACCCGTACAGTCGCCCCGCTCAGGTCCTCGATGCTCTACGCGGGGCGACGCAGGGGGCGACGTACCGTGACGTAGCACGGGGCGACAGTTCACCCAGCGGCGGCGGTCACCTTGCCGAAGCGACGGTCTCGCGCCCGGAATTCGCGCACCGCCGCTGAGAGGTCGTCCTTGCCGAACTCCGGCCACATCTTCGAGGTGAAGGTGAGCTCTGCGTAGGCGCACTCCCAGAGGAGGAAGTCACTGAGCCGCTGCTCCCCGCCGGTGCGGATGAGCAGGTCCACCTCCGGCGTGGCTTCGCGGAGTCCCATTGCCTCGCCCACACGCGCCGCGAAGGAGTCCCGGTCGAGGTTCGCGCCTCCGGCTGCCGCTGCGAGCTGCGCGGCCGACACCAGGATGTCGCGGCTGGAGTAGTCCACGGCCAGGCGCAGGCGGAGGCGACTCGCCGCTGCGGTGGCCGTCTCGGCGGCGGTGATGGCCCGCACCAGCTCCGGTGACAACCGGTCCCGACGCCCCAGCACCTCCAGCCGGACGCCGTTCTCGAGGAGCTCCGGGACCTCGCGGCGCAGGTAGGAACGGAAGAGGCGCATCAGCGTGCGTACCTCGTGGGCCGGTCTTTGCCAGTTGTCCGAAGAAAATGCATAGAGGGTGAGGGTGCCGATGCCGAGGTCCGGCGCCGCTTCGACGACGCGCCTGACGGCACGCGCTCCCTGGCGGTGCCCCCACTCCCGCGGCCGTCCTCTGGCCACGGCCCAACGGCCGTTGCCGTCCATGATGATGGCCACGTGGATTCCGGACGGAACCGGAAAAGCACTTTGTATCATAGATCAACCGGGCAAAAAAAGAATACGGTTCTAATTATCGCCTAAGTCCCGCGTCGCGCGGATGATAGCCTCCATATGGTCCAGGTAGGACGCCAAGGCGCGCCTGCCTTGCTCGGTGAGGGCGTAGTCCGTCCGCGGCGTGCGGCCCTCGAAAGACTTCCTGCAAAGGACGTACCCGGCATCTTCGAGACGCCGAGCGTGGGCGCTGAGGTTGCCGTCGGTGGTCCCCAACAGGTCGCGAAGCTCCGTGAACGTGAGTGACCCGTTCACGGCCAGCACGCTGACGATGCCCAATCGGACTCGTTCGTGGATGAGCTGATCGAGCTCCAGGGCACCCGTTTCCGGATGGTGCCCCGCCAGCGCGTCCAGCGACGGGCCCTCCGAGGCGGACGTCGCGCGCCGACGGCGCCGCGCCGCGCTTTGCTCAGCCGCCATACTTCCTCCAGATGATTGCTCCGAATACGATGTGCAGCCCGCCGAACCCGACTGCCATGAATGCGTTTCCCAGTGTAGGGGGTGCGAACAACGCCGCTATGCCCAGAGCCATGAACGCGAGGCCCATGAGAGGCACGATGCGAACCGAGAATGCTCCTCCCGTAACCACGCCGGTTCCGTAGAGCAGCAGCCATGTGGCTGGTAAGAGCTCGGTGGCTCCGGCCCTCAGCAGCGCCACCGTAAGCAGGCCCCCCACTACCAGGGGCGGTGTGACGTTCCACGCGAACTTGCGGCCGGGGCCGGAGAGAAGCGTGAGGCCGACGTCCCGTGCCTTTCGCGCTACGAGGAACAGCGCAAGTCCCAAGGAGACCGTTGCGGCGACCATCCATGTTGCCACCCAGGTGGTGCTCCCGGTGTCGTTTCTGGCCAGCATCGCGGCCAGGAGCGCCACGAGACCCATGACCACGCCGCCCCGCCCGGACACTGCCGTGAACGACGCCGACCTCTCCATCGTCTCGCGGATGAAGCGAAGGTTGTCCATGGCGCGATCGTGGAGCGCCACGGGTCTGCGGTTCCGTGAACCGAGCTTCTTCGCCGGGAGGTTCATGCGTCCACGCTACCGCAGGCCCGGCGTGTCGTCAAGTACTTTGTGTCGCAGAGTATAGTCTGATGGCTTACTGGCCGGCACTGCCGGGTCCGGGAGTCTGTCGGCGCAACTCAGGTTGCGGGTGCCACGACGCCGAGAGCGCGTGGCAGGACGCGGAGGTCGAGGGTCTCCGAGGCGGCCTGCCGCACGTCGCCGTCCATCTCGAACCGCGGAGCGGCCGGGAAGGTCAAGCGGAAGGTCGATTCGCTGATGACCTCCACCCGGTCCGACCTCACGTGTTGGCCTTTCTCCGCCTGGTTGAAGAGCCGAAGCCTGCCGAGGGGCGGCGCATCCTGGATTCGACAGGCGTGCAGCCGTCCGTCCGTCGCGGTTGCCCCTGGCGCTATGGGAAAGCCGCCGCCGAAGAACCGCCCGTTGGAGACGGTGAGCATCAGGTGGCGTCCTTCCCGTCGAGGACCCGACCCACCTTCCAACGCGAGCTCGATGCCGGGGAAACGGAACAACTGCTGGAGGGCCGTCACCTTGTAGAGTAGCTCGCCCTTCAGGAAGCGAGCGCGTGCCGCCGCGTCGATGACGGCGATGTCAAAGCCGAACCCCACCAGATTCAAGAAATGCCGGGGCTCGAAGAGGTCCGGCTGCGACTCCGCCGCGCTGGGCGTGTCCAGACGGCCCACGTCGACACGCCGGACATGCCCCTCCACCAGCACGCGCACGGCTTCCAGCGGGTCCGTCGGATGGAAGCCGAGGCTGCGTCCGAAGTCGTTGCCTGTCCCGTTGGGGAGCATCCCGAACGTGATGTCCGGTCGACCGGACGCGACCAGGCGGTCGGCCACGTTGCCCCACGTTCCGTCTCCCCCCACGGCCACCACCAAATCGTAGCCGTCGTCCACGGCGCGCTGAGCGAGATCCCGCTCCTCACCGGGACGGGTCGTGGTGCCGAACGTAGCGCGTGGGAAGTGCTCCTCGAGCAGACGCCGGTAGAGGGGTATGCGTCGCGATCCCCGTCCGCGGCCGGAGGCCGGGTTGAATACGACGAAGAGTCGCCGCGCCTCGCTCAGAGCGTCTCCAGGGGCTCGAAGGTCTGCAGGCCTTCGCCGTACCACTCCTCGCGGAACGGGTAGCTGTTGACTTCCTCGATGGTCAGAGGCGCAGTCATGGGATGCTCGTGGAGGGTGATGGAGCCGCTCTCCTCCTCGTGCTCGGAGTGGGCCGCCTCCATGTAGATGTTGGCCTTGAAGCGGGCATCCCCGTCGATCATGAACGAGTTGTAGAGGTTGCGGGCGGGATCGAATGCGTACTGCGTGACCACCGCATCGAGGACCGGTCGCGCGCCGTCGCGGATATTGACCTCCATGCGGCCGTCGCCCTGCGCGAAGCCGATCTCCAGGTCCTTCATGTAGTGCGGCAGGTGCCATCGCTCGATGGCGTGGAGTCGCGACGCCTCGGTGGAGGTGCCCACCATGAACGGATAGAAGGCAGCCTTGGGGAGTGGCTTCCCGGCCTCGACCATGGGCGGCACGATGACCGCGAGCACCACTTCCTCGTAGGGCCCCACCATGCTCTCAGTGAACTCGAACGCGGTAAGTGCGAGGATGCTCCGGGTGTGCTGCTTCTCGACGGGCTGCAGATGAGCCGGCAGGATCTTCCTGGCATCTGAAGTTGCCATCTCGAAAAACGCACCCACGCAGTTGCGGAACCCGTAGTACGTGTACTCCATCTCGCTCATCTTCCGTGATCCGTGTCCTCGCCCGAGCGCGCGTGCGTCTTGATGCACGTCCTCGAGTGCAATTAGCGTTCGCCGTTCACGGAGCCGCCCCTGGCGGGCGGTCCCGACTTCTCCGATGCTCCCGAGGCCCCGGCTTGAAGCTCCGAGGCTACTTCGCCATCGCGTTCGTCTGCGTCGTGCTGCTGCTGTGCGACCCCGTCCAGCGCTTCGTAATCGTGCCCTGGGTTCGCCTGGCGCCACGGAAACGTATCCCGGTGCTCGCCGGTTGGCAGCATGCGTTGGCCCACCTGGTCCTGAAATCCCTGCGCTGGATCGGGGGAGCACACCTGCCCGCGTTACCCAGTGTACCGGCGGGCGAGGGCACCCTCATCCTGATGAACCACCAGTCCGTGCTCGACATCCCCCTGGTGGTCGCATCACTGGCGTCGAGCTACCCCAGGATCGTGACGCGCAAGCGCTACCTGCGGTGGATCCCGCTAATCTCGCACATGGTCAGGCTCTATCAATACCCGGTGGTGAACCCCGCTGCAAATCCAGGCGAGAGCCGGCGGGCGCTCGCGGAGCTGACACGGGCCGCCCGAGAGACCGATGTGCCGCTCGTGGTCTTTCCCGAAGGCACGCGCACCAAAGACGGCGCCATCGGCCCCTTCAAGACCACGGGGCTGCGCATCATCCTTCGTCAGCGGCCGTGGACGGTCTACCTGCTGGTGGCCGACGGATTCTGGCAACGAGCGAAGATGAAGGACTTCCTGGGGGGAATGTCGGCGATTCGGGGGCGGATGACCCTCAGCGGTCCGTTGACCTGGGACGATCCTCGCGGCGACTCCGACGAGTTCATCTCCCGGGCGCGTGAAATCATGGTGGAACGGCTCCGTGAGCTCCGGGAGGAATCGCCGGCATGACGAACACCCGAAGCGAGGGGAGCGGCGGCCCACGGCAGCCCGCGGGCACCGAGGGCACCGGTGATCGTTTCGCCGATGCCCGAGCGCTGGCAGCTCGGCTATCGGATGCGGCCGGGGGCTCCGTGGAAGCGGTGATTCTGTACGGGTCCCACATCCTCGGAGCCAATCCGGATCGGCACAGTGCACTCGACTTCGTGCTGGTCGTCGACGGCTACCGCCGGTTCTACGCGGCGATGCACGAGGCAGGGGAGCTGCACCGCCCCGTGTGGCTCTTCGCGGGGTTGGCCAACATCCTGCCGCCGAACGTCATCGCGTACACCCCGGATGAAGGCGCATCCGGGCTTGCCAAGTGTCTGGTGGTGTCCCGAGACCACTTCACGCTCGGAACGAGCCCTCTTCCGCGGGACCACTTCCTGGCGGCGCGGCTGGTTCAGAAGGTCGCCGTCATCTGGGCGGCGGACGACGCCCGGAGACAATGGGTGGAGAAACGCCTCGCCGGGGCGCAGGACGCCGCCCTCACTTGGGTCGCGCCCTGGCTCGAGGGGTCGTTCGATGCGGAAACGGTGGGCAGGAAGCTCCTCGAGGTCTGCTATCGCAGTGAGTTCCGGCCCGAGGCGCGCAACCGCGCGGAGGTCGTCTTCGCCGTGCAACGGGAGCACTTCCGGGATGCTCTCGGGCGCGTGCTCGAGCGGGCCGAGCGTGAAGGATCCGTCATTCAGGCCTCCGAGGGGCGTCTTCGCCTCGTTTCGCCGCCCCCACCCGCCGAGCGTCGCCGATGGCGGCGGTACTTCCGGAGGTCGAAAGCCCGCGCCACGGCCCGCTGGGTGAAGCACGTGCTCACCTTCGACAATTGGCTTCCCTATATCGTCCGGAAGGTCGAGCGCCGCACCGGTCGGCCGGTTCGGCTGACGCGGGTCGAGCGCCGATGGCCGCTGATCTTCCTGTGGCCGCGGATGATCCGGGTGTTCATGACCCGGCCCGAACGCGAGGAACCGTCATGAGAACCGACTTCG
>JAJDNI010000269.1 GCA_022340755.1 Gemmatimonadota bacterium
GCGCTCACCGAGCCTTTCGGGCTCACTCTCATCGAGGCGGCCGCTTGCGGGCTCCCGGTGGTCGCCACCGACGACGGGGGCCCTCGGGACATCATCGAGGCATGCCAGCACGGTCTCCTGGTGGATGTCATGGACAACCAGGCTCTGGGGAGCGCCATCGCGGACGTGCTCTCCGACCCCGTACGTAGGGCGCGGTGGGCGAAGAACGCGGTCACGAGCGTCCATCGCACGTTCTCCTGGAGGACCCACACGCGCCGATACCTGGAGGCGATCTCCGAGGTGCGCTCGGGCGCCTTGATCGCCGGCGTTCACGGCGACGCGTCCAGTCTCCCAAGGATGGACCGTATGCTGTTCGCCTCCCTGGACCACGTGCTCGCCGGCGACGAAAGAGCGCTCGCGACCCTGGTCGAGCACCTGCGGAAGCACGGGGACGGTGTGGGCGTGGGGATCACGACCGGCCGCACCACCGAGGAGGCCTTGAGGACTCTGGAGACCCTGGGCTTCGTCACGCCCGACGTCCTCATCAGCGCTTCGGGCACGGAGATCCACTACGGACCGAGGTTGATACGCGACCGCTCGTGGGAGCGGCAGATCCGTCATCGGTGGGACCCGGACGGGGTCTCCAGGGCCCTGGCCGATGTCCCGGGTCTTCGACCCGTGGAGGCGTCACGGACCCGCTACCGACTACGGTACGCGCTTCAGGACTCGTCCCTCGGATTGCCCACCGTACGGGGGCGGCTCCGCAAAGCGGGCCTCCGGGCCACGGCCCTTCTCGACCGCGGACGCCGCCTCGACATCGTGCCAGGCCGCGCCTCGCCCGGCATGGCCGTCCGCTTCATGTCCTTCAAGTGGAACCTCCCTCCCACGCGCCTCTTGGTGGCGGGTGGCCCGGGAAGCGGCGCCGACCTCTTCTCCGGCGATACGCTCGCCGTGGTGGTGGGATGCCACGCCGAAGAGATGGAGGAGCTCATGGACCACCCGCGCGTCTACTTCGCGAGCAGCATGCACGGCTGGGGCGTTCTGGAGGGCGCCGCCCACTACGACTTCTTCGGTGACATCCAACCCCACGACGAGGAGCTGGCATGATCAGGGGGTTCTCCCGGCTGCTGCGCACCCACCGCGACTCCGTCTACGCCTTCTTCCAGAGGCTGGAAGGGCGAGGACGCCCCTTCTTGCTCTGGTCCGATCTCGTCCAGGAGTTCGAGGCTCTCGCCGAGACGGACGTGGGTGCCAGGCTCAGGGGCACGCCCCTGGAGTCCGCGCTCCGCCGAACACAGGAAGCCATCTTCGCCCCATCGATGGTGTACCGGGCGGTCCGGGAGGAAGTGGCCCGATGGCGTTACTTGCAGATCCACCTGCAGGAGCTGCACCTGCGGGAGATCGGTGTCGCCGAGTACCTGGATGTGAAGGAGCGCGTCGTCCGGCCCGGATCGGGGGAGCGCTACGCCCTGGAGGTGGACCTCACTCCATTCGAGCGCGGATTCCCGCGCATCTCGGATCCCGCCGACATCGGCCGGGGGGTGGAGTTTCTGAACCGGCATCTCTGCGAGCGTCTGGAGCGCCCCGGGACGGCCGGCGCGGACAAGGTGTTCGACTTCCTGCGCGTGCACCACGTGCGGGGTCGGCAGCTGATGCTCAACGAGCTCATCGAGACCGGCAAGGATCTGCGGGATGCCCTCGACGAGGCCGACCGCGAGCTCGCCCAGATGGGCGAGGGAGACGACTGGGTGCACCTCGTGCGGCACCTGGGCTTCGAGCCCGGCTGGGGGCGCACGCCGTCGGATGCCCGGGCCATGATGGCCCTGCTCGGTCAGGTGCTCGACGAGCCCACTCCGGAGGTGCTCGCACGCTTCCTGGGCAAGGTGCCGATGATCTTCTCCCTGGCCATCGTCTCCCCGCACGGCTACTTCGGGCAGGCCAACGTCCTGGGCAAGCCCGACACCGGCGGTCAGGTGGTCTACATCCTGGACCAGGTCCGGGCTCTCGAGCGCGCGATGCGTGCCTCACTGCAGGCGCAGGGGGTTGACGTCGAACCTCAGATCGTGGTCCTGACGCGTCTCATTCCCGAGGCCGACGACACCACCTGCAACGTGCCCCTGGAGCCCATTTTGGGCACCGAGAGCGCGCGGATCCTCCGGGTCCCCTTCCGGGACGCCAATCACGAGGTCGTCTCCCACTGGATTCCCCGCTTCGACGTGTGGCCCTATCTGGAGCGATTCGCCGTCGAAGCCCAGAAGGAGATTCTGGCCGAGCTGGGAAGTCGCCCGGACATGGTCATCGGCAACTACTCGGACGGAAACCTGGTGGCCTCCATCCTCACGCATCGCCTGGGCGTCACCCAGTGCAACATCGCCCACGCCCTCGAGAAGACCAAGTACCTCCAGTCCGATCTGTACTGGGCGGAGATGGAGCCCGAGTACCACTTCTCGTGTCAGTTCACGGCGGACCTCATCGCCATGAACACCGCCGACTTCATCATCACCAGCACCTATCAGGAGATCGCAGGCAAGGACGACAGCATCGGGCAGTACGAGAGCTACCAGTCCTTCTCCCTTCCCGACCTGTACCGGGTCGTCTCGGGCATCGACTGCTTCGATCCCAAGTTCAACATCCTCTCCCCCGGCGCCGACCCCGAGACGTTCTTCCCCTACAGCCAGGTCGAGCGCCGTCCCGAGGCGCTCACCGACGCCATCGAAGCCATGGTCTACGGCCCGCCCCACGACGCGGCCCGCGGCCAGCTGACCCGGGAAGGTCGGCCCATCCTCTTCGCCATGTCCCGCCTGGACCGGATCAAGAACATGGCCGGCTTCCTGGACTGGTATGCCCGAAGCGAGAAGCTCCAGGAAGAAGCGGACGTTCTGCTCGTGGGGGGGCGTGTGAACCCCGATCGCTGCCTGGACGACGACGAGCGGCGCCAGGCCCGGCTCATGCACGAGATCATCACCCGCCACGGCCTCGACGCGCGAGTCCGGTGGCTGGAGATGCAGACGAACAAGAACACGGTCGGGGGACTCTATCGATTCGTGGCCGACACCCGCGGCGCCTTCGTTCAACCGGCGCTCTTCGAGGCCTTCGGCCTCACGGTCGTGGAGGCGATGAGCTCCGGTCTGCCCCCGTTCGTCACGCGGTACGGTGGGCCCCTGGAGATCGTGGAGGATGGTGTGTCAGGCTTTCACATCGACCCCACGGCGGGGGATGAAGCCGCCCGCCGCATGGCCGACTTCCTGAGGCGCAGCCGGGAGGACGGCAGCGTCTGGGAGCGCGTCTCCGAAGGAGCCCTGCAGCGCGTGCGCGCACGCTACTCGTGGGAGCTCTACGCCGCCGAGTTCCTGCGGCTGTCACGCATCTACGGATTCTGGCGTCACATCTCCTCCCTGGAGCGGGAGGAGACCCGCCGCTATCTCGAGATGTTCTACGGTCTCATGTACCGAAAGCGCGCCGCCGCCGTCGGGGAGACCTGAGCCTGCCTCCCTCCACCGGGCCGTCCTCTCTCTCCGGCCCGCCCGGTTCGTGGGATCGACGCCGACTCCTACTTGTAGCGGTAGGTGACCCGGCCTCGGGTCATGTCGTACGGAGACATCGCCACGGTCACGGCATCCCCTTCGAGCACGCGGATGTAGTGCTTCCGCATCTTGCCGGAGAGATAGGCCAGAATCTCGTGCCCGTTCTCCAGTTGCACGCGGAAATTCGCGTTGGGGAGCACCTCGCTCACGGTCCCTTCGAGTTCGATCGCATCTTGCTTCGCCACGTGATAACCCCGCCTGATTGAATGACTTCCAGCCTTTATGCATAACAGGATTCGTCTCGCGATGGAAAACTCGGGCGCTGTCCTGGCTTCCCCTACATGCTGATCTTGTAGGGGAACCAGCTCGCCACCGCCTTCCCGTCCTTGTGGGCCGGCCGGAACACCCACTCGGCCGCCTCGCTGATCAGGCGCTTGTTGAAGTCCCCGTCGCTCGTCGGCGGATTGAGGCGCGTGGAATCGGGCACCACGTTGCCCTGCCGGTTCACGAAGACCCAGACCTCGACCGTCGTGCCCTTCAGCTTCTTGTTGGCGGGAGGGATGATCATACCCCGGGGGCTCGGCGGATCGAGCCGGTAGCGGCCCTCGGTCGCGGTGCCGCCACCGCCCCGCCCCGTCCCGCCGGGCAGGCCGGCCGCCAGGGCGGCGCCGGGATCGGCTCCCAGGAGGGCGGCGGCGTCCACGGGGATGCTGTCCACGAACTTCACGGGCTCCACGTCGATCTTCGCGATGATCGGTACGGGCGGGCGCGGGATCCGGCGGGTCTCGGGAGCCTGGATGTTCATGGCCTGCATCCCGCCCGGCGCCGCGCGGTCGTCACCGGCGCGAGGGCCCGCGGCCGAGAATGGGGAAGGCGGAATCACGTTCCCACGCCACCCCACGAAGACGAGCAGATGGAGC
>JAJDNI010000279.1 GCA_022340755.1 Gemmatimonadota bacterium
GTCATCTTCGTGGGCCTCCTCGTCCTGCTCCGCCTGTTCCGCCCGAAGTGGTGACGGGGAAGCGACCGCGTCATCCTCCTGCCATGGCTGTCACGTATCTCTCCCCACCCTTCTCGCGGGACTCCTCGGCCATCTCCTGCATGCCGACCTTGACGACCTCCTTCTCACGGAGGACCCTGACGGAGTCGCCGACGATTTCCAGGACCTCGACGGAACCGCCATAAGCTGCCGACATCCCGACATCGATGCGCCATGCAAGGCCGTCGCACGCACTGGAGATGCCGTCCTCTTGCACCGTGTGGCCCATCACCAGGCGGCGGGCACCCATCTCCTTCAGGACCCACGCCAGCTCTTCGCAGGCCGCTGAATCCGGTGACTGCGAGTACAGCCTCAGCCACTCGGGGCTACCGGAGCCCTCGAGGATTGCCGGGAAGTCCCGCTCCCCTCGCAGCCAGGCCCGCGTCTCCTGGTTGATCTTGTCGATCCCGTAGGCCACGTGGCCTGGGAGGAGACCCCCATGCACGAAGACGTTTTCGCCTTCGATGTGGATCAAGTCCCCATGCGACAGGAGGAGGGCGTAGGGCCTCCCGGGCAGGAAGGCCGCCATGCGCGGGCGTGCAGCGGGCTCGAAGCTCTGCAGAAGGGAGTCGGCAGGGTCGAAGGGCGCGGCGCCGACGAAGTCCGCGAACCCCTCGTCGGTCACGTAGCGAAGGTCGCCCGAGACATTCATGATCTCGTGATTTCCCAGGAGGGCGTCGAAGGATCCGCCCGCTTTCCGGGCCTCCCCGCGCAGGCGCTCGAACAGGTCAAGGATCGCCTGCTCGTCTCCCCCCCGATCCAACTGGTCCCCCGTCTGCACGACCACCAGATGTCCGCCGATCCACCGATCCTGATCATCGATGGCGCCGGCCAGCCTCAGCGCCCGCCGTGTGGCAGAGAGGTCTCCGTGAACGTCGCCAAACGCCACGATGCGCTTGGGCGCCGTGGCGCAGGCCGTGGCAGCCAGGACAAGCAGCGAGACAAGCAGCCGACGCCAAACCCGGGGCCTCGCGTGGAAAGTCATGGTCATACTCCTCCTGCCGATACCGAGGGCGGCCTACCGTCAGCCTTTCGCGGTTTCCGGAACGTACAACTCCCCACCCGACTCCCGGAACTCCTCGGCCATCTCCTGCATGCCGACCTCGACGGCCTCCTCTTCGCTGACGCCGTGCTCGGCGGCGAACCTGCGGATGTCGTCCGTGATCTTCATGGAGCAGAACTTCGGCCCGCACATGGAGCAGATGATGTCCTACTCCGAGCCGTACAAGCCCTCGTTCGCCCAGGTCCCTATTCGACGCACAAGGTGCTCGAAGTCATCCAGGAACTCCGTCCCATGGGCAGGCGGTGCAGAAGGGAGGCGCACCTGCGCTTGGCGGAGTTGGCGACGGTGGCCATCGACCATGTCGCGGGCTCTGCTGCTCGCCACGTACGCGCTCCAGCCTTCTCGCTCGGCGGCGTCGGCCCATTCTGCCACGCGGGCGAGAAAAGCGTAGACGGCTGCCCAGAAACGCCACTTCGGAAGGGCTGACGCCGCCCCCGTGGCCTTGCGGTCCTTCCGTGGCGTGCGCAGCACCCGGCCCCATGCCTCTGGCTCCGCGTAGAACGACGAAGGACGGCCTTCGATTTCGTGGATGAACCCTGCCAGGGTCATCTCCTCCGTTGCGGTCCGCACAGCACGTTCGGTGTAGGCGGTTGCGGCGGCGATCACCTTCAGGTCTGCAGCGGCGCCAGCAAACCCGATGAGGAGGGAGAGGACGTCAGCCTTGGCGTTGACGCCGAACCCCGCGCGAAGTCGTAGCGTCAAGGCCGGTCCCTCGACGAGACCGAGCTCACCGATCGGCTTGCTCCTCGGTGAGTACGCGTTGGCAGGGGGAGCGGCTTCGAGGCGCTTCCATCGCTTGTCACCGCCGACGATAGCGGGCTCGGTGAACAGGCCGATCCTCTCCCGGACCGCTGCAGGAAATCTGGATGCCAACGTGCGCATGCGCTGCATGCTCATCAGGTGAGCCGCATCCGTGCCCCACGACGCTACCATGTCATCCAGTCGGCGCTCGCGGTCTCCCACAGCGAGAGAGACGAGAACCAGGGCTTCCGGGTCCACGATGGTCCAGGCGCGCCGGCGGTCGGCACGTAGGGCGGCGGCGGTCAACACCGTCCATTGCGCCCAGGCGGTATCGATGAGGGTGGCTTCGGCCACCGCCCGAATCCTACGAACGGTCTCGTTGGACATGCCGAATCACCTCCTCGACCAGGGCAGCCCACTCGGCCGCAGCGTCCTGTGTTCGAACCCACGCCGACGCCGTTTCCAACTCTTCGGCTTCCGGTTCGAGGGCAATCAGGTCCTGAACGTGCACGCTCTGTCGACCTCCGTCCGCTGCAGCGAACAGCTTCAGCGCAATGAGAGTGCTACGCCCCACAAGGCCCACGTCCAGACCGCCCCCGTAGTTCCGCCAGGTGGTGTCCTCGAGGAGGCCAGGTGGAAGCCCGGTCGCCCACTGTGCTTCGACGGCAGCGTTCATCCAGTCCTCGCTCAACCCGAAGTCTCGTGCGACCGTACGGATCGCTCGGGCCAGGGTTGGAGGGAATGGCTCTGCACGCTCAAGCCTCAGTTCCCCTCCCTCATCCCGATAGGCACGGGCTATCACGTCCACGTCGCTCGTGGCTCGCCGCACGATGCCGAGGAGGTTCAGCGTCGCGCCGCCCACCACGACGACGGCACCCCGCTCGCCCTCGGCAGCGACAAGCTCACCGACAGCGGAGAGCGCTGTTTCCAGCTGTTCAGCATCAAGTTGGCCGTTTATTGAAGCATGACTTCCACATAAATGAAGATATACTTCTTTATCTACACCTCGGACAGTCCCCTGTCAACGGATCTTCGCGTTCCTGCCGCCGTTCTTGCGCTCTTACGCGTGCGATAGTATTGTCGATTTCGACATTTGTCGCCTTCCGACAGTTACTCCTTCTTGCGGGACAGCTCGTGAAATCCACACCCCGTTCCGATGTGCTTCGTGGCACGCTGGACCTCTTGATCCTCAAGACGCTGGCCCTCGAGCCCATGCACGGATGGGGGATCGCGCAGCGCATCCAACAGCTGTCGAGTGCGGCGTTGCAGGTCGGGCAAGGCTCCCTCTACCCCGCCCTCCAGCGACTGGAGGAGCGGGGCCTGATCGAGGGTGAGTGGATGGAGCCGACGGGCGCTCGCCGGGCCAAGTACTACCAGCTCACTGCCTCGGGGCAGCGAGCTCTAGGTGAAGAGACCGACAGCTGGCGCCATTACGTGCAGGCGGTCGAGCTCATTCTCGAAGCCGGTAGCTGAGAGGTCGCGCCATGGGTGGACTCAAGGGGAGGCTCAGGCAACTCCGCGTCTTCGCGCACAAGAGACTCGTGGAGCAGGAGCTCGACGAGGAGCTCTCCATCCACATCGAGATGGAGACGGAGAAGAACATCCGCGGGGGCATGTCACCGGCGGAGGCAAGGCGCGCTGCGCTCGTCGCCTTCGGCGGGGTCGAGCGCACGAAAGAGCGGGTGCGGGACGCCAGGTGGACGCGGTGGCTGGAGGACGCCGTCGCCGATATCCGCTATGCATTCCGGAGCCTGGCCAAGAGCCCTGGCTTCACGGCGGCGGCGGTCCTGACACTGGCTATCGGGGTCGGTGCGAACACGGCGGTGTTCGGCGTCGTCGAAGCTCTCTTTCTTCGGCAGCCGGCCGGTATCGAGAACGCCGACCGAGTGGTCCGTCTCTACATCGTGCGCGATCGCGGCATGGTACAGACGCCGACCGGCGGAGGTGGATCGTACCCAGACTTCCTGACGGTGCGTGAGCGAGTCCCGGGTCTGTCGGGAATAGCCGCGTTTGGCTACGCGACGAACCTCGACCTCGGCCGAGGTGAGGACGCCCGGCGGGTCCGGGGCCGAACGGTCTCACAGAGCTTCTTCCCGCTGCTGGGTGTCAGGATGGCAGCGGGAAGGGCATTCGTACAGGAGGAGGGTGGCGCCGGCGGCGGCCTCGTTGCCGTTATCAGCTATCGGCTTTGGCAGGAGCAGTTTGGAGGGGACCCCTCCGTCATGGGCCGCTCTGTCCTCATCAACGGGCGGGCCTGGCTGGTCGTCGGTGTGGCGGACAAGGCGTTCACCGGAATCGAGCCACAAGCCGTCGACGTATGGCTTCCGATGGCCGCCGTCATGAGCGAGGGTGAGCGTGACAACCCCTTTTCCGGTGCAATGCACCTCGTGGGGCGCCGCGCCGACGCTGTGGCCCCTTCGGTCATTGCGGAGCAGGCGACGGCTGCCCTGACCGACGAAGCCCGGACCATCCGCGAGCTCGACCCAACTCCCCACGTTCTCATCGGGTCCCTACTTCCCACCTCCGGCCCGCACAAGCCGAAAGCCGCCACCCTCGCACTCTGGCTCTGGGCGGTGGCTGGCACGATCCTCGGGATCGGGTGCGCGAACCTGGCCAACCTGCTTCTCGCACGGTCCACGAGGCGTCAACGGGAGATGGCGAGCCGGTTGGCCCTCGGCGCGAGCCCGGGGCGTCTCGTCCGTCAGATCCTCACGGAGAGCACCGTCCTTTCGCTCCTGGGCGCAGCGGCGGGACTCCTTGTGGCGTATCTGGCCGCCTCGATCATGCGGCAGTTCCCGATTCCACCGGCCGCGAACGAACTACATCGTCGACTCCTGGGCTTCGCTCTCCTCGTAGCTGTCTTCGCGGGAACGGTCGCTGCACTTGCACCGGCAATCAGCGCCGCACGGTCGGACCCAGGTCGTTGGCTGGGCTCTCATCGCTCGACGGGTTCTCCGCAGCGCGGCCGCCTCAGGGCCGGCCTCGTCACAGTGCAGGTCGCGCTATCGGCCGTCCTCCTAGTCGGAGCGGGCTTGTTCGTCCGCTCGCTGTCTCAGGTCTATGCCGTAGATCCCGGCGTCGACGTCGACCGCCTCCTTGTAGCCTCCATCGACCTGGAGAAGTCGGGATACGCCATCCCGGATCGTGAGGTCATCTACTCAGCGGCTCAGGACCGACTGCGTAACCTCCCAGGCGTGGAGAACGTGTCGCTCGCGACGTTTGCTCCCCTGGACGGCGGGTACGGGGGGTTGGGGGTTCAGCTGGAAGGTCGGGACTCGGCCGAGGTGGTAGCCCAGGTGAACTGGGTGGGACCGGATTACTTCAGGACGGTGGGGACGAAGGTGTTACGTGGACGCGGCGTGGAGGATGGCGATGGCCGCGATGGCGGTCCCGTGGTAGTCGTGAATCAGAGGCTGGCACGTCAGCTCACTCCCAGCGGGAATGTCCTGGACCAGTGCCTCATGATCGTGCGGGCGCTGCCTCGGGGCGCTTGCGCACGGATCATAGGGGTGGTGGGAGACCAACGGAGCTCCTACCTACACGCCGGTATCGGACCCACGATCTATCTGCCCCGTAAGCAGAATCCGGACGCCTTTTCCCTCTCCGAGACTCACCTCTTGGTTCGGAGTCGCAATCCCGGGGCATTGGCAGGTCGAGTGCGCGAGACTCTCCAAACCCTGCGACCCGACCTCCCCTACGTGTCAGTTGAGAGTTTGGAGAGCCGTATTCGGCCGGAGATTCTTCCGTACCGGCTTGGAGCAACCCTCTTCTCGGTATTCGGCCTTCTGGCGCTCTCCATCGCGGCGTTGGGCCTCTACGGCGTCATCGGGTACTTCGTCTCCGAGCGTGCTCCAGAGATAGGGATCCGGCGTTCCCTCGGCGCGAAGGCCAGCGATGTCGTCTCGCTCACGGTCTGGCAGAGTGCCACACCCGTCACCACCGGCATCGTCACCGGCTTGGCCGCCGCCTACGCCGGAGGCCGGCTGATTGAGTCCCAGCTCTTCGGTGTCTCCGGGAGGGACCCGACGGCCTTCGGCGTAGCGGCGGGGCTCCTGCTCGGCGTGGCCCTGCTGGCAAGCTGGCTACCGGCGCGCCGCGCGGCACGTGTGGACCCGATGACCGTGCTCAGAGTGGAGTAGTTTTCGAGACCGGGACCCCCAAGTGCCCGCCTCTGGAGCCAACGCGATGGAGGCTCCTTGATGACACGCCGTGGAGAAGGCGGCGCCTGGTGCCACTTCAGAAGTGGCACCAGGCGAGACGCGCAACTCAGCTTTTCGCAGTTTCCTCCACGTACAGCTCTCCGCCAGACTCCCGGAATTCCCGCGCCTTCTCTCGCATTCCGGCCGCCGCAAACTCCTGGACGTCGGCGGAAATCTTCATGGAACAAAAGCGAGGCCCGCACATGGAGCAGAAGTGGGCGACCTTCGCTCCTTCGGCGGGGAGCGTCTCGTCGTGGTACGCCTCCGCCGTCACCGGATCCAGGGACAGGTTGAACTGATCCCGCCAGCGGAACTCGAAGCGCGCCTTGGAGAGCGCGTCGTCCCATTCCTGAGCCCGGGGGTGGCCCTTGGCCAGGTCGGCCGAGTGGGCCGCGATCTTGTAGGTGATGACGCCGCGCTTCACGTCGTCCTTGTCGGGCAAGCCGAGGTGCTCCTTGGGGGTCACGTAGCAGAGCATGGCGGTCCCGTACCACCCGATCTGCGCCGCCCCGATGGCGCTGGTGATGTGATCGTACGCCGGAGCGATGTCGGTGGTGAGGGGCCCCAGGGTGTAGAAGGGCGCCTCGTCGCACCACTCCAGCTGCTTCTCCATGTTCTCCTCGATGCGGTGCATGGGCACGTGGCCGGGCCCCTCGTTCATGACCTGAACGCCATACTCCCACGCGATCCGGGTCAGCTCGCCCTGAGTCTTGAGCTCCGCGAACTGGGCCTCGTCGTTGGCGTCGCGGATGGACCCGGGACGCAGGCCGTCACCCAGCGAGAACGACACATCGTAGGCGCGCATGATCTCACAGATCTCACGGAACCGGGTGTAGAGGAACGACTCCTGGTGGTGGGCCATGCACCACTTGGCGATGATGGAGCCCCCCCGTGATACGATGCCCGTGAGACGGTTCGCCGTGAGCGGGATGTAGCGCAGGAGCACGCCCGCGTGGACGGTGAAATAGTCCACACCCTGCTCACACTGCTCGATGAGGGTGTCGCGGTAGACCTCCCAGGTGAGCTCCTCCGGCACCCCGTCGACCTTCTCCAGAGCCTGGTAGATGGGCACGGTGCCGATGGGTACCGGGGAGTTCCGGAGGATCCACTCCCGGGTCTCGTGGATGTGCTTGCCCGTGGACAGGTCCATAACCGTGTCCGCCCCCCAGAGCGCCGCCCAACGGAGCTTGTCCACCTCCTCCTCGATGGACGAGGAGAC
>JAJDNI010000282.1 GCA_022340755.1 Gemmatimonadota bacterium
GGTCCGCGCCAACGGGAGTTCCTTGTCTGGCGCTCGGAGCGGTGCACGAAACGCAGGTATGTCTACCTTTTGTCCATATAAAGCTTGACAACAGTTCTACATCCCGCTACGGTTGTCTACACAAAGGTTGGACAAAACACCTTCATCGGAGGCACACAACATGTTCCGCTCGAACATCATCCGTGCCGGCGTTGCCGTGCTTGCGGCCTCCTCGGCCGCAGCCTGCGGTGACGACGATCCCGTCCGGGTCAGCGAGCCGACGCTCGTCGAGGTGGCCCAGCAGGCCGGCTCGTTCACCACCCTCCTGGCCGCCATCGACGCCGCCGGCCTTACCTCCACCCTCGAAGGTGACGGGCCCTTCACGGTATTCGCGCCCAACGACGAAGCCTTCGCGAAGATTCCTGCGGATGCCATCGATGCACTGTTGTCCGACAAGGATCTCCTCACCCAGGTGCTCACCTATCACGTGGTTCCCGGGCGGGTGACGGCAGCGGAGGTCGTGGGGCTCTCCGGCGCCGCGACGGTCAACGGGAAGAACCTCACGATCACCGTCGACGGTGGGGGCGTGATGGTGGACGGTGCGAAAGTCATCGCTACCGACATCGAGGCCCGGAACGGACTCATCCACATCATCGACGACGTGCTCTTCCCTGAGCCGGTCTTGGACATCGTCCAGACCGCACAAAAGGCGGGCGGCTTCACGACTCTGCTGGCCGCGCTGGAAGCCACCTCGCTCACGTCGGTCCTCGAGGGTGACGGGCCCTTCACGGTCTTCGCGCCCACCGACGCCGCCTTCGCTGCGCTGCCGGACGGCACGCTGGATGCGCTCCTCGCCGACCCGGAGACGTTGGCCTCCATCCTGACCTATCACGTGGTGCCGGGTCGCCTCACCTCCGGTGACGTGGCGGCCCTGTCTTCGGCCACCACGGTGAACGGCGCTGCGGTTGCCCTGTCGGTGGACGGAGGCAACGTCCTCGTCAACGACGCCGAGGTCATCGCCGCTGACGTGGCGGCGAGCAACGGCATCATCCACGTGATCGACAAGGTCATCATCCCGCCCACGATGTAGTGCCAACTCGAGATCCGGGAGCGTCGGGCGGCCCGAGGAAAGGCCGCGGCGGGCCATGGCCCGCCGCGGCCTTTCCGCAACCAGGCGAGGGACTCAGGCGAGGTCTTCGAGGACGGAGCGCAGCGACCCCAACCCGTTCACCACCACCCGGGTACCTGCGGGCAGCCGGCGCTCCTGGAGCGTCCTCACGCCTCCCCCGCCCAGAATGATCGCGGTCTCGCCCGGGATGGCCGCCCTGAGCGTGGCCAGGTCCCCCGCGCTGGCCGACGGATCCGCGACGTAAACCACGCTCAGCGCGATGGCGCGGGCTCCTACCGCCACAGCCGCCTTCGCGATGTCCGAAGGAGGCAGGTCGGTTCCGAGGTGGGTGACCCGCCACCCCTGGAGACCTGCGGCAGCCGCCACGAGCAGGGCCCCCAGCCCATGGAGTTCTCCGGGAAGCGTGGTGACGAGAAGCCGGTGGGCGTCGGAGCGCGTCGATCCCGGCTCTGTCAGCCAGGTGAGCACTCGCTCGACGACCGCGGTGCACAGGTGCTCGTGGGCCGGATGCATCTCACCCCGGCTCCAGCTGGCTCCGACGCGGTGCAGAAGCGAGGCAACCACGTCCTCCAGGAAGGCCTCGGCGCCGAGCGTCATCGCGGCCCTGCGGAGCTCACGCTCCAGGCCGGTCCCGTCGAGCTGCAGCGTGAGTCGCATGCTTTCCTGCACGATCGCGGCGGACTCGGCGCCGTCGGAGGACCCCGCGGAGATCGTCGGAGTGAAGCTCTCCCGGTCCTCCTGAAGGAGCGCGGCCGCCTCCTCGTCGGTTAGGGTCGCGACCGAGCTGATGGAACGTCCGGCCTCCGTGAGCAGGCGGAGACGGGTGAGGCGGAGCACGTCGTCGTCCGAGTAGAGCCTCTGCCCGCCCTCGGAGCGCTCGGGCTCCACCACTCCGTACCGGCGCTCCCACGCGCGCAACGTTGCCGGTGGGAGGCCGGTCCGCTGTGATACCACACGGATGGGGTGTCTGGGCTTCGATGCACTGGGCATGGCGCGGAACATATCCAGGTGTCCAATATATGTCAAACAAACTACTTAGACATACCGTTGGCGACGCGATGTAGTCGAAAGATATTCATCGACATTCACTGGACAAACACCTACCGAGGAGCACGACACCACCTCACCGCCGC
This sequence comes from Gemmatimonadota bacterium, assembly GCA_022340755.1. GTDB lineage: Bacteria > Gemmatimonadota > Gemmatimonadetes > Longimicrobiales > Gaopeijiaceae > SZUA-318. The sequence continues at coordinate 2,242 of JAJDNI010000282.1, forward strand.
CTGGGGGGGCGCGGGAACAGCAGGGGCGTGCGGTCCCGGTATGCCTGGTATTCCGGTTCGTGCCCCCACCTCTCCTCGCCACGGGCCTCGAGGAGCGGTATACCGCTGAACCGCGTGAGCAGCAGGTAGACGAAGACCGGCGAGACAAGCGTCGCATACCCCCAGCCGGAGAGCTCCGGTAGCGCCACGATGGCAACGCCAACCCACAGCGTAATCTCACCGAAGTAGTTCGGATGCCGTGACCAGGCCCAGATTCCACTCTGGATGAAGCGACCTCGATTGCCCGGGTCGGCGCGAAAGCGGCGCTTCGTCTCGTCGGCGACCACCTCCACCGCGAAGCCCAGCAACCAGATCGACGTGCCCACCACAGCGGGACCGCCGAGGGGAACGCTGCCCTCGCTGGTGATCGCCCCCAACGCGGCCGCGAGGGTCACGAGTACCCAGACCCCCTGGACCGTCCACGTCAGAAGGAAGCGGGGGAAGCTGGGCTTGAGCTCATCGAATCGGGCGTCGGCGCCGACGCCCTCGACGCGCGCAAAGAGGAAGGTGCCCAGGCGAAGCGACCAGACGAGGACCATGCCTGCGAGGAGGAGCGAGCGAGGGTCGGTGGTGTCGGCCAGGACGAGGGCCATTCCCACGACGCAGACGTACGTGATACTGCCGGTGAGGTCGAAGAAGCGTTCCGTCTGGGCGAGATAGGCGTGTACGAAGACGAGCCAGTTGATGCCGAATGCGAGCGTCCCGCACAGGGCGAAGACAGGCACATCGCCTACGCGGGTAGTGCCCTGGCTTCCGGCCCAGGCGATGGCGGCCCCGGTCACGACGGCGACCGGTATGAGGATAAGGCTCCGGCGCTCGGCTTGGTTCACGCTCTCCTCCAGGGCAGCGCGGATGCGATCCATCGCGTCCGACTGTTTGGGCAATGTGCCGCGGTGCCGCCGATTCGGCCATCTCGCCCCACCTTGGGCGGGGGCACCGTTGTCTCTGAAGGCCGCGACGCCATCTTTGGTGCCCTGCTCCTCGGTTCGTGGAGAGCGTCACGTTGGGAGCCGTAGTGGCGCCCCAGGTCACGACCGCGGGTGCCGGAGTGACGTGACGGACGGTCCCCTTCGAGAGGAACCCCAATGGGCAATGCCGAGACCCTCCTGTCGCTTGCCGAGATCGGGGCGGCCTTCGCCGGGTTCGCGGCGCTGGTCAGCGTAATCCGACCCGCCTCGGACAAACCCGCCGAAGCCGCCCACGACCTGCTCCGTCTCCGCTTGGTCATTTCGAGCGGTGTCGCGGGCGTCGCCGCCGCGCTGATCCCGATTGGTCTGGACGGGTACGGCCTCCATCCTGGTCTCACATGGCGCCTCGCAGCCGCCGCGTTCCTCGTTTTCGACAACGGGATTCTCGCCTCGTTCCTGTTCGCCTACCGGCCCGTGCGCGGCAGCTTCGAGCCGGACATGCTCGCCGTGACCATCGTCGGCTCTCTGGAGGCCGTCGAGCAGGCGAGCCTGGTCGCGGTCTTGCTCGGGCTTCCCTTCGGGAATCCCGGCGCCCTGTATGTGACCGCCCTGATCACCAACATATGCCAGGCGGGCTTCATCTTCGTGCGCTTCGTGGGTTCCGCGTTCCGGCACGATTGAGGTCCGCGCCCTCGTGCGCTACAACGCCTGCCGCACGGCCTCGCGGTAGGGAATGGGATGGATATCCGGAAAGAGGCGTCGCGCCCGGCTCGGGTCGCCGATTACCGGGTACATGATCCCTTCCACCAGGGGAATGGCCAACGAGTTGGGGATGGGCGTCACCAGCCCCACCCACAGGGCGGCCAGCCGGGGAGTGAGCACGGGGAGCGGGATGATGACCCGGTGGAGTCCGCGCACCCCCGCGACGCGACGTCCCTGCTTCTGGCCAACTGCAACAGCATCTACGCGACGGCCGCCGGCGCCCTGGCGATCGCCCGGTCCCTGGTGCCTGCCGGCGGCGGGCGGGCGCGAGGGGGACGTGGCTCCTTGACGCTTGTACCATGCATGCATATATACATGCATGGCTACAAAGACGATCTCCATCGACCTGGACGCCTATGAGCGGCTACGCCGGGCCCGGCGCAGCCGTTCCGAGTCGTTCTCCATGGTCATCAAGCGGGCCATCTGGCCGGCGCCTCCGCGAACCGCCGGCGCTCTCCTCAAGGCATCCGCGGACACTGCCGTCATGGACGAGGACGTGCTGGACCGCATGGAAACGATCCAGAGAGGGGATGAGCCGCCGGAGAATCCGTGGCAGGGCGAGTAGCGTTCGACACGACGTTCCTCATCGACTTCCAGCGCGAGCGAACCCGCGGGGAGACGGACGGCCCCGCCCACGCATTCCTCGCCTCCGACCCGGATGTCGAGCTCCTCCTACCGGCGACTGCACTGGGAGAATTCGCGGAAGGATTCGGCGATGTGGAGGATCCGGTGCTGCGCACGGTCCGAGAGCTCCACGTGCTGTTGCCAATCGACGAGGAAACCGCACTCGTCTACGGTCGGATCACGAGAGCGCTCCGGGCGACCGGCAAGCTGATCGGCACGAACGACCTGTGGATCGCGGCCGCGAGCATCCGGCATGAGGTCCCCCTGGTCACCGCGAACGTAGCGGACCTCAGACGAGTGGAAGGGATCCAGATCCTCCCCTACCGCTGACGTCACGTGTCCGGGTAGGGGCACCGTAGACCGTGGCCATGCCGCCTTCGCCGAGGGCACGCTCGACAGCGTAGCGGTCGCTGAGCGCCGCGTTCAGGCGGGAGGGCACGTCCAGCATGACGCGAAGATGTGTTGGCCAGTCGTATTGTCCCAAAGCGCGGAGCCACCGGATCACGAGAGGACGGCGGTGGCCGACGCCATTCGACCTTGGCCGGCGCCATGCACCAGCGCCACATTTCACCGTCAGGTGCGACCTCAACGGCCGACTCGTCACGCCGATGAGGGCTTCGCTACTCGCAGCCGGGAGATCCCGGGCCCGGGTGTGGGTAGTCTCGCCCCTCCTTTCCGTCCGAGTCGTCACAGGAGTCCGGGCATGCCGGGAGTCGGAGGGCGGGTCACGCTGGTCACAGGAGCCGGACGTGGTATCGGCCGGGCAGCGGCAACGCTTCTGGCGTCGAGGGGCGCTCGGGTGATGGCAGCGGCCCGGAGCGAGGAACAACTCCGCACGCTGGGGCTGGACTACGTGGCGGCCGACCTGGGTACCGCCGAGGGGTGCGCCCGTGCCGTGCGCGAGACGGAGGAGCGGCTGGGGCCCATCGAGATCCTGGTGTGCAACCATGGGATCGGCTCGGCCCACGAGCGGGTGCTCTGGGAGCAAGATCCGGAGGCCTGGGCCCAGTCCATGCGGATCAACCTGGACGGGCCCTTCTTCCTGTCCCGGGCCGTCCTGAAGGGCATGGTGGACCGAGGCTACGGCCGCGTGGTCTACACCAGCTCCACCTCGGCAGAGGTGGCGGAGCACGCGGGGAGCGCCTACAACAGCTCCAAGGCCGGGCTGCTGGGCCTGATGCGATCCGTGGCCCAGGATGCCGGAGCATTCGGGGTGACGTCGAACGCCGTGTTGCCCGGTTGGGTGCGGACGCCCATGGCCGATCTTTCGGCCGAGGCCGAGGCCCGGGACCGCGGCGTCACGACGGATCAGGTGTGGGCGGAAAGAGAGGCTCTGTATCCGGCGGCCCGTGTGGTGACGCCGGAGGAGGTGGCCGAGCTCATCGCCTTCCTGGCCTCGGAGGAGTCCAGCGGCGTGAACGGAGAGGCCATCAGGGTGGCGCTGGGGAGCGTCCTGTGAGGGTCGTTCGCTCGCGCACACCCGATTCCATTCAGAGAGGACCGTACATCGGGGCTATCTCCGCGACGTCCTGATTCCTCAACAGCTCCCCGTGTGCAATCGATGAGTACGCCTCCACGAGGATGTCCTTGTCCTGCGTGTACCGGAGCGGTGAAGGTCGACGCCCGCGTCCTCACGACCGATCCGGACCTCAACGTCCGTCTGGCCATGGCCGGTGTCGGACTCAACTGCATCTCCGAGCGGTCAGTGCGGCCGCACGTCGAAGCGGGCACCCTCATCCCGGTACTCGAGGAGTACTCGGAGCCCTGCCCCGGCTTCTTCCTGTACTTTCCACGCCGCCGCCATCAGTCCGCGGCACTTCGGGCGTTCATCGACTTCGTTCGGGGGCGGGTGCGGGGGTAGCGTTCCGGTGTCACCGGAGGCGAAGCACGATGTGCGCGAATGACCATTCCCCCCAGGAGGTGCGCCCCTGGAACGTTGGGTTCGCGTCCGTTGCGGTCGCCTCCTCGATCCGGTAGTCCAGCCCCGGTTCCCTCAGACGTAGCGGAGCATTTCCTTCTCCAGCACCCCCTTGAGCAAGCCCACCTTGTAGGCGTTGTGGCGCATGGGCGCCGCGCCCTCGACCGCTGCGTCGCACGCGCGCCCGATGACCTCGGGTGTGAGGGTGTTGCCCTGGAGGGCCTCCTCCGCGGCCATGGAGCGCCACGGTACCGGCGCCACGCCGCTGAACACCACGCGCGCCTCGGCCACGTTCCCGCCGGTCATGCGCAGGGCGGTGGCTGCCCCTGCCAGGGCGAAGTCCCACGTGCGCCTGTGGCCTTCTTTGTGGTACGAGCTGCGCTGGTCGTCGGCGGCCGGCGGAAGCACGATCTCCTTCACCATCTCGCCGTGCTCCAGCACGGTCTCCCGGGTGGGATCGACGCTGGGTGCGACGAAGAAATCCCCGATCGGGATGCGACGCTCCCCGGCGCGGCCCACGGCGACCACCGTGGCATCCAGCGCGGTGAGCGCCGCCGCCGTGTCCGACGGGTGGACCATGTGGCACCGCACGCCCCCGAAGATGGCGTGGCCGTGATTGTCCCCCCCCACCGCGTAGCAGATCCGGCCGCCCTTGCGGCGGCAATCGAAGCCGGCCCGGAAGTAGGGGCACCGGGGCCGCTGGCAGATGTTGCCGCCCAGCGTGCCCTGGCTCCGCAGTTGGGGCGTGCCCACCACGGAGGCGGCACGGGCGAGGGCGGTGTACTGCTCCCCGATGACGGAGTGGCGAGCGATCTCGGCCAGGGGGGTGAGCGCGCCGATGGTGACACCCTGGGTTGAAGCACGTACGCCGCGCATCCCCGGAACGTCCCGCAGGCTCACCACCCGCTCGGCTTCGAAGACGCCATCCCGCAGACATCCCATGAGATCCGTCCCACCCGCGTGGACCCGCGCGCCGTCGGCGCCCAGCATCTCCAGCGCGTCGTCCACGGAGGTGGGCCGCACGTACGCGAAGCTCTTGATCATCGTGTGGACTCCTGGCGCTGGGCCGCGAGGGCTTCGAGCACCGCCGCGGGGGTGATGGGTGTGGCCGTGATGCGCACGCCCAAGGCGTGGTGCACCGCGTTGGCGATGGCCGGCGCGGTGGCGATGGTGGCGGGCTCGCCCAGCCCCTTCGCTCCCGTGGAGTTCGCCTCCCGGTCACCGAGGTCGATGGGGAGCACCTCCAGGCTCGTCGGGACGTCCATGGCCGTGGGAATCCGGTAGTCCGTCCATCCGTGGCCCACCAGCCGGCCGGTCTGGCCCCGGTCCAGGACGCGCTTCTCCGTCATCCCGAAGCCCACGCCCATGGTCACGCCGCCATGGACCTGATTGTCGTACGTGGTCCGGTTCATGACCCGTCCGGAGTCCTGGGCGGCCAGGAAGCGTACGAGCTCCACACGGCCCGTGCGGGTGTCGACCTCGACCTCGCAGAAGTGGGCGGCGAAGGGGTTCACCATCTTCCCCTCGGGGTTGGGACCACGGTACCCGACGCCTACCACCACGCCGCGGCGCCGGAGGTCATTGAGCCGAGCCAGAGGCACCTCCTGGGACGGGCCGGAAGTGGTCACGACCTTCCCTTCACGCAGCGCCAGCGTGGCTACGTCGACGCCCAGCTGGGCCGCCGCGATCTCCAGCACCTGCTTCTTGAGATCGAGGGCCGCCGCGCGCACCGCCGGCGACTCGGTGGGCACCGTCTTGCTTCCGCCGCTGGCCGTGGCGTACTGGGTGGTGCCGGTGTCGGCATGCTCGATCTGAATGGTGTCGGGATCGACCCACAGCTCTTCGGCCACCACCATGGCCATGATCGTCTTGGTGCCGGTGCCGATGTCCGAGGCCCCCAGGTTCAGATTCAGGCTTCCGTCGGAGAAGAGCTTGAGGATCACCGTGGCGGGTGGCCCCCCGCCCCCGGCGCCCCACATGGCCGCCGCGACGCCCACGCCTCTGCGCACCGGCGCGTCTCGAGTCGCCTCTGCCCTGGCCTTCGCCGCTTCCCACCCGAAGGCTTCCGCGCCGTCGCGGATGCACGCCTCCAAGCCGGTGGTGGTGTAGGGCCGCCCGCGGACTTGGCTCACCAGGGAGATGTTCTTCAAGCGCAGTGCCACCGGATCCATCTCGATGGCCTCGGCCAGGGCGTCCATCATCTGCTCCAGGGCCCACGCAGCCTGAGGATATCCCGGGGCCCGCATGGCTCGCGCCGGCCCGGCGTTCACATAGATGTCCTGCGTCTCGGTCCGGACGTTGGAGCAGCGGTACAGCTCGCGGACGAGAAAGTCCAGGCCGCCCGTGCCGCCGGCCCGGTACGCACCCCCGGTGCCCGTGGCCGAGAGATCCAGCGCGGTGAGGGTGCCGTCGCGCTTCACGCCGGCCTTGATTCGCGTGTTGGACGGCGGCCGGTTCCCCGCCGAGAGGAGGGTCTCCTCCCGGGTGATGAACAGCTTCACCGGCCGGGCCGACACCTTGGCCAGCAAAGCCGCCATGAGCGTGTAGTCTCCCATGGACAGCTTGGAGCCGAAGCCCCCGCCCATGTACTTGCCGATGACGCGTACCCGGGACAAGGGCATGCCCAGCCCGCGGGCCACGCCCGCCTGCACGGGGAAGACTCCCTGCGTGGACTCCCACACCGTGAGGGTATCGCCGTCCCAGGACGCCACGCACCCGTGCGTCTCCATCGGTACGTGGATTTGGCACTCCGTGCGGTACTCCTCCTCCAGCACCACGTCGGCCTCGGCGAAGCCCGCCGCCACATCGCCGCGGGCGTACGTGGAGGCATCCCCTACGCGGTTCCCTTCCTCATGCACCAGCGGTGCGCCTTCGGCCAGCGCGTCGCGCTCGTCGCTTACGAATGGACGGACCTCGTACTCCACCTTCAGGGCCCGCAGCGCGTCGTGGGCGTGGTAGGGCGTGTCTGCCGCCACCGCCGCTATGGCCTCGCCCTCGAAGCGGCGTACCGGTCCGAAGAGGGTCTCCCGGATGAGCTGCTCGTGGGGGCGAAGGGCCGCGTTCAGGGGGGTGAATCCACTGATCACCGCGCGCACTCCGGGCAGCGCTTCCGCCGCCGTGGCGTCCACGCTCAGGACCCGGGCATGGGGGTGGGGGGAGCGCAGGACAGCACCGTACAGCATCCCCGGCAGGAGCAGGTCCGAGGGGTACTCGGCGGTGCCGCTCACCCGCTCGTAGGCGTCCACCCGCATGCGCCGGGTGCCCACCACCCGGGTCTCGCTCCACGGCTTCGGATCCGGAGCCGCCTGGGGCGTCTCGAATACCTCCTGGCCCTCCTCCCAGTACCGGCCTTCGGCGTCGCGGATCATGACGCACCTCCCGACCGCAGCTCGGCGGCCCGTTCCACGGCGCGGAAGATGTTCTCGTAGGCTCCGCACCGGCACAGGTTACCGCTCACTCCCCCGCGGATATCCTCTGGCGACGGATGGGGGTTGGCCCTGAGCAGCGCCTCGGTGGCCATGACCTGGCCGGGGGTGCAGTAGCCGCACTGGAAGGCGTCGGTCTCGGCGAAGGCCTGCTGGGTGGGTCCCAGCTCCTCGCCTTCCATGAGTCCCTCGGCCGTGGTGATCTCCGCGCCTTCGGCCTCCACGGCCAGCGTGAGGCAGGCGTAGCGCGGTTGGTCGTCCACGAGGACGGTGCACGCGCCGCACTCACCGCGTCCACACCCTTCCTTGGCGGCCGTGAGGCCCACCTCGGCGCGCAGCACGTGAAGGAGCGACCAGCGGGGCTCCACCAACGCCGGATGCGTGCGTCCGTTGATGCGCAACGCGATGCGGGTCACGTCGCCGGCGGGGACGATCTCCGGACCCGTGGCGGGAGTGATCTCGGGCAACGCCACGCCCACCGCGCCGAGACCCATGGACGTCAGGAAGCCGCGGCGGGAGACGGACAAGCCGTCGCCGCGCGGTGGTTCTTTGGAGGATGACACGGGGAGAGCTCCTGAGCCGTGGTGAACAGCCCGGCCGCAGGAGGCAGGTGGCGCGTGGGAGGGACCGCGCCCCAGGGTCGGGGAAGGCGAATCGATGCCTGCAATATCGGTAGCGATCAGCCACGTGGCCACAGGCGGCGCTGTCGGACGAGGACGAGGGGGTGGCCGAGCACGAGACCTCTGTGCTGCACCGAGCCGTACCGCCGCGGTTCAGAAGGATGTCGCCACCGGTGTGGTGGGAGGCCGGGAGGGACATTCGCGCACCTGTGCGGGTATCATATCTTGTCAAAGGCCGGCGCCACCCCGTGGGCGCTCGCGATCGGACCGGTCTTCCCGGTCAGCAGCGATCCACTCGTGTGACCGTCCTGCACAGGCGATGTGTCTCTGCCGGGAGTTGATCCCATGTTTCCGATGTTGCTCCTGCCCTTCCTCTTCCTCTTCATCGTTCCCGTCGGTCTCATGGGCGTGCTGTTCTTCCGACGGCGGCACGGCTGTGACGCGTGTACGGCGACGCACTACTGGTGCGCGCGCCGCGCGACGGGCAAGAGCTGCCCCTTCTTCGAGTAGACTCCCCCTCGATCTCGGGCCGCGCTGTGGGGCAACAGCCCCGCCCGGCACCGCATGAGGCGATCTGGGTGGGGGATATCCCCACCCGCTCCGGGGGCTCGCTGAGCCCGGCGGTCCACGAATCCCATACGCGACAACGGATTTCTGCCATAGCCACGTTCTGGTATGGCGATTGCTTGTCGGCGCAGCCGTTGAATTTTCCCGCTCGCGGATTACTACGCGTTGTGCGAGGTCTGAGTGCATCCGCGCGATCGGTTTCTATACATCGTGGTCCCATTGGGCGTGGTCGCCGTTCTCACGACGATGCTGGTCGTCGGGAGGACGGCAGAGCCTGCGCGCTATGCGGTCGGGTATGCGCCCGAGCAGCCGATTCCGTTCTCCCATCGGGTGCACGCGGGCGCGAACCGGGTTCCCTGCCAGTACTGCCACACCAACGCCGATCGTAGTCGAAGCGCCACCATCCCTGCCGTCCAGACCTGCATGAACTGTCATCGATACATCTCGATGGCGGACAGCGACGTGATTCAGAAGGCGGTGGTGGCCCGGTTGCAGATCGACGCTCCCCTGAAGTGGGAGCGAGTCTATCACCTGCCGGATCACGTCTTCTTCGATCACCGCTCGCACGTGAATGCCGGCGTCCAATGCGCAACCTGCCACGGCGACGTCAAGAGGATGGACGTGCTCACGCGGGTGATGGACCTGCGCATGGGAACGTGCCTGGCCTGCCACCGGGGTCCCAGTCGGTATCTGCCGCCCGAGTCTCCCATCAAGAAAGGACCTACGGATTGCACCGCCTGTCATCGCTAGCCGGGCTCAGGAGGAGCGGCACATGAAGGTGACTCGCCGCCAGAGCGTTCTCGCCATCGCCGCCGGGTTGGGCGCAGCCCTGGTCAGGGCGCTCCCGTTCCGGCGCGTGCCGTGGTGGCCGGGGTCCGTCGGTGAGCGACAGGACGCGACGGAACGCGCCGCCACCGGTGCGTCGCCCCGCCGCGTGGGACCCGCCCCGTATTCGGTGAAGCGCCATGGGTGAGGTGCACGAGTTCCGGCAGGGCGCTCTGGACCCGATCGAGCCCCCTTCGGAGGCCGAGCCGGTCTCGCGCCGGCGCTTCCTCAGCCTCATGGCGGCATCCGCCGCCCTGGCCGCCACGAGCGCGTGCGAGAGCCCGCCGGCGGACACCATCGTCCCCTACACGAAGAAGCCGACGGACGTCATTCCCGGCGTCGCGGACTACTACGCGAGCACCTACCAGGAAGGCCTGATCCCTTACGGCGTCCTCGTGAAGGCGCGGGAGGGGCGCCCCATCCACATCGACGGAAACGACGAGCATCCCCGCTTCCGGGGCAAGACTTCGCTGCGGGCCCAGGCGGAGATCATGAGCCTCTACAGCGCCGAGCGCCTCCGGCAGCCCCGCCTAGGCGACCAACCCGCCAGTTGGAAGGAAGCCGACGCCCGGGTGGTGGACGCTTTGAAGCAGGTGGCGGCCCGGGGCGAGGCCGCCCTCCTCCTCACTCCCGCCGTGATCTCCCCGACTCGCCGGGCCGTCATCGCGGATTTGCAGGAGGCGCTCCCCGGGTTGAAGCACGTCGCCTGGGAGCCGGCTTTGGGGCTGACGGAGCGCGCGGCCGCCGAGGCGCTCTACGGTGATGCCTTGGTGCCACGTCATCGCGTGGACAAGGCGAAGGTCCTCGTCGCATTGGAGGCTGACTTCCTCGGAACCATGGGCAACGCCGTCGAGGCCATGTCCGGCTTTGCCAGGAACCGGAAGCCAGCGAAGCCCACCGATCCCATGAGCCGGCTCTACTGCGTGGAGAGTCGCCTGAGCCTGACGGGCAGCAACGCCGACGTGCGCGTTCCCATGCGACCCTCGGGCGCGGCACCCCTCGCCTTCGCCGTGGCCAGGGCCCTCCACGACGACCACGGCGTGACCTATCCGTTCGGGCTCTCGCCCCGGGTCCTCCACCCCTTCCACCTCGACGACGTCGCCCGCCGCTACAACGTGGACGCGGGGACCTTGACCTCTTTGGTGAGGGACCTGGCCGCCGCCGAAGGGGAGAGCCTCGTCCTGTGCGGTCCCGCCCTGCCCGCGGAAGCCCACGTGGCTGCCGCCCTCGTCAACGCCATGCTCGGAGCGGAGGGCAGCACGCTGGAGACGGGTGTTGCCGTCGATGGGGCGCCGCTGGCCTCGCCCGCCGACATGGCCGGGGTCGCACGTGACGTGGCGGCAGGCGTATACGGCGCGGTCATCTTCTGGGAGACGAACCCCTCTTATGCCATGCCGGACGCCGAGGGCTTCAACAAGGCATTGGGTCGCGTGCCGTTGCGGGTCTCTCTCGCCCTTGCGGAGGACGAGACCACGCGCCGGTGCGACGTCGTGCTGCCGGTCAACCACTGGCTGGAGAGCTGGAACGACTACGACGCCTCTGCGGACCTCCTCAGCCTCCAGCAGCCGTTGATCCGGTCCCTCTACGACACGCGGCAGGCGGAGGAGATCGTCCTCGGATGGGCCTCCGCCCTGACGTCCGCGACTGAGGCCGAGAAGGACTACCGATCCTACCTCATGCAGCGCTGGGAGCGGGAGGTCTACCCCGCCGGAACGCCGGCCACCTTCCAACAGTTCTGGACGGCAGCCGTGCACGACGGGGTCCTCGGCCGGGACGTGAGGCCGCGCCCACCGAGGAACGGGAGGGTGGAGGCCGTGGCGGACGCCGCGAGGGCGGTGGCCGGGGAGACGGCCGCCGGCATGGAGCTCCTCCTGGAGCCGGATCTCAAGATGTGGGACGGCCGCTACGCCAACATCGGGTGGCTGCAGGAGCTGCCCGACCCCCTCACCAAGGTCTGCTGGGGAAACTACCTGGCCGTGTCGCCGAGCGACGCGAAGGAGATCGGCGTCGCCGACGGCGACACGGTCACGGTAGCAGCCGGCTCCCGTCGGGTCACGCTCCCGGTCCTCGTCCAGCCGGGGCAGGCGCCGGGCACGGTCTTCGGGGCCCTGGGCTATGGCCGGGAGGGTGGTGTCTCCGGAGGGCGCGGGACGAACCTGTTCCCGCTGGTGACCGACGGCGGGAGGTCACCCTTCCTTCGGAGCAGCGTCTCCGTCGTCCGGGCGGGTGGGAGCCAGCCTCTGGTACGCGCGCAGACGGAGTTCTCGACCCACGGACGGGACATCGCTCCGGTGTGGTCGCTGGCGGAATACGCCCGCAACGCCAAGGAGCCCAAGAAGGACAGGAGCCTGCCCACGCTCAACCCGAATCTGGAGTGGGGGGATCACAAGTGGGGCATGGCCATCGACCTGTCCGCCTGCGTGGGATGCGGCGCCTGCCAGGTCGCCTGCCAGTCCGAGAACAACATCCCGGTTGTGGGGCCCGAGGAAGTGGACCGCGGGCGGATCATGCACTGGATCCGCACCGACGTCTACTACGACGGCCCGGCGGACAACCCGCGGGTCGCCCACTCGCTGATGCTGTGCCAGCAGTGCGACGACGCCCCGTGCGAGCCCGTGTGCCCCGTGGCCGCCACGGTCCACAGCGAGGACGGGCTCAACGAGCAGGTCTACAACCGCTGCATCGGCGTCCGCTACTGTGCCGCCAACTGCCCTTATATGGTGCGGCGCTTCAACTTCTTCGACTACACGAGCACGCTCACGGATCCCCTCGACCTCGCGTTCAATCCCGAGGTCACCGTCCGTCCTCGCGGGGTGATGGAGAAGTGCACTTTCTGCGTCCAGCGTATCCGCAACGGTGTGCAGATCGCCAAGGACGAGGGCCGCGCCGTGCGTGACGGCGAGATCAGGCCGGCCTGCGCCATGGCCTGCCCCGCCGAGGCCATCGTCTTCGGCGACCTCAAGGATCCCGACAGCCGGGTCTCGAGGCTGTCCCGGAGCAACCGCGGATACAAGGTCCTCGAAGACCTGGGAACACGCCCGGCCATCACGTACACGGTGGAGTTGAGGAATCCGCCGGAGGCGTCGGGGGAGAAAGGCCGTGTATAGGGCCACCGAGCTCCCGCCAGCGCCGGCGCCCGCCCGCAGGCGCACGAGCAGAGGCGGTGCTCCGCAGACCTTCCCCTCGTCACTCAGGGTCGAGCCGCTGGTTCAGGGCGACACCAGCCTGGGCAAGCTGGACGACCACGTCCGCGACCTGAGCGAGGCGAAGCCGCCGAGGTCGTGGTACGTCGCGCTGGTCATCACCAGCCTGGCGGGGCTCGTGGGCCTGGCCTCGGTGGGCTTCATGATCTACGAGGGCATCGGCACCATGGGGAACAACGTCCCCGTGGTGTGGGGCTTCCTCATCATCAACTTCGTGTTCTGGGTGGGGATCGGGCACGCCGGAACGCTCATCTCCGTCATCCTCTACCTGTTCCGCCAGAAGTGGCGTAACGCCATCAGCCGGACCGCCGAGGCGGTGACGGTCTTCGCTTTCGTGTGCGCGATGATGTTCCCCGCCGTCCACGTCGGACGGCCGTGGCTCCCCCACTGGCTCTTCCCGTATCCCAACGAGCGTGGGCTCTGGGTGAACTTCCGCTCACCGCTGATCTGGGACGTGTTCGCCGTCGTCACCTATTTCAGCGTGTCCGTGATGTTCTGGTACCTGGGGCTGATTCCCGACTTCGCGTCGCTGCGCTCCAGGGTGAAGAGCAGGGTGAAGCGGGCGGTCTTCGGCTTCATGAGCCTGGGGTGGGTGGGCAACGCCCGTCAGTGGCTCCACTACGAGAAGGCGTACCTGCTCCTGGCGGGACTGACCACGACGCTGGCGCTGAGCGTGCACAGCATCGTGTCCATGGACTTCGCGTCGTCCATGGTGCCGGGATGGCACATGACGATCTTCCCGCCCTACTTCGTGGTGGGCGCGGCCTTCTCCGGCTTCGCCGGCGTCGTCCTGGTCTTCGCGTTCATCCGGACCGCGATGAGGCTGGAGAACTACATCACCGAAAGGCACATGGACCTCCTCAACAAGACGGTCCTGTTCCTCTCGTGCGTGATGGCCTACGCCTACCTGATGGAGGGCTTCACCGCCTGGTTCAGCTCGAACACGTTCGACCGCTACATCTTCGCGAACTACGTCTTCGGCGACCAATGGTGGGCGGGGTCCCTGACCATCTTCTTCAACTGCATCCTGCCTCAGCTCCTCTGGGTCCCGAGGTTCCGCCGCTCGGTGCCCATCATGGTCCTGGTCTCCGCGGGCGTGACCCTGGGGATGTGGCTGGAGCGGTATACGATCATCGTGCTGTCGCTGCACCGCGACTACCTGCCGGCGACGTGGGGCACCTACCTGCCCACGCCCATCGACTTCGCCATCCTGCTGGGTTCGGTGGGGATCTTCCTCACCCTGCTCCTGCTCTTCCTCAGGAAGATGCCCATCATCGCCACCTGGGAGGTGAAGTCGGACATCGCGCATCACCAGGCACACCCGTCCGGTGGGTTGGAGGCCGAGCATGCTTGAGCCCCTGTTCGGTGTCCTGGCGTTGTTTCCCACCGCCGACGACCTGCTGAAGGCGATTCCCGAGGTGAAGAAGCGGGGCTTCACCAAGCTGGAGGCGTACACCCCGTACCCGGTGCACGGCATCGACGAAGCCCTGGACCTGCCGAAGTCGAAGCTCGGGGTCCTGGTCTTCCTCATGGCCTCCCTGGGCGCCATCTCGATGTTCCTCTTCGAGTGGTGGACCAGCACAGTGAGCTACCCTCTCCTCACCGCGGGCAAGGCGTACAACGGATGGCCCGCGTGGGTGCCGCCCATGCTGGAGGGCACCATCCTCGTGGGGACCTTCACCGCCGCGCTGGGGATGCTCTTCGTCTTCAACAGGCTGCCGTTCTTCGGCAATCCGATGCTCCGCAGCAAGGCCATCGACAGGATCACCAGGGAGAAGTTCGCGCTGGTCATCCGGCCCGGTGCCGGAGGGCTCGACACGGGAGGGGCCATCGCCGCGTTGAAGGCCGCCGGCGGCGAGGATATCGAGGTCGTTCAGGCTCCCCGCTACTCGAAGGCGGGGCTCGCATGGTGGTCCAAAGCCATCGGAGCGGTGGGCGCGGCGTGCGTCGTGGCGGGATACGGTACCGCCTGGGTGATCCGGACCTTCCCGACGACGAGGCCCATGGTGGAGATGGAGGATCAGCCGAGACTCGATGCCCAGGCGGCGGATACGTTCTTCGCCAGCGGCCGCGGCATGCAGCTGCCCCCCGACGGCACCGTGCCCCGGACCTTCATGCCCATCCTCGCCGCTGGTCCCGGAGACGGCGGTAAGGCCTTGATGAACCCGCTCCCGGTGACCGATTCCGTCCTCGAGCGCGGCAGGACGCAGTTCGACATCCACTGCGCCGTGTGCCACGACCGCCTGGGGACGGGGAAGGCGTGGCTCGACAGCACCTACAAGGCCCAGCCCACGGATCTCCAGTCTTCGACGGTGCGGGACGCGTCCGACGGCTACCTGTACTGGGTCATCTCCCGGGGCTTCGCCAGCATGCCCGCCTACGCCGCCGACATCTCGCCGGACGACCGCTGGGCCATCATCCGCTACGTCAGGGCCCTTCAGCGTTCGCAGGATGCTCCCATGAGGGACGTGAAGTGAGCGCCGCTTCGGTTCGACGAGGCCTGTGGGCGCTGGCCGCCTTGGGCGGGGGAGGCGTCGCCGCGACGTACTTCCTGGCGGGGGCGCAGCGCTTCTGGGTGAACTGGCTCCTCTGGTTCGTCTTCGGAACCTGCCTGGCCCTGGGGGCCCTCTTCCTCGTGGCCCTGCAGCACATGACCGGGGCCCGGTGGAGCGTTCCCCTGCGCAGGGCCGCCGAGCGCATCGGGGCGCTGACCCCGTGGCTGGTGCCCGTGGCGATCGTCGCCCTGTTCTCCCTGCCCGTGGTCTTCTCGTGGACGCAACCGGATGCCGCGTCCCTCACGCCCCTGGTCCTCAAGGAGCACTGGCTCAACCGTCCCTTCTTCATCATCCGCCTGGCCGTGTGCGTGACTCTGTGGGTGGTGTCCTACGTCGTGCTGGTGCGGGGCTCCGTGCGCCAGGACGAGACGAAGGACCCGCACGCCACGGTCAGGCTCCGTCGCTTCTCACCGGTGTTCATGATCCTGCTGGCGCTGACCATCACAGACTTCGCCTTCGACTGGGTCTCGAGCCTGGAGGCGACGTGGTACAGCGACATCTTCGGCGTCTATCTCTTCGCCGGGGCCGTCACCACCGCCATCGCGGCCGTGCTCCTGGCGGTCATGCACCTCCAGCGTGCCGGGCGGCTCCCCGGCGTCACCCGAGATCACGTCTACAACCTCGGTGGACTGCTCTTCGGGTTCACGATCTTCTGGGCTTACATCGCGTTCTCGCAGTATCTCCTCCAGTGGTACGCGGACCTTCCGGAAGAGGTCTTCTGGTTCCAGCAGCGCCTTTCCGGAGCCATGGAATACGTGTTCATCGTGCTGGGCGTCGGCCATTTCTTCGTTCCATTCCTGGCCCTCATGTCGCGGGACGACAAGAAGAGCTGGACGCGGCTCAGGTGGGTGGCCGTCTGGGTCATCTTCATGGAGTTCGTCGACGTCTTCTGGCTGATCTCGCCCGTCCTGGGACCCGGGATCCACCTGGGGTGGCCGGAGCTGTCCTTCGCCGCCTTCTTCGTGCCCGCGGGGCTCCTCGTGCTCGGCCGTGCCATGCGGCTGGGTGACGACATGCCCACCGGTGATCCCTTCCTCCAGGCTGGACTCGACTTCCACTTGCCATGAAGAGACCTGGGATGTCGGAGGATGCGAAGAAGGTCGTGTCGGTGGTCGTCGGCGCCGTTGTCACCCTCGTGGCGGCGGTGGGAGTGGGGGCGTGGCTGGTCGAGGGCCATGCCAGGCACGAAGTGTCATACAGCGAGGCCACCAGGCCCGCGTATCCCGATCCCACCGTCTTCGCCACCGTGGTGGGGAAGAGCACGCCGGGGCTCGACCTCGCGGCGATGCTGCGGGCCACGCCTCAGGCGGTCGCAAAGGGCAAGCAGGCCTTCGGCACCTACTGCACGGCCTGCCACGGCGCAAACGGGAAGGGCGACGGCCCGGCGGCATCGGCTCTCACCCCGGCTCCCCGCGACTTCACCAGTCCGCGGGGCTGGACCCGGGGCTACACCCTCGCCGACATCTTCGTGAGCCTGACCGAGGGCGTGTCGGGGACGGGGATGGGGGCGTTCGGCACGCTCCCGCCCGCGGATCGCTTCGCCCTGTCGCACTATGTGGAGTCCCTGGGGAAGTTCGATCACCACGACGATCCGGCGGCGGAGGCGGACAGCCTCAACGCCCGCTACCACTTCTCGGAGGGCGAGCACGAGCCCAACAAGGTCGCCGTCCCCACGGTGATGAAGCACGAGGAGGCGGAGTACGTCGCCCCACCCCCGGTGGGGATGCCCTCCGCTTCGGCCGCCGGCGTGGGCGCAGACCTGTGCCGGCGGTTGATCGCGGACCCCGTTCGAGCGGCGGAGGTGCTCTCCGAGGTGCCGCATTGGCGGGAGAGCCTGGATGCGTTCGCCCGAGCGGCCATGGCCGACACCCCGCGCAACGGATTCCGGTCGGCGGTGGCCACTCTCGACCGGGCACAGTGGAAGGCCTTCCACGATGAGGTCGCCGCGCTGACTCCACGCCCCTGAGGCGACGG
>JAJDNI010000284.1 GCA_022340755.1 Gemmatimonadota bacterium
GGGCCCCGCATGGGTGGCCCTGTGGGTGGTGGCCGTGCCTCGACTGGCCGCGGCGTCCCGCTCCGGCCTTGCCCGCCGTGTGGTGGGGTGGGTCGCGACGCTCTGCCCTGTGGCGGCGCCGGTCCTCGCGTGGGAGCGTGGAGCCGCCTACCGGACCGGGCCGGAGATCGCCGACCTCGAGACCCTCCCCGACCCCGCCGTCCGGCCCGCCATCGTCTTCGCGCACGGCAGCAGGTCGACCAGGAATGCGTCCCGCCTGGTCGCGGCGGGAATGCGCCGGGATTCCGTGGAGACCGCGCTCCGCCGCAACAGCGTCTGCCGCGTCGACACGTACGCGCGCTGGCGGGCCGGCGGTGCGGTGGGTCCACCGCCCAGCCTGGACCTGGAGGCTCGGCCCGGGCCCGGACCCGGGCTCCGGCCTCGAGAGCTGTCCCCGGGCAACCGCGTGGCGGTCGAGCCGGGCGAACGCCTGACCCCCGCTTGCCTGCGTGAGGCCACGAGCGATCGTCTGGGCAGCGTGGAGCTGGAACCGCTTCTCTGGCAGGCCCCGCCCCTGCCGGGAGCGCGGCTGATCGTGGCACGTGATCTGGGACCCGTCGCCAACGCCGTGGTCCTCGACTCGCTCGGCGGGTACCACCCGTACGTCCTCGTCGACGGGGGACACGGGCGTCACCCCAGGCTCCTCGACTATCGGGAAGGTATGGAGCTCCTGTGGCGGGGGGCTGCGCCCCCGGAATCTCGCTAGCAGGTCGCCGAAGAAGGGGGGCACCGCGCCCGCTGGCGGCACGTCGCTTCAGCGCGACGTCGGAACCTCGATCACCTGGCCCGCGAAGATCCGGCTGCTGTCCAGATCATTGATCTCCTGGATGGCGTCGACCGTGGTGCCGTGGGCCCGGGCGATGGTCCAGAGCGAGTCTCCCGATCGGACCTTGTACGGGACTTTCGCGAGACGTGTGGTGGCGCGGCTGCGCTGCGCCTCGAGGGACGCGACATACGCTGCGTACCGCGTGGGGAAGACCGCCACGTGGTAGTGGGCAGGGTAGTGCTCACGCGTTGCTTCGATGACCCCGCTCTTTTCGAGGGAGAGCAGGACGCGCTCCAGCCAGCCCCGGCAGGTCCTCGACGGTGAGTAGCGGATGTCCGCCGCCATTCCCGTGGGATGGACGGACCTCGACGAGGCGTTCCGCGGCTGACGGCTGGTGGGGCGTGTCAGGCTCGTGACCACGAGCTGTTCTCCGCAGGCCGCATGGTACTCGGCCGCCAGGCGGGTGATGAAGACCGCCACTTCCGGGCGGGCGTACGGGAAGGAGACCCCGTGGAGGGTGACGTCGCGGTTGGGACGCACCCGTACCAACCAGCCGTTCTTGACGAACGTCCGGACGCGTGCGGCGGACCTGATGAAGGTGAAGTCGTTGGCGCGCGCCATGGCGTTCTGGCGATCCAGAGAGCGCTGAGACCCCCGCAGGCTCTGGGCACCGAGCGCGCCCGGCAGCGTGAGAGTGAACAGGAGCAGAAGAGGGACCACGAGACGGCCCGACGCTCCGGATACCTGGGTCTCTGGCGTTCTCGTCATCGATCCGGGGTTGCGGTGTTCTGGGACTCGCGCGCACCGGGCACCGGGTCGGGGCCCGACTCGGCTCGTATGTGTAAACACATGTTTCCAGAAATACAAGACTCCCGTTCTTCCCATGGGATCCCGCGTACGAGCCGAGCGCGCCGAAGGGACCCCGGGCGACATGGTACGGCAAGAGGGCCGGACCCGGATCGGGCCCGACCCTCCTTGGCTCCTCGCCACCCGCCGTCGGCTGGAGCCGACGAGACGATGGGCTCGTCAACCGGTATGCACCCAAGCCTTCGCCGCGGCGTAACGATCGGCCACGACGTCCCAGTTCA
The DNA here is from genome assembly GCA_022340755.1 of Gemmatimonadota bacterium. Classification (GTDB taxonomy): domain Bacteria; phylum Gemmatimonadota; class Gemmatimonadetes; order Longimicrobiales; family Gaopeijiaceae; genus SZUA-318. Next base: position 1,894 of record JAJDNI010000284.1, read on the forward strand.
CGACGTTCCACCACGCCTTCAGGTAGTCGGGACGGCGGTTCTGATAGTTGAGGTAGTATGCGTGCTCCCACACGTCGACCCCGAGAACGGGCGTGAAGCCCTGCATCAGGGGGCTGTCCTGGTTGGGGGTGGCGAAGCTCGAGAGCCTGCCCATCGCATCGACGCACAGCCAGCCCCATCCGGAGCCGAACTGACCTCCCGCGGCGCCCTGTAGCTTGGTCTTGAAGTCGTCGAAGGAGCCGAAGGCGCCGTTGATGGCCTTCGCCAGATCACCGGAGGGAGCGTTGGATCCGCCCGGAGTCATGATTTCCCAGAAGAGAGAGTGATTCACATACCCGCCCCCGTTGTTGCGGACAGCGGTCTGGATGTCCGCGGGAAGCGAGTGGATTCCACGGAGGAGCTGATCCGCCGGATAGGCGTGGAGCTCGGGATGCCCTTCGAGGGCCTTGTTCAAGTTGTTCGTGTAGCCCGCATGGTGCTTGCCGTGGTGGATCTCCATGGTGCGGGCGTCGATGTGGGGCTCGAGCGCGTCGTGCGCGTACCCGAGCTCGGGCAGTTGGAAGGGGTAGGCCATGCCACTCTCCTTGGGAAGGTCATCCGCCGTCCGAGAATCGCGTCGGATGCGTTGTCGTGCTTGGGAAAATCGACCAAACGGGAGATCTTACCCCACGGGGTCCCATTGGTGCAATCAGTGCGAACGACCCACTCCGATCGCTGCAGCGTGACCCGACACGCCCCTGGATACGGTACTGTGCCCGAGCCCTTCGACACGCCGCCGAGGCGGATCCTCCTCGTAGACTGCGACGCCTTCTACGTCCAGGTGGCTCGTCTCACCGACCCGGAGGGAGCCGGCCAGGCGAGCCTGCTCATCGTCGGGGGATCACCGACGGGCCGTGGCGTGGTCACGTCGGCTTCGTACGAGGCACGCGCATTCGGAGTGCACTCGGCCATGCCTACGGCACAGGCCCTCAGGCTCTGTCCGCAGGCGACGGTCGTTCCCGTTCCGCGCGGAGCCTGCGTGGAACGGAGCCGTGCGGTGCGGGTCGTGCTGAAGGAGCTGGCGCCGGTGGTTCAAGCCGCGTCCATCGACGAGTTCTACCTCGACCTGTCGGGCACCGAGCGGCTCTTCCACGGCGAGTCCCTCCGGGCTACTGCCGAGCGCATCCGTGAGGAGGTGGTCTGTCGCACGCAGATCTCCGTATCCATCGGCGGGGGAACCCGACGCATCATCGCGAAGCTCGCCACGCGCCGAGCCAAGCCAGCCGGCGTCCACATCGTGGAACCAGGCATGGAGGGAGCATTCCTGGCGACCCTGGACCTCGCCGCTCTGCCCGGGGTCGGTCCCGCTCTCGTCGAGGTACTGCGCAAGCGCGGCCTCGTTCGGGTGGAGGACGCACTCGGGGTCCAGCTGGAGTGGCTGCAGAAGTGGCTCGGCAAGAACCGTGGGGCCTGGCTGTACCGGAGGATCCGCGGGCTCGACGACAGCGAGGTCGATCCTCGTGAGGCCCGCAAGAGCATATCCTCGGAGCGCACCTTCTTCCAGGACATCGTCGACCACGAGGAACTGGAGGAGCGGCTTCTGGACATCTCCGGATCCGTGGCGTACACGCTTCGGCAGAAGGGGCTCCGCGCCAGAACCATCACCGTCAAGCTTCGGGATCACGACTTCCGTACCCGTGTCCACAGCCGTACGGTGCCAGAGCCCATCGAGTCAGACGCGGCCATTCACGAAGTGGCGCTGGATCTCCTGCGTGATCTGCGTGCCGGCCGACGGGCGCCAGCCCGCCTGTTGGGTGTGGGCCTCTCGGGCCTCGCCGGGGTCACGGAGGCCGAGCAGCTCGGGCTCTTTCGGGAAGCGGCGGCGGGCGAGAGCGAGCGTGACCGCCGCGTGTCCCACGCTGTGGATTCGTTGAGGAGACGCTTCGGGGAGGACGCCGTCCTGCCCGGCCGCATCGTCGATCACCATCGGCGCCGTCGCGCCGACTCCGAGGGCGAGGAACCCTGACATGAGTGTCGAGCCGCGCGTCGACGCCATCCGGAGGCTCTGGCCCCGGGGACGTCCGCTCATCGGGATGGTGCACCTGCTTGCCCTTCCCGGATCGCCGGGATGGGGTGGGTCCATGAACGCCGTGTTGACGCGCGCGCTGGACGACGTCCGCGCCCTGACGGAGGGGGGCATGGACGGAGTCCTGGTGGAGAACTACCTCGACGTTCCGTTCTTCCCGGGCGCCGTTCAGCCGGAGACGGTGGCGGCCCTGACCCGGGTCGTCGGCGCAGTGGTCGCGCGGAGCGAGGTGCCGGTAGGGGTCAACGTGCTCCGCAACGACGCGCGCTCAGCCCTCGGAATCGCCGTGGCGTGCGATGCCTCGTTCATCCGGGTGAACGTGCACACCGGTATCATGTGGACCGATCAGGGACAGATCGAAGGGCGTGCCGCAGACACCCTGCGGCTCCGTCGCGCGCTCGCCTCAGACGTGGCGATCTTCGCGGACGTGCACGTCAAGCACGCGACGCCTCCTCCCGGCCAACGACTCGAAGCCGCCGCCGCCGACACCTGGTATCGGGGCCTCGCCGACGTGCTGGTCGTCTCGGGAAGTGCCACCGGCGACGCGACCGCGACCGAGGACGTACGGCGTGCGCGCGCCGGCGCTCCCGAAGCCCCTGTGCTCGTCGGCAGTGGCGTGAATCCGCAGTCCGTTGCGACGATCCTGGACGTCGCCGACGGTGCCATCGTGGGAACATCCCTGACTCGGGCGGGCCGGGCCGGTACGGGCATCGATATGGATCGTGTTCGCGCCCTGGTCCGGGCAGCCGGGAGTCACCGAGCCTGACGACGGTCCTTTCGAGCTCGGGGGCGTTCCACCGACGCCCATCGGCTCAGCTGCCGGGTGGCACGTCGTCCGCCGGAGCCTCTTCCTTCCGCGAGATCCCTGCCAGGTAGCGCCCGTCGGGATCGCGGGCCAGAACGGCGCATCGGAGCCCGGACAACGAGGCGACCTCACCGAGGAGGCCCTCGTCGACGAAGAGGAACGGGAAAGGGGGCCCCGCCTCGTCGTTGAACACGAGCTGCATGTGCACCTCTCCCGGGTAGCGACCGTCGTCCGGCACATCCCAATCGCGCGGATCCGTGGAGTCGACGAGGACCTGTCCCCCGGGCTCGAGGACGTTGGCCAGAGCAGCCAAGAACGCGGGTAAGACGCTCACCGTACCACACAGACCCACGCCGTTCATCATGACCAGCACGGTGTCGAAGCGCTCCTCGAGGTCCACGGCCTCCAGCCCGCCGTCGCGGACATCGGTAAGCCCCCGCGACTCCAGGACGCGGCGGGCCGTGGGCAGGATCTCCAGGGCCGTGACTTCCAGCCCCTTCTCGGAGAGTGGTCGCGCGAACGCGCCGGCACCCGCACCCACGTCGAGCACCCGGCCCCGCGCGGCCGCCAGGGCTGTACGTTCCACCGGGCCCATGTCCGTGGGAGCCCTGTAGAAGTGCGCGACCGTCATCTCCTCCGGATCAGCCACGTCGGTGCGCACCGTGAGGGCCGCGTCCTCGCGCCCTCCTTCGTAGGCTGCCAGGGCCGCGTCCAACGGCCCCCAGGCCGTCGTTCGCACCTCACGCACGAAGGGGCGGCCCGCATCGGGCCGCCCCTCCTTCATCCGCTCGGACCGCGGTGCGGCGTCGCTCAAGGAATGGACCCCGGAGGCGGAAGCTGTTCGTGCTTCGGATCCGACTTGAGCAGGCGACGGAAGCTCCACACGAGGATGCTGAGCACGACGGCCCAGGCGCACAACATGAAGATCAAGGCACCGGTGTTCATAGGTCCTCCCCCCGCGCCCTGCGGCGCGACCAGGCGATACGGGTGAGCAACATCAGGCCCGCCAGGAGGACGAGCATCACACCCCGGGACCACCAGCGCGTGGCGTGCTCCGCCGGGTCGATACCGTCCATCATCAGGGTCGGGTACGCTTCCTTGTACGTCCACCACGTCATCAGGGTCAGCAGGAAGAGCGGCGTGATGTAGGTCATGACGAACCTGTAGAACCCCGGAATGCGCCAGGCCGCACCGTCGTGGAGCTCATTCCACATCTTGTTGTCGGCACTCCAGACCTTGCGCCATTGCCAGGGACTCGGCCCCAGCACCCAGACGAAGAGGACGGTCTCCATCATCGCGAGAACCACGAGACCGAAGGTCCCGGCCCAGTAGTCCCACTCGCTCAGGAAGCCGCCGGTATAGAAGAGGATGTGCAGTAGGCCCAGGGCCACCGCCACGCTGGCGACGGTGAAGCCGGCCTTCTTCCGCGTGAATCCGAAGTTCTCCTCGAGGAACGACGTCGTCGGCGTCGCCATGGAGACCGACGACGTGATGCCCGCGAAGAATAGCAGGCCGAACCACATGATCCCCGCGGCGGCGGTGATGATGGTGCCACCGGGTAACTTGTTGAAGACCAGCGGCATGGCCACGAAGCCCAGGTCGTAGGCGCCGCCCTTGGCGATGGCCACCGCTCCGGTGACGCCGAAGAAGGCCACCACGGCCGGGATGGCCAGCGAGCCGCCCAACACCACCTCGGCGGTCTCGTTGGTCGCGGCCGTGGCGATGCCCGAAAGGGTCAGGTCGTCGTCCTTCCGCAAGTACGACGCGTAGGCCTGGAGGCTACCCATCCCCACCGAGAGGGTGAAGAAGATCTGCCCCGCCGCGGCCAGCCAGACCTTGGCGTCGGCCAGCTTCGCCCAGTCCGGCGTGTACATGAAGTTGAGGCCGTTCAGCGGGCCGGAGATCTCCCCACCGTTCACGGTCTGGGGATGCAGGGTCAGGACCCGGACCACGAGGACGGCGGCGAAGAAGAAGAGGATCGGCATGCCGATCTTCGCCAGCTTCTCGATGCCCCCCGAGAGACCCTTCATCACCACCGCGAAATTCACGGTGATGGTGATGAAGTAGAAGATGAACGGTGTCCAGAACCCGTGGACGCTGTGGTTGCCCAGATCCTGGTACGAGTGTAGGAAGGCGCGCATGGTGGGCTCGTCCAGGCCCCGGGTGGCCCCGGTGATGCTGAACCACGTCCACGCCAGCGTCCACGACTCGATGTAGCAGTAGTAGATGAGCACGACCATGGGCATGAACAGCCCCGCGACGCCCATGTACTTCGCCACCGGATGCTTCCACAGCGTCTGGAACATCCCCGGGACCGATCCGTGGCCCCGCAGGCCACCGTGGCGTCCCACACCCCACTCGATCCACATGAGCGGAATGCCCAGGAGGAGGAACGCGATGAAGTACGGGATCATGAAGGTCCCGCCGCCGTTCTGGGTAGCCTGGACCGGGAAGCGGAGGAAGTTGCCCAGGCCCACGGCGTTGCCCGCCATGGCCAGGATGAGTCCGACTCGAGAGCCCCAGCGGGCGCGTTCCTGCGTCATGAGGACGTCTCCTCTCTCCCGGGAATCAGCTGGACGGCGCGTCGCCGCGGGACGGAATCCAAGATCGACGGTAGGCAGCCCATGCGCGTATCCGTGTCTCCGTCAGGTGTGTAAGGTGCGGCATCCCCATCCGGGAACGCCGGCCGGAGCTTCAAAAGCTGAAAGAATGCCGGGGCAGGCGCTTCCGGGCAAGACGGACGAGAGAAGTGGCTCTATGGCGGCTGCGGGGACAGGGACTGAGGGGGCCGCGTCGGACGTCGGGCTTACCCGGTCGGGACCCTCTACGCCCCAGCCAAGGCGAGATCACAGACGCGGCGGGTCACCGCTTCGGTGAGGATCTGATGAGCCCGGTTCACGATCTCGTCCAGCGACGGGGTCTCGTTGAGCATCTCTTCGGCCTTCTCCCTGAGCTCCGGAATCGTGGGGAGATGAGGGAGGGAGACCTCGGCGAGCAGGCCTTCCACCTGGTCCCGTGCCCGACGGGTACGTTCCGCGAGATCCTCGAGAGCGTGGGACTCCGTCCACGCATCCTTCACCCGGCACGCGATGGCTTCCGCGCTGAACGTGGCGGCGAGGTCACGTGCCACCTTCTCCAGCACCTTGCGCCCGACGGGACGCTCGCCTCGGACAATGGCCTCCGGAGGTGCCCGAAGCTCCCACACCACCCGAAGCCAAGACATCGCCGTGAGCACGTAGAAGGACACGTCCACCTCGTACCAGCGGAACCCCTGCCGTGTCGAGCTCTGGTAGTGATGGTGGTTGTTGTGCCACCCCTCCCCCAGGGTCAGCAGCGCGAGGAGCCAGTTGTTGCGGGAGTCGTCCCCGGTCACATAGCGCTGTCTGCCGGACGCGTGGGCCAGGGAATTGATGAAGAACGTGCAGTGGTAGAGCACCACCGTGCTCCAGAAGAACCCCACCACGAGCATGGGCCATCCGCCCCACAGCCAGAGGGCGAAGGCGAGGACGAACGCCGGTCCGTACGTGAGCCGGTCCAGAAGGACGAGCTCCGGGAAACGGGTGAGGTCCCGGACCGTGCCGTAGTCGGGCTTCAGGTTTGACGGGCTGAAGATCCACCCCACATGGGCGTAGAAGAACCCGTGCTGCCTGGGGGAATGAACGTCCTGGGGGGTGTCGGAGTGGAGATGGTGATGCCGGTGGACGGCAGACCACCAGATCACCCCCCGCTGAGCGGACGTCTGGCCCAGGAACGCCAGCAGGAACTGGAAGAGCCGGCTGGTCTTGTAGGAGCGATGGGAGAAGTAGCGGTGGTACCCGGCCGTGATGGCCCACATGCGCATCAGGTACAAGGCCAGCGCGACCCAGAGGGCCTCTGTGGGAACTCCGGTCCAGAAGGCGGAAAAACACGCCAGATGGACGAAGAGAAAGGGGAGAGTGGACGGGTAGACGATATCGTCGTGGGGGGCGTGGTGGTGATGAGCCACGGCGCCGTCTCCTTGTTGCTCGGGCAGAAGCTGCGACGGGCGAAGCTAACCAAAGGGCACGGGTCTCGCCAAGCGGATTTCACCGGCTAGGAGGGTCTTCTCCATGAGCGGGGGACGATATATCTTCACATGTGAATCTATGAATACAATTGCCGCACCTCCCATCCTGGACCATCTCTCCGCCCTCGGTGACGAAACGCGGACACGGATCCTTGCGCTCCTGGAGCGGGGCGAACTCACGGTTTCGGAGCTGTGTGACGCAGTCCAACTCCCCCAGCCCACGGTGAGCCGTCATCTCCGGACGTTGGCGGACGACGGATGGGTCGTGTCCCGTGCCGAGGGACGCAACCGCCACTACCGGGTCTCCCCCGTGCTGGACGGGGCGTCCCTGGACCTGTGGCGCATCGTGCGGGACGACCTGAGGAAGCACGCCGTGTACGCTGCCGACGCCGAGCGGGCGCGTGGTGTGATGGCGGAGCGGCACCGTCGCGCGGCGACGTTCTTCGCCGGCGTCGCGGACCGATGGGACGAGCTTCGGGTTCAGCTCTTCGGGAGCCGCGCCGAGCTGCTTCCTCTTTTCGCTCTCCTGGATGAGCGTTGGACCGTCGGGGACCTCGGCTCCGGAACCGGGGCGCTCGCGGCCCTCCTGGCCCCATTCGTCCATCGGGTCATCGGAGTGGATCGCTCCGACGCCATGCTCGCAGCCGCCCGCAGGCGCCTGGAGGGCGTCGACAACGTGGAGCTCCGCGCCGGCGACCTCGAAGACCTCCCCGTCGCGGACGGCGAGCTCGACCTGGCGGTGCTCTCCCTCGTCCTCCACTACGTCGTGGAGCCGCGCGACGTCCTGGACGAGGCCCACAGGGCGCTCAAGCCCGGAGGCCGTCTCCTGCTCGTGGAGATGAGATCCCACGAGCGCGGAGCCGAGTACGCCGAGGAGATGGGCCACGTGTGGCCGGGCTTCGACCCCGCCCGTATGGCGCAGTGGATGGGCGAAGCGGGCTTCCAGGAAGTCCAGGCGCGGCCGATACCGCCGGATCCCGCGGCCAGAGGTCCTCTGGTCTTCGTCGCCACCGGGACGCGCGGGACGACCCGATCATCCGAACCATCCGAACCTTCGAACAACGAAAGAGACGAGGAACCATGAGTGAGACCGCCGTGCTGAGCCCGAAGGGGGCCGGCGCCCGTAAGGAGCGCCCCCCGTTCAAGGTGAAGGACCTGTCCCTGGCGGAGTGGGGCCGCAAGGAGATCCGCCTGGCCGAGAAGGAGATGCCGGGCCTCATGGCCGCGCGTGCCGAGTTCGGGCCGCGGAAGCCCCTTCAGGGCATGAAGGTCATGGGCTCCCTGCACATGACGGTGCAGACCGCCGTCCTCATCGAGACGCTTGTCGAGCTCGGTGCCGACGTGCGCTGGGTGTCGTGCAACATCTTCTCGACGCAGGACCACGCCGCGGCGGCGGTGGTCGTCGGTCGGGACGGCACCCCGGAGCGACCTGCGGGGACCCCGGTCTTCGCCTGGAAGGGCGAAACCCTGGAAGAATACTGGTGGTGTACGGATCAGGCGCTCGAATGGTCCGACGGTAGCGGCCCCGACCTGGTCGTGGACGACGGTGGTGACGCCACGCTTCTGCTTCACCGCGGCGTGGAGTTCGAGGCGGCCGGAGCCGTCCCGGACTTCGACGAGGAGTCGGAGCCGGAGGAATGGGGGGTGATCCTGGATCTGCTGCGCCGATCCATGGCTTCGGATCCCGAGCGCTTCCACGGCCTCGTGGCCAACATCCGCGGCGTCTCCGAGGAGACCACCACCGGCGTGCACCGTCTCTACGAGATGGAGAACGACGGCACCCTGCTCTTCTCCGCCATCAACGTCAACGACTCGGTGACCAAGTCGAAATTCGACAACATCTACGGGTGCCGTCACTCGGTCATCGACGGGCTCAACCGTGCGTCGGACGTCATGCTCGCCGGCAAGCTCGCGGTGGTCTGCGGATACGGTGAGGTCGGCAAGGGCTGTGCTCAGGCGCTCAAGGGTCAGGGCGCGCGGGTAGTCGTCACCGAGATCGACCCCATCTGCGCCTTGCAGGCCTCCATGGAGGGCTTCGAGGTCAAGCGGCTCGAGGATGTTCTGGAGGACGCAGACGTCTTCATCACCGCCACCGGCAACCGCGACGTGCTCACGGCCGAGCACATGAGCGGCATGAAGGACCAGGCCATCGTGGGCAATATCGGCCACTTCGACAACGAGATCGACATGGCCGGCCTGAAGAGGATCCCGGGCATCAGGAAGGTGAAAATCAAGCCACAATACGACGAGTGGATCTTCCCCGACGGCCACGCCATCCTGGTGCTGGCCGAGGGTCGGCTCCTGAACCTCGGGTGCGCCACGGGTCACCCGAGCTTCGTCATGAGCGCGAGCTTCACGAACCAGGTCCTGGCGCAGATCGAGCTGGCCACCAACACGGAGGCGTACGAGAAGAAGGTGTACGTCCTGCCCAAGCACCTGGACGAGAAGGTGGCCCGCCTGCACCTCGACAAGCTGGGCGTGAAGCTCACCGAGCTCACCAGGGCACAGGCGGACTACATCAACGTGCCCGTGGAGGGCCCCTACAAGCCGGATCACTATCGGTACTGAGCCGATCACTGCGGTCCCAGGACGAGAGAGGGGCGGCCACCTGCAGGTGGCCGCCCCTTTCCCTTCGTCGCCGGAAAAGTCCCGGCACCTCGAGCGTACATCTGCTCGTGAGGATGGGTTGAACGGGTGGGCCACCCTGTGGGGGACACCCTGCTTCCGAGGAGTCCTTCATGGCACTGCCCCACTCTGCGCGCACGGCCTTGGTCTGGTTGCCGGCCTGCCTGGCCACCGCCGCGTGCGGGAGCTCAACCGACCCCGCGAGCTTCGACCTCCACCGCCGGGAGGGAGACGGCGTCGTGGGCGAATGGGTGCATTCGGGCCTCTACAACCGCACCTATTACATGCACATCCCGCCCGGGATGGGGGCCACGGGCAGCCATCCTCTGCTCATCGTCCTCCATGGTGCCGGGGACACCGGCAAGGCCTTCCACGCGCGCATCGCCGCGGACGCGCTGACCGATGCCGCCGGTTTGGTCGTGGTCTATCCGGACGGCCTGGAGGGGACCTGGACGGTCGGGTGCGGGGGCTGCACTCCCGCCGAGCGCCTCGGCGCCAACGACGTCACGTTCCTGAGAACGCTCGTCCATCAGCTGGCGACCGGGTTGCCGGTGGACAGCACGCGTGTGTTCGTCGCCGGCTTCTCCCAGGGGGGTCAGCTGGCCCAGGTCTACGGATGCCAGAGCCCGGTGGCACCGGTGGGCATCGCCGTGGTCTCCGGCTCCCCCTATCAGGTGATGACGTCGCGGTGCGCGCCCGCGCACTCGTTCCCGGTCGCCATCATCCATGGCGACAACGATCCGGTCATCCCCTTCACCGGCGCCAATAGCGGAGGCGGCGGCATCCTCCCCGTCGACGACATGGTGGCGTTCTGGTCGGCCCTGGAAGGCTGTGACCCGACACCCACGCAGGAAGAGCACCCGGACAGCGTGGGGGACGGCACCAGCTATACGAGGTTTCTTTATGCGGAGTGTGACGGCGGGGCCACGGTTCTCTACGACCGCGTCAACGGAGGAGGCCATTCCTGGCCCGGCGACACCGGCCCGTGGCCCGACTTCACCGGACCCCACTCCCGCAACCTGGACGCGAGCGCCGAGATCGTCGCGCTCTTCATGGCAGCTGTGGGATCCGGCTCCTGACGGGAGCCAGGCGCCCCCGGCCGCGCCTACCCGCCGACGAGGAGCTTGATGGCGAATACCACCATGGTGACCGTGACGACGTTGCGCACCCACCCGTGACCCTTGAGGATCTGCACGCGTACCCCCAGGAGTCCACCCAGCAGGTTGCCCGCGGCGAGGGCCGTTCCCATGACCCAATCCACCTTGCCGCTCCAGGCGAAGAGGATGAGCGCCGGGATGGTGAACGCGAGGACCAGCATCACCTTCAGTGCGTTGCCGCGCACCAGATCGAGCCCGCCTGCGGTGGTCACCGCCAGAATCACGAAGCCCACACCCGCCTGCAGGAACCCGCCGTAGAACCCCACCAGGAAGAACAACATGACGAAGCCCGTCGCGCGGACACCCATCGGCGGCGCCGTGGCTCCTCCTCCCGTCGATGGAGTCGGGCGCCACAGCGTGTACGCCGCCACCGCCACCAGCACCAGCGCCAGTATCCGCTGAAACGCGACGTCCCCGATGCGCACGGCCACCATCGTGCCCAGGACGGCACCCACCAGCGCCGGCGGAATCGCGAGCAGGAGCCAAGCGCGAGACGTCAGACCCCGCCGGTGAAAGCTCCACGAAGCGCCGACGTTCTGGACGAGGATTGCCACCCGATTCGTGCCGTTGGCCACCGTGGCCGGCAGGCCCAGGAAGATCATCACCGGGAGGGTCAGCATGGACCCGCCTCCGGCCACGACGTTCAGGGTGCCGGCCACGAGGCCGACCGCGAACAGGAGCGCACCACTCACCAATGGGTCGTGCACGGCAGACATCGCTGAGATGGGGAATCGCCGACGCGACGGACACGCATCGGCACCGGGGAAGCTTCGCACCTGGAGGATGGAGCGTCCAGCGGCGCTCCTCGATTCCTCACCGAGCGAAGCGGCCCCTCCGTTCCGAAGAGCGGA